>NZ_JBSGYY010000034.1:8640-102787 GCF_053610705.1 Streptomyces sp. NPDC054872 | reverse complement strand
CTGCAGGGGGGACCCTGTGGGAGAGTAGGACGCCGCCGAACTATTATTAACGGGAAACCCCCGCACCCTCTGGGTGCGGGGGTTTTCTGCGTTCAGGGCCCATTGCGCCGCCGTGCCCACCATTCACTCCGGCCTCACCAATTTCGTGTCGTACGCCAGAATGACCGCCTGAACTCGGTCCCTCGCCCCCGTCTTCGCGAGAATGCGTCCCACGTGCGTTTTCACCGTCGACTCCGCGACGTGCAGCCGGCCCGCGATCTCCGTGTTCGTCCAGCCCTGCCCGATGACCGTGAGGATTTCGCGCTCCCGTTCCGTCAGTGAGGCCAGGCGTGGGTCCCGGAACGGGTCGGTGTCCTCGCCGGGCCGTGGCGGCAGGTGTTCGGCGTACGCGTCGAGGAGGCGGCGGGTCAGGCTCGGGGCCACGACCGCGTCTCCCGTGGCGACCGCTCGGATACCCGCGAGGAGCTCCTCCGGCATCGCGTCCTTGATGAGGAAACCCGAGGCTCCCGCGCGCAGGCCCGCGTACGCGTACTCGTCGAGGTCGAACGTGGTGAGGATCAGGACGCGGGTGCGGTCGCCCGCGGCCACGATGCGGCGCGTGGCCTCGATGCCGTCGAGGCCCGGCATGCGGATGTCCATCAGGGCGACGTCCGGGTGGAGTTCGGCCGCCATACGGACCGCTTCGCTGCCGTTGCCGGCCTCTCCCACCACCCTCATGTCGTCCTGGCTCTCCAGGAGCATGCGGAAGCCGAAGCGTTGCATCGGCTGGTCGTCGACGATGAGTACGGTCGTCACTGAGGGGAGTCCTTGAGTTCTTCGGGAAGATGGAGTCTTACCTGCCAGCCGCCTGCCGGTTTCCGCAGTGGGCCCGCCTCAAGTGTCCCGTCGTACAGCGCCGTTCGCTCGCGCATTCCCGTGAGACCCCGGCCGGGCGCATCTCCGGGTGAGGGGCCGGGGGATCCGGTGGGGCCGGCCCCCGTGCCCGTGTCCGTCACGGTCGCCCGTACCCCGTCGTCGCCGTACACGACCTCCACGTACGCCGTCGCCTCCGGGCCGCCGTGCTTGAGGGTGTTCGTGAGGGCCTCCTGGACGACGCGGTAGACCGTCAGCTGGCGGCCCGCAGGCAGGGAGTCCGGGCGGCCGCGCACCGTGCTGCGGACCGGAAGCCCCGCGGCCCGTACCCCGTCGATGAGTTGGTCGAGGTCGGTGAGGGCGGGCTGGGGAGCCAGGGCGGCGGCGTCGGGGGCGTCCTCGCGCAGGACGTCCAGGAGCCGGCGCAGTTCCGTCAGGGCCTGGCGGCTGGTCGTGCCGATGGCCGTGAGCGCCTGGGCGGCACGTTCCGGGGACTTGGCGGCGGCGTACGAACCGCCGTCCGCGAGGGTCGTGATGACCGAGAGATTGTGGCCGATGATGTCGTGCATCTCCCGGGCGATGCGCGTGCGTTCGGCGTTGGTGGCGAGCTGCGCCTGCTGGTCGCGTTCGACTTCGAGCTGCCGGGCGCGTTCGACGAGGGCCTCGGTGTAATCCTGGCGCGAGCGCACCGCGATGCCGAGGAGGGCGACGAGGGCGTACGCCCACACGTACGGGACGATCTGCTGGTCCCAGCTGTTCTCCGGGTAGCGGAACGCGCCCACGACGAGCGGTGCGGTCATCATGAGGCCCGCACCGCCCAGCGTCTTCAGGGGCAGCCACATCGCGACGCTGAACAGGACGATCATCTGGATCAGCGAGGCCTGGAGCATGGCACCGGTCCAGCTGCTGACCAGGCTCGCGGCGACCATGACGGTGAGGGCCGCCATCGGGCGGCGGCGACGCCACAGCAGCGGTAGCGACAGCGCGGTACTGAGCAGGAGGACGAGCCAGCCCGGCACGGCCGTGTTCGGCGCGGTGTTGCGCCAGCCGCCCGCGGCGTCGACGAGGGCGGCCACCACGAAGAAGCCGGTGACCAGCAGGTCCCAGACGAGCGGGCGGCGCCTGTCGAAGGCGCGCACCCGCTGTGTCGAACGCTGGAGGAGCCGGGTGAGGGGATGCGGCGCGGTGCGGGGCTCGTCGTGCGGCGCGATGCGTGGCTCGGTCACGGCCTCATCCTCGTACAGGAGTTGAACGTTCGGGCGTCATACGTCGCGACGCTTGAGCAGCACGGATGCCGCGGCGATGACCGCCGCCGCCCAGAGGGCGAGCGTGATCAGGGCCGTGCCCGGCGCGATGGTGTTCTCCACCCGGGCCACCGATCCGAGGGCGCTCGCCGCCTGGGCGGGGAAGTACTTGACGGCGGTGTCCACGGCGCTGAACGGCATCATGGTCACGACCTCGGGCAGGACCAGGACGGCTCCGACGAAGGCACCGATGGCGCCGGGCACCGAGCGGAACAGGGCGCCGAGGCCGAGCGCGATGAGGCTGAGCAAGGTGAGGGCCGCGGCGCTGGACGCGAGGGCGCCGAGCACGCCGGAGTCGGTGAGGGACAGTTCCTTGTCGGTGCCGGAGAGCCAGATCTGGGCGGTGAGGAACGTGACGACGTTCGTCACGAAGCACACCGTGAAGGCGACCGCCGTGAAGAGGCCGGCCTTGGACCACAGGACGGGCAGGCGGCTCGGGACGGCCGCGAGCGATGCCCGGATCATGCCCGTCGAGTACTCGCCCGCGGTGACGAGGATGCCGAGGACGGCGAGGCAGATCTGGGAGAGCTGGGTGCCGAAGAGGGTGAAGACGATCGTGTCGATCTCGGCGTCGTCCCCGTCGTAGGTGACGCCCATCGTGATGCCGACGGCCAGGACGAGGGCGCCCGCGGTGAGCAACGTGATCCAGGTCGAGCGGAGCGTCCACAGCTTGTGCCACTCGGAGCGCAGGACGCCCTTGGTGCTCAGCCGGTACGTCGACGGGGCCGGCCTGGTGGGGGTGAGAGTGCCGGTGCTCATGCTGCGGCTCCTTCCGGCTGCGGTGCGATCGACGGGGTGACGTACTCGACCGAGTCCCGGGTGAGGTCCATGAACGCCTGCTCCAGCGAGGCGGTCTGCGGGGTCAGTTCGAAGAGGGGGATGCCGTTGCGCGCCGCGGTGCGGCCGATGTGTTCGCCGTCGGTGCCGCGTACGTCGAGGACGCCCGGCGCGTCACTCGTGACCTGTACGCCCGGCTCGGCGAGCAGCTCGGCGAGGAGGCCCGCCTCGGGGGTGACGACCTTGACGGAGCCGGTGCCCGACTCGCGTACGAACCTCTCGACCGTGGTGTCCGCGAGGAGCCTGCCGCGCCCGATGATGATCAGGTGCTCGGCGGTCAGCGCCATCTCGCTCATGAGGTGCGAGGAGACCAGGACCGTACGGCCCTCCGCGGCAAGGGACTTGAGGAGATTGCGGATCCACAGGACGCCCTCGGGGTCGAGGCCGTTGACCGGCTCGTCGAGGATGACCACCGCGGGGTCGCCGAGCAGCGCGGCCGCGATGCCCAGACGCTGGCCCATGCCGAGCGAGAAGCCCTTCACGCGCTTGCGGGCCACCTCGTGGATGCCCACGAGGTCCAGGACCTCTTCGACGCGGCGGCGTGGGATGCCGTGCGTGTGGGCCAGGGCCATCAGGTGGTGGAAGGCGGTGCGGCCCGGATGGACGGACCGGGCCTCCAGGAGCGCGCCCACTTCGTGCAGGGGCGCGGTGTGCGTCGCGTACGGCCGGTCGCCGATGGTGGAGCGTCCGCGGGTCGGGGCGTCCAGGCCGAGGAGCATCCGCATGGTGGTGGACTTGCCCGCGCCGTTGGGGCCGAGGAAGCCGGTGACGGCCCCGGGGCGGACGGTGAAGGAGAGATCCTCCACGACGGTCTTGTCGCCGTAGCGCTTGGTGAGTTCGTATGCCCGAATCATGCTTCTGATGCTGGCGTCCGCGGGGGCGCGGGGCGTCGGACCAGGGGCGGGATGAGGGCGGCGGGGGTAGTACCGCGGTAGGACAGGGACCCCGAGAGCTTCGTCCGTGCCTATCCGGGGAGTTCCGCGTGCGGCCAGCGGGTGCGGGCCTGCTCGCGGGAGCGGAGGAGGGCCAGGGTGGGCAGGCCGCGGTCCGCGCCGGTGGACAGGAGCTCGGGGAGCTGGGGGAGCGGGGCGACGGCGGCCACGTCGTCCAGGACCAGCGTCATTGGTGGGTCGAGCCGACCGGAGGATGACCGTTCGGCCATGCGCCGGCCGTGCTCGACCACGCTTGAGGCGAGAGCCGTGAGGAGCGGCATCGCGCCGGGCCCTTGGGGCGACTTGGGGTCCTCGATGGGTTCACCCACCACAAAAAGCGTGCCCCCTTCATCGATGAAGGAATCCAAGGTGAGGGCATCGGTTCGGTTTGGGGTGCACGATTCCCGTACGTTCAGGGTGAAGAGGGCGGAGAGCGCCCTCGCCGTCAACTCCTGTGCCATGTCCCGGCGTTCCGGATACGCGGTGAGTGCCGCCTCCAGCTCGCCCCCGGATCCCGAGGCCGCCCTCTGGTGGGTGCGGAGGATGCGGACCGCGTCCTGGACGCCCGTTCCCTGGGCCCAGCGGTGTACGTGCTTGATGGGGCGGCCGTCCACCGCCGCGGCGTGCAGGAAGCTGCGGAGGAGGGTTTCCGCGGTGTCGGCGACGGTGCTGTCCAGCTTGGCGCTGGGCCTTATGGCGGCCAGCAGAGCGGTGGCTCGGTGGGCCGCTGTTTCCTTGTCCTCGCAGTTGGCCGTGGGGGACCAGTGCATTCTTGCGGGGGTGTCGCAGAGGTGGGAGGGGTCGTAGACGAGGACTGGGCCGAGCTTCGCGCGGGCGTCCTTGGTCTCTTCCCACAGGGTGGGGTCCGAGGTGAGGATCAGGGCTGCGCTTTCCGCGTCGCGGATGGCCTGGATCGCGTGTGCTCGGCGGGTCTCGGCGGGGCCGAGCACCAAGGGCGTACGGGGGGTGGGGACCGTGGCTGTTTCTGCCCCCGGCGGCTCGGTGCCATACCCCACGGTGGCCCTGAGGCCCTCGTCATCAGCCCCCGGCGGTGTGGGCACAGTGGGAGCAGCTGCGGGGACGGCCTCGACGGGAGCCGCCTCGACCGGAGCCGGAGCCGGAGCCGGAGCCGGAGTCTGAGCCGCCTCCGCCGGAGCCTGCGTCTGTGGCGGCTGTGCGAGGCGGGTCTCGCGCCTGGCCCTCCGTACCGCCCGCCACCGCGTCACCGTCCCCATGACGAAGATCGTCAGGACCACGAGCACCATCAGCTGGCCGATCAGCAGGCCCCAGAACAAGCCGTAGCCCGTGAGTTGGGTGGCCGGAGTGGCCGGCCAGGCGCCCGCGATGTCGTGCGGCTGCTGGAGCAGGTGCCGCATCGCCACCGGCGTATTGCCGAAGGTGACGTTCTTGGGCCAGGAGCCGTGCGAGAACAGGCCCGCGAGGCCCGTGGCCGACCAGACCAGGACCGTCAGGCCGAGCACGAAGGCGAGGCCGCCCACGAGGAGGCCGTCGGGGATGCCTCGCTCGCGTGACTCGCGCCGCCCGCCCCGGTAGCCGTGCTCGGGCTCAGGCCCCCGGTATCCCATCGCTCATGCCACCCCGGAACGCGACGACGAAGGACCGTTCATCTGCTGCTCCATGTATGCCGCACGCTCCTCCGCCTCCAGCTCCGCCGCCCGCAGCGCGTCGTCGCCGAGCAGCTGGTCCGCCGCCTCCACCGACGATTCGGTCATGGCGCGGTCGGTGAAGACCAAGGGGCGTTCGGTCTCGGTGATCAGGTGTTTGACCACCTGGACGTTGCCGTTCACGTCCCATACGGCGATGCCGGGCGTCAGGGTGGGGATGATCTCCACCGCCCAGCGCGGCAGGCCGAGAACGCGGCCCGTGGCTCTGGCCTCGTCCGCCTTCTGGGCGTAGATGGTCCTCGTGGAGGCCATCTTGAGGATCGCGGCGGCTTCCTTGGCCGCCGCTCCGTCCACCACGTCGCTCAGGTGGTGGACCACCGCCACGAAGGAAAGACCGAGCCGTCGGCCGAACTTGAGCAGCCGCTGGAAGAGCTGGGCGACGAACGGGGAGTTGATGATGTGCCACGCCTCCTCCACCAGGAAGATGCGCTTCTTGCGGTCGGGGCGGATCCAGGTGTGTTCGAGCCAGACGCCCACGATCGCCATCAGGATCGGCATCGCGATCGAGTTGCGGTCGATGTGCGAGAGGTCGAAGACGATCAGTGGGGCGTCCAGGTCGATGCCCACCGTCGTCGGGCCGTCGAACATGCCCCGCAGGTCACCGTCGACCAGGCGGTCCAGGACGAGTGCGACGTCCAGACCCCACGCCCGTACGTCGTCTATGGCGACGTTCATCGCTTCGGCGGACTCCGGCTCCGGGTGCCTGAGCTGTTCCACGATGTCCGTGAGGACGGGCTGGCGCTCCACGATCGTCTCGTTCACGTACGCGTGGGCGACCTTGAGCGCGAAGCCCGAGCGCTCGTCGAGCCCGTGCCCCATCGCGACCTCGATGATCGTGCGGAGCAGGGCGAGCTGGCCCGTCGTGGTGATCGAGGGGTCCAGCGGGTTGAGGCGGATGCCCATGTCGAGCGCGGCCGTCGGGTCCAGGCGGATGGGAGTTATCCCCAGCTCCTGGGCGATGAGGTTCCACTCGCCCACGCCGTCCTCGCCCTGTGCGTCGAGGACGACGACCTGCCGGTCCTTGAACCGCAACTGCCGCAGGACGTACGTCTTCTCCAGCGCCGACTTGCCGTTGCCCGACTCGCCGAGCACCAGCCAGTGCGGTGCCGGGAGCTGCTGGCCGTACAGCTGGAACGGGTCGTAGATGTAGCCCTTGCCGGAGTACACCTCACGCCCGATGATCACGCCCGAGTCGCCGAGGCCGGGGGCGGCCGTCGGCAGATAGACCGCCTGGGCCTGCCCCGTCGACGTACGCACGGGGAGTCTGGTCGTCTCCACCTTCCCGAACAGGAAGGACGTGAAGGCGTCCGTGAGGATGGTCAGCGGATCCCGCATCTTGGCAGCCCTCAGCTCTAGCGTCGGATGCCGGTCGCGAACGGCAGCGTGTTGACGAAGGCCCTGTGGTGCTCGCGGTCGCACCACTCCAGCTTCAGATACGACTTCCCGGCCGAGGCCCGGATGGTGCGCTTGTCGCGCGCGAGGGCTTCGGGGGAACGGGACGAGACGGTGATGTAGCCGACCAGATTGACGCCGGCCGCGCCGCTCGCGAGGTCCTCGCCGCGCTGGTCCAGACGGGAGTTCGAGGCGATGTCGCGGGGGTCGACCGTGCGGTTCATCTTGGCCTGGCGGCTGGCCTCCGCCTCGTCGTTCGTCTTCTCCGTCAGCATGCGCTCGATGGCGACCTCGGTGGGTTCGAGGTCCATGGTCACCGCGACCGTGCGGATCACGTCCGGGGTGTGGACGAGCAGCGGGGCGAGGAAGTTGACGCCGACGGGAGTCATCGGCCACTCCTTCACCCAGGCCGTGGCGTGGCACCAGGGGGCGCGGGTGGAGGACTCGCGGGTCTTGGCCTGGAGGTAGGTGGGCTCCATGGCGTCGAGCTCGGCCGGCCAGGCGTTGCGCTTCGTCATCGCCTGGATGTGGTCGATGGGGTGGTCCGGGTCGTACATGGAGTGCACGAGGGAGGAGAGGCGCCCCTGGCCGAGCGGCTGACGCACCCGGATGTCGGCTTCCTGGAGCCGCGAGCAGATGTCGGTCAGTTCGCGCGCCATGACGACCGCGAGACCGGCGTCCTTGTCGAGCCTCCTGCCGCCGTGCGGGCGGCTGGCGCGGGCCATCGCCTGGGCCTCGGCGGCCAGGTCGCGGGAGTAGTGCATGCAGGCGACGAGATACGCGCGGTGCTGCTCGCTGCTGGTGGACACCATGGACTGCAGCTGCTCGTACGACTGCTGCAGCCAGGGAAGTGCCCGGTCGTCGCCTCGTACGCTGACGTCCTTGGCGTGGGCGTCCGGGTCGGCGGGGAGGGTGCGCGCGAGCATCTGGAGCCGCGTCACGAAGCCGTCCCCGTTGGCGACGTGCTTGAGGAGCGTGCCGAAGCGGTCGACCAGGGCCTCCTGGTCCTCGGAGTCGCGCAGGCCGACGCCGGGGCCCTCGATCTCGATGGCGGCGGTGACGGTCCTCCGGTCGGCGTGAAGGAGTACGGCGATCTCGTCAGGACCGAAGGGTGCGGCCAGCCAGCTGATGCGGCCGATCCCCGGCGGCGGGCCGACCTCGATCTCCCTGCCGTCGAAGCGGATGCCCGCCTCGGGGGTGGCGGAGCGGTAGGCGGTGCCGCGCTTGAGGGAGCGCTTGTAGCTGCGGTTGATCTCGAACCACTTGAAGAACGTGCGGCCCTTGTAGGGGACGTAGACCGCGGCGATGCCCAGCATCGGGAAGCCCATGAGCAGCACGATGCGCAGGGAGAGGACAGGGACCAGGAGCCCGCACATCATCCCGACGAAGGCGCCGGCGATGATCAGCGCGATCTCACCGGTCTCCCGGTTCTTGCCGACGATCGCGTTCGGCCGCGCACGGCCGATCAGATATGTGCGGCGGGGCGCGACCGGATGGGACACGTGGGACTGGGTGGTCATGAACGCCCTTCACCTCCCGAGCGATTGGTGCCAGTGGAGCCATTTCCTGAGCCGCGGTTGCGCGCGTGCGGAGTGCTGGTCGCGGCGCCCCGGGGCGGGGGTGCGGCGGAGGGGACAGATCCGCCGCCGTTCGATGAGCCTCCGCCGCCGCCTCCGCTGGGGCGGCTGCTGTGGGCGGCGACGCCGCCGCTGGCGGGGTTGGAGGGCCGGGCCTGGTTGTTGCCGCCGCCTCCGCCGCCCCCACGGGAGCTGTGGGTCTTGATGCCCTGGGAGACGAGGGACGCGGGGGAGGTGATGACGGCCGCGGCGCGGTTCTCCGCACCCTGGGAGATGCGGTTGTTCCGGGAGCCCGCGATCTCGTCGCCGAAGCCGGGGACGAAGCGGTAGATCATGGCGCTCGCGAAGATGGCGAGCAGGATGATCGAGAGCCCGGAGACGACCGCCGAGAAGGCGTCGGGCCCGTCGTCGGCGGACAGCGCGCCGGCGAGGCCGAGCACGATGACGATGATCGGTTTGACGAGGATGACGGCGATCATGATCCCCGCCCAGCGGCGGACGTGCGTCCACAGGTTCTTGTCGACCAGACCCGCGTACACGACGGTGCCGAGCAGGGCGCCCACGTAGAGCAGGGCGGCCCGGATGACGAGCTCCAGCCAGAGGACGCCGGCCGCGAGGATCGACACGAGCGAGACGACGATCAGCATGATCGGGCCGCCGCCGATGCCCTCGCCCTTCTTCAGGGCTTCGGAGAACGTCCCGAAGAAGTTGTCCGTCTGGCCGCCGGTGGCCTTCGCGATGACGTCCGTGATCCCGTCGGCCGCCGAGACGACCGTGTAGAGGATCAGCGGCGTGAACGCGGAGGCGAGGACCGTCAGCCACAGGAACCCGATGGCTTCGGTGAGCGCGGTGGTGAGGGGGACGCCTCTCACTGCGCGTTTGGCGACGGCGAGGAGCCACAGGAGCAGGGTCAGGATGGTGGACGCGGCGAAGACGACCGCGTACTGCTTGAGGAAGCTGGCGTTCGTGAAGTCGACCTCGGCGGTCTCCTTCACGGCTTCGGAGAGCTTGTCGACGGTCCAGGACGCGGCTTCGGCGCAGCCCTTCGCCAGGGAGGAGAGGGGGTCGGCGGTGGAGTCCAGGGGGGCGTCGGTGGGGTACTTGTCGCTGTTGTCGCCGCTGCCGGAGTTCTGGCCTTTTTCGCAGTACTTTTTGGCGGGGCCCGCGATCAGCTCACAGGGGTCGTCCTTCGGCTCAGGGGCTGCGAAGGCACGGGTGGCCAGTAGCACCGTCGCAGTCTGTGCGGCCGCCACAACTCCCATGACCGTGAGCGCGCGGCGTGGGCTACCGGGCATACGTGAACCCTCCGTACTCCTTGACCGCCTTGCCGATGTCGTCGGCTCCGGAGATGGGGTTGTCGCCGTTCACCGGTGTCGGACCGGACTTCTGGCTGGACGCCAGGACCTTCCAGTCGTCGTCGTTCCACTTCAACTTCATCGTCACGGTGAACCAGCTGCCGGTGACGGGGTTGGTGGACTTCTCGCCGGTGAGCCCGAACAGGCCGCTGCACCAGACCTCGACGGTGGCCCCGCTGTCTCCGTAACTCGTGACCTTGGTGCCGACGGGCATCGTCCGGTTCACGAACGTGCTGCCCGCAGGGGCGGTGCCGTTGCTGCCAAGCCCGATCTTCTTCAGGAAAGCCTGGGAGTAGTCGGCGTCGAACCCGGTCTGGAGCTTGTTCACCGAGCTGGGATCCGCAACGGCCTGCACGATCTCGCGACGTTTGGCCTGATTGAACATCCCGTCAGAACCCAACGCTGACGCATAGTTCGCCGCAGCGGACTCCGCCCCCTGCTCACTCTTCGCGAAGCCCGAAGGGATGCCCGACGTCTTGCCGTCGACAGGCTTCTCCCCGGAGGGGGCGGTGGGATTCGCCTGCGCCTTTTTTCCGTCACCCTCTCCGGATGACGCCCCGCCGCTGTCCCCGCGGTTGGCGAAGGCGATGGCGGCGATCAGTACCACCACCACACCCACCACCGTCACGAGACTCCGTGACGAAGAACGGCTGGATCTGCGCGCTCCTCCGTACACATCCTGGCCGCCCCCCTCACCCTCGGGGAGGCGAGTCCGGGTCTCGCCGGAGCCGCCGTAGAGGCCGCCGTTTCGCTCGTCGTCGAGACTCATGCCGCGTACGCCCCCTCAACCTCTCGGTGTACCGCCACGTACGACGGTAGCCGTGCTGGTTCCCGCGCGGGCGCGGTGTGGTGACTCGACATCAGGGAGTTGCAACCTCAGCCGGTGGGCACGACGGATGGGTGGGTCGGAGGGGGACAGGGGGTGGGGGGACGGGGACGTAAGTGATGTAAGTGGGTCGCGGGGGCTAGACCGCCATGCCGTACACGATGGTGAAGACCGTGCCGAGGGACCCGATGATGAAGACGCCGGTCAGGCCCGCGACGATCAGGCCCTTGCCCTGTTCCGCGCTGAAGGTGTCGCGCAGCGCCGTCGCGCCGATGCGCTGCTTCGCGGCGCCCCAGATCGCAATGCCGAGACAGAGGAGGATGGCGATCGCCATCACGACCTCGATCATCACCCGTGCCTCGTTGCCCAGGCTCCCGAAGGGACCCCAGTCGGGGGCGATCCCGCCAATGATGGTGGTGATGTCGCCCTTTTCGGCTGCCATAAGCATGTGTAACTCACCGCCCCTAGTGGGTTGTTCCGTCACCTCTGCCTACCGCAGTACAGAGGACAGCTCATTCTCGCCGACAAATGGGCCAGTGCATGTCGACTTGGCGTCATTCGTTGGCTGAAACGTACGGTCACTCTGTGTATCACGGTGAGTGACGCCGGGCAATGACGGCCCGGCGAGCCCTCTGACCAGGTCTCATTCTGACCGGGTCCGGTGACGGAGACTCACATCATCGGTCATGGGCGCCTGTCGGGGCCATCCAGCCCCCGGAGGTCGCTCACGTCGTCGAGTCCGTCGAGCCCGTCAAGGCCGTCGAGCCCGTCGAGGTCTCCGAGGCCGCCTCCCGTCACGACGTACGAGCAGTCGGTGTAGCGGTAGCCGGGCTGGATCTTGCTGCCCTCGGTGTTGTTGCGGACGCTTCCCACGCTGCTCGCGTCGCGCTTGTAGAGGAAGTGGTAGTCGCCGGGGGGCAGCCGGAGCGTCTTCTGCGGGTACCCCTTGCCCGCCAGGCAGGCCTTCTTGCCCTGGGCCCTGCTGGTGTACGTCTTGCAGTCGCCGCACGCGGAGAGCTTGAGGCTGCCGGTGGTCGGGCCTGTGTAGAGGACCTCGAGCGGGCCGGGGCCGCCGTTCTCGATGACGTACGTGAGCCTCGCGCCGCCCGGTGACTTCGCCGGCGGCAGGCTGCCGCCCGCCGCCGGGCGGGCCGCGGCGATCTCGGCGGCGATGGCGATGTCCTTGGCGCGGTCGCGCTTGCCGTTGCTCTTGTAGGTCCCCGTGAAGTCGTTGAGGGTCTTGGCCGCCTGGCTGAACTTTCCGTCCTTGAATTCGTCCACGCCGCACGCGTAGACCCCCGACTCCACCGCGTTCGCGGCGTCGTCGGAGAGGCCGTCGCCCTTGCCGTCGGGCAGGGCCTTGGCGGTGGTGCCGATGCCGCGGAGTTCCTCGGTGGCCGTGCAGGGGTCGGAGCCCTTCAGGTCCGACGAGCGGGCGTCGATGGCGTCGCGGATGGCGGGCTCGACCTTGCCGGCCTGGTCGGAGTCGGGGAACGTGCGCAGGAGCTCGCCCAGTTCACTGCCGCCGGCGCTCCCGGCTGCCGCCGTGGAGGCGGTTCCGAGGCCTTGGCTGCCGCACTCGTAGAGGGAGGTCGCCAGGCGGTCGTCGGGCCAGGTGGCGAGGGTGCCCACGCGGTCCTTGCCGAGGGAGCCGGGGAGGGTGCGGAGGTACTTCAGGGGCTTGAGGGCGTCGCAGTACTTGCGCTCGCCGTACGGGGCGGCGACGGACTTGTAGTACGCGGCGAGGCTGTCCGGGACGCGCTCGGCGGCCTTGGAGTCCGGGTGGTCCTCGCCCAGGTCGCGGTAGATGGCGAGGGCGGAGCGGTAGTCGTCCTTGGCGGCGTCGAAGGTGCGGCCGTCGGCGGCCGTGACGAGCTTGTCGGCCTTGTCGAGCCGGTCGAGCAGCATCTGCTCCACGGCCTCGTCACGCGCGGCGTCGTACGCGATGACGCCGCCCGCGGGGACGGCCAGCAGGACGAGCCCGAGCCCGACGGCGAGCGGCGCGCGCAGCGGCCAGTGCTGGTGCGTACGGAGGGCGCGGCGGGCCCCGTCGGCGGCCGCGAGGACGAGGAAGGCCACGAACCCGACGAGTACGCCGCCGGGCACGCCGTCGACCTCGGCGGGGAGCGCCACGAAGAGGAGCGCGGCGGTCGCGGCCCAGCAGAGGGCGGCCAGGAGCCAGCGCTTCAGGAGGACGTAACCGAGGCCGAGGCCGGTGAGGTTCAGGAGCGCGGCGGAGAGGGCGCGCAGGGCGTCGGGGGCGGCAGGGGGCGGGGGCGGGGCCGCGGGGGCGCCTGCGGGCGGGCCGTACGCGGGCGGGGTCGTGGGAGGCGGGGGCTGGGGCGGGAGGAATGGCGGCGGTGCGGAGGGCTGGGAGGGCTGGGGTGAGGGTGGCGGTGCCATCGGGGGCGGTGTCATCGATGGTGGTGCCATTGGAGGCGGTGCCATCGGAGGCGGCGGCCCGTACTGACCCCCCTGGGGGGCGTCGGGCGGCGGAGGAGCGCTTGGCCCTGGGGCGGGCGCGGGGCTCCGGCTCGCACCCGGGTCATGGCCGCCGTCACGGCCGTGGTCCTGACCCTGCCCTGCCGGTGGCGCGCTCGGCGGGGCGTGGTCCTGCCCCTGCCCCTTCCCCTGCCCTGGCGTTGGCGCACCCGGTGGTGCGGGGTGCTGCTCCCCGCCCGCCGGACCGGCGCCGTGGCCGACGCGTTCCCCGCTCCCGGGGACCGCGTCGCTGGGCCCCCGACCGCCGGGTACGGCGTCGTTGGGCTCCGCCCCAGTGGCGTGCTCGTCCCCAGGTTGCATGCTCGGCTCCCCCCAGCCGTCACAACGCAGCGCCTTGATTTGCGCTCAATTCCCCAACGATCGGCGAAAGTTGGACACCCGTCAACAGGCAGTGCAGCGCTGGGTCGCACCGTCAGTCACGACGGCCGACGGCCTTCGCCTGCGAGTGGGACCAACCGGTGAGGAGTACGCCTGCGGTGACCGCGACGACGTAGGCGATCAGAAGGACCGCGAAGCCGCCGGGAAGCCCGCCGAGGAGGCCGGTGTGGTCGTGGTCGATGAGCAGTCGGATGAGGCCTTGCGCGGAGAAACACATCAGGATCGCGCCGAGGACCTGCAAGATGTCGTACTTCACGTTACGAACGTATCAGCGGGGTTTCAGAATTCCCGCCAACTAAAGGGCTTTGACCTGCATTACGTCACACATTCCAAGTTCTATAGTGGGGCCGTGCGTGATGAAAAGAAGGCCCGCTGCACGGTCTGTCGTGCCGGAATGAGCCCCGCGGGCAGGCGCGGCCGCCCCGCTCTCTACTGCTCCCGCAGCTGCCAGGCGAGGGCGTACCGCCAGCGGAAGCGACCCCCCGTCCCGGCGCCCGAGCGCCCCACGGCCACGTCCGACGCCCGCTCGCGCAGGCGCCGCCAGATCGCCGAGGCGGTGTGGCGCATCGCCGCGGAGCGGGGCCTGGAGGCAGCGAGCATGCGGGAGATCGCGGCGGAGGCGGGGGTGTCGCTACGGGTGGTCCAGTACCACTTCGGCAGCAAGCACCAGCTCCTCGTCGCCGCCCTGAACATGCTCCACCGCGAGAACGAACGCCTGGCCAGGACCCGCGTCCACTTCGACCCCGCGAACCTGCGCGGCGTACTGAGCGCGATGCTCGACGAGTTCCTGCCCCTGGACGCCCAACGGGCCATGGCGTTGCGGGTGTTCTCCGCGTACTACGCCCGCAGCCTCACCGATCCCGCCATGGCGGCGGTCTTCCTGAGCGACGACCACCCTCTGGAGGAACTCGTCGCCGGCTTCATCGCCACGGCCCAGGAGAGCGGCCAGACGGCTCCCGGCCTGAACGCCCAACGCGAGGCGGACCTCCTCGTGGCGGCCGCGGTCGGCCTGGGCGGGGACGTACTGCACGCCCGCCGCACCCTGAACGACGTACGCGCCACGCTGGACTACCACTTGGCCAAGATCTTCAGCGTTGGCTAGCGTCGCGCGTTGTGCCAGAAGTGCTGGGGTAACGGAGTCCGGGGTGGACTGGGGCCGGGGGTCGGGCCGATGGCTTACGTCCAGCGGACCAGCGGGGCAGGGACCTCTGGCGGATCCCATTTCGGGGGGTGCTCCCTAGCGTCGTCCGCATGCGAATTGGACTGCTTGGGACCGGGAATGTCGCTCGTGCGTTGGCCAGTGGCTGGCGGGGGGCGGGACATGATGTCGTGCTGGGGTCGCGTTCCCCGACGGTGCGGGGGGATGCCGAGGAGTTGGGTGGGTTTGCTGTCGTGGGCCTCGGGGAGGCCGCCGCGCATGGGGAAGTGGTGGTCAATGCCACGCCCGGCACGGAGTCGGTGGGGCTCCTGAAGGGGATCGGCGCGGCTGCCCTGGGCGGGAAGGTGCTGGTCGATGTCGGTGTCGGGTTCACCGAGAACATGGAGCTCTCCCACCCCAACTACAGCCTCAGCGAGGAGATTCAGGCCGAGTTTCCCGAGGCGCGTGTGGTCAAGACGCTCGTCACCATGGACTCCGTGGTGATGACGCATCCGGAGACCCTGGAGGAGCCGGGCATGGTCTTCCTCTCCGGTGACGACGCCGCCGCCAAGGTGACGACGCGGCAGCTGCTCGGCGACCTCGGATGGCCCGATGCCGCCCAGTTGGATCTGGGCGGCATCGGGACCGCGCGCGGGCAGGAGCATGCCGCGCTGCTGTTCATCGGGGTGGGCGATGCGATCGGCACGTATGGGTTCGGCTTCAAGGTGGTGCGTCCGCGGGCCGCCTGAGCAGGTGCCGCGGGCGGGGGTTTCAGCCCGCCGGGGAGTCGCTGACCTTGCCGACCGGGTTGATCTCCAGCTTGACGGCGCTCTCTCCGTCGGAGACCGGGAGCGTGCCCGCGGGCCAGTCGAGCGTGACGTGCTTGGTCTCGTTCGGGGGCGTCACGACGAGGCTGGTGATGCGTACGCCGGAGCCGCCCGAGTTGTTGTACGGGAACGTGATGTTGAAAGCGGCGGACTCGCCGTCCTTCAGGACCCCGGCCGTGGCCGCCTCACCGTTGCGGCTGACGGAGAGCGTGTCACCCGTGGACGCCGTCAGGTCGACCCCGGCGTAACCCTTGATGGTGCAGTCGCGGCCGCCGCCGTTCTTGAAGACGACGGTGACGATGCCTTCCGTCTTGTCGGTGGTGTTGTCGGTGGCGTTCACCTCGAGCTCGTCGGTGCGGCAGATGCCGACCTTCTTGGTGTCGGTTCCGGTGCCGGTTCCAGCGCTCGCACCGGAACCGGCGTCGTCACCGGTGCTCTTGTCGTCGCCCGTGCCCGCGGCTGACCCCTCGCCGCTTCCTTCACCCGAGGACTCCCCGGTGCCGCCGCTGTCCTTCTCCGTCGTATCCGCATCCGAGCCCGAGGCCGAAGCCGACGCGCTGGGCTTGGTGTCCGCCGACGCGTTGTCGTCGCCGTTGCACGCGGTGAGCGAGAGGGCGGCGACGAGGCCGACGACTGCTGCGACGGCCTTGCGGGTGTGCTTCATGGGTTCCCCCGGAGTAGTGCTCGGCTGTGGTGATCACAGCTAAGGGGGAGGGCTCAGGCAGCGGCAAGGAACGCCGGGGCATCCGGGACGCTGGAACGGTTGCAGGGCTCTGACCTGCATGAATGTGCCTTGCCTGGAATGGTGAGGTGGGATGATGCCGTGCCCACGAGGCCATGAAGCCATGAGGCAGGCCATGAGCCCACGAGCCCGCGAGAAAAAGATCCCGTGTCGCTGTCGATCCAGCCCCGCCCCGTTCGACGCACTGACGTGAGGCACCTCGCCCCACGAGGAACGCGAACACGACAGAACCCACGAGGACACATGAACCAGCTGCTCAGAGTCATGAACTTCAACGTCTCAAGCGACGGAATCGGTGCCGGTGAGCACCAGAGCCTTGAGAGCCCCTTCGGCCACGCCCACCCCGAGAAGCTGTTCGCCTGGGCCGGTGCCACGGCGAGCTGGCCCATGCGTGCCGAGCCCGGAGGGAGCCGCGGCCTCGACGACTACTTCACGCGGGACTTCGACCGCAACATCGGTGCCGAAATCATGGGCCGCAACAAGTTCGGCCCCCAGCGCGGGCCCTGGCAGGACCATGAGTGGTGTGGCTGGTGGGGTGACGAACCCCCTTTTCACACCCCGGTCTTCGTCATGACCCACCACGAGCGTCCTTCGATCACGCTCTCCGACACCACGTTCCACTTCGTCGACGCCGACCCGGCCACGGTCCTCGGGCGGGCGCGGGAAGCGGCGCCGGGCAAGGACGTCCGGCTGGGCGGCGGGGTCACCACCGTCCGGCAGTTCCTCGACGCCGACCTCGTCGACACCCTGCATGTGGCGGTCTCACCGATGGAACTCGGGTCCGGGATCCGGCTCTGGAATTCCCCCGATGAGCTGCTCGACCGGTTCCACCTGGAGGTCGTGCCCAGCCCGAGTGGTGTCACGCACCACCTGTTCTGGCGGAGGTAGGGCCGGCTCGCGGACCGGCCACCTCGGCGCCGTACGGGACGGGAAACTGCTCCGGGCGGAGGTTGGCGGTGGTCCCCCGCAGGCGCAGGTGCCGCATCTAGACTGATGGGCGGCGGACTCCCGCGCGATGAGGGGTGGTTGACGGTGCGTAAGACGTGGCTGGTCGCGGCCGTCGGCATCGGTGGGGCGATGAGCTTCATCGCCCTGCTCGTCGTGGGGACGTACATGGCCGCGGGGAGCATCGCGAACGGAGCCGGTCAGGGGAACGTGGGGCTCGCGAAGGGCGCCGTGCCCGCCACCTATCAACCGCTCGTGCAGAAGTGGGGCAACCTCTGCAAGGCGATCAACCCCGCCCTGCTCGCCGCGCAGCTGTACCAGGAGAGCGGGTTCAACCCGAACGCGAAGAGTCCGGCCGCCGCCCAGGGGATAGCGCAATTCATCCCGGGGACCTGGGCCACGCACGGGGTGGACGGTGACGGCGACGGCGACCGCGACGTCTGGGACCCGAAGGACGCCATCCCGTCCGCCGCTTCGTACGACTGCAAACTCGCCGGTTATGTGAAGGACGCCCCGGGAAGCCCGACGGAGAACATGCTCGCCGCTTACAACGCGGGCGCGTACGCCGTCATCAAGTACGGCGGCGTTCCCCCTTACCGCGAGACCCAGAATTACGTGAAGACCATCACGGACCTGGAGAAGAGCTTCGCCCGGCCCACCGGCAGGGTGCAGCCCTCGCAGCAGGCGGCAGGCGCGATCTACTACGCGCAGAAGAAGCTCGGCACGCTTTATCTGTGGGGCGGCAATGGAACCGCCGAACAGAACGGCAGGTTCGACTGCTCCGGTCTTACTCTCGCCGCCTATCGCAGCGTGGACATCGACCTGCCGCGCGTGGCCAACGACCAGTACAACGCGGGCCCCCATCCGAAACGGGACGAACTGCTCCCGGGCGACCTGGTGTTCTTCTCGGACGACCTCACCAATTCCCGGGCCATCCGCCATGTCGGGATCTATGTGGGCGGGGGCTACATGATCAATGCCCCGCGGCCCGGCGCGGTGATCCGGTTCGACCCGATCGATACACCGGATTACTTCGGCGCGACCCGCGTCACCGAGGACGGCGCGAAGGCCGTTCGCGGCGCGTGATGTGGCTTGAACTCTCCGTCAGTACACTTCTCTGAGCTGCGGTGATGAGTCTCTCTTCGGTAACGTCTGCGTGATCATTCGGTGGAGAGTGGAACGTAGTGAAGGGGGCCACGCGTTCCCTTGACTGTAGCCACGGGGGTTGACGGAAGGACGCACGGCAAGGTGCGTCCGAGGCGAGAAGACAAGGGGCCGCAGCACCATGGCTGGACTCGACACAACAGGGTCGAACCCCGACGTCAGCCTGCTCTACGACATCAACGGCCTTGCCGAGGATTCGCCGGCCTGGCTGGCGAAGTCGATCGCATTCGTCGGCGAGTACGGACTGCTGTTCGCGCTTGTTCTGCTGGTCCTCTGGTGCTGGTGGGGTCAGCGAAAGCGCGGGGCGCTCGATGATGCCGCTTCCTCCGTCGCCGCTGTTGTCTGGGCGCCCTTGGCGGCCGCGATCGCCGTCCTGGTAAATGTGCCGATCCGGGGATTCGTCGAGCGCCGTCGCCCTTTCAAGGACCATGACGGCCTTGAGCTCCTTGTGCACGGAAAGACCGACTTCTCCTTCGTGAGCGATCACGCGACGCTCGCGATGGCTCTTGGCGTCGGGCTTTTCGTGGCCAACCGGAAGTTCGGTCTCGTCGGCATCGCCCTCGCCTTGTCCGAGGGTTTCTGCCGGGTCTTTATGGGCGTGCACTATCCGACGGACGTCATCGGCGGATTCGCGCTCGGAACGGCTGTCGTGCTGCTGCTCTCGCCGCTGGCCATGGCTCTGCTCACGCCTGTGGTCAAGGCCGTCGGGCGGACGGGGCGGGGCGCTTGGCTGGTGTGGGCGCAGCCGCGGGACGAGGCTGTGGCCGAGCTTCCCCGGCGGGCGGCTCCGGGGCCGGACGAGCGGGATCTTGCGGCGTAACGGTCGGCTTCTCGTCCTCGCGGCGGCGCTTCAGGAGCCACCAGCCGGTGCCGGCCGCCGCCACGGTCACTCCTGCGGAGATGGCGGCCAGGGGGCCCGCCTGGGGGTGCGTGCCTGCGTCGGCCGCGTGGGCCACGGGGGCCGTCAGGGCCAGTAGGGCGGCGGTGGACGCTGCGGCTGTGCCTATTCGCGGGTTCATACCCCCAGGGCAGCCGGGAGCCGGGGAGTGGGCCACCCGAGGGCGTGTCGGACAGGGCCGTTCGGGTTGCGGGGGACGCCGTCCGGGGTAACGGAGGGTTCAGGGCGCCGCCGGGAGGATCAGAGGGCCTGCGCGAAGATCAGAGGGCCTGCGCGAAGTCGAAGAAGCGCTTCGGGTCGTACTGCTGCTTCAGCTTCTTCAGGCGGGGGGCCGCCGGACCGTAGTAGGCCGCACGCCAGTTCTTCAGGGTCGGGTCCGCGTAGTTCTGGTACGCCGCTCCGGACGCGTACCGGCCCATCGCCCCATGAGCCGTTTTCAGCCATGCCTGGGCCGGCTTGCCGGACGTGCCGGGGCGCCACGCCGCGATGTACTGCGCCAGCATCCGGGAGCGGCGGTGCACGAAGGCCGTGGCCGTCGGGTCGACCCGGTTGATCGCACCGCCCAGGGCGGTGAGGGCGATGCTGCCGGCGCTCGCGCCCGTCACGTTCTCCACCTGGGTGAGGAGCGTGCGGATTCCGGCCGCCGACAGCGAGCGGTCGAAGAAGTCCGAACTCGCCGCGTACGTCTCGCGGTTCAAGGCCCCCTGCGCGCTGCGCCCCGGCGTCGCGCCGGGCAGATGGCACTGGGCGTCCGACGCGAAGGACGAGCAGCCCGCGTACACCTCCATCGACTCCTCGTACGAGCGCCGCTTCAGCGAGACGCTGCGGGCCGGGGCGCCGATCTTGTCGGCCAGGCGGTCCACCGCGTTCTGCAGTTCGCCGTACGTACCCAGGGAGAAGCACGCCACCGACACCGTGGGCGTCCCGCCCGGCGTGTTCGCCAGGTGCGCCGACGACCAGATCTCGTCCGGCTGGTCGGGACCCCACTCCTGCCACGCCTTGATGACCGCTGCCGCCTTCGACCAGGGCCAGCTCATGTACGCCGAGACGCCCTGCGGGGCCGCGTGCGTGCGGAACCGGAGCTCCGTCACCACGCCGAAGTTTCCGTTGCCCGCGCCGCGCAGCGCCCAGAACAGGTCCTTGTTCTCGCTCTTGGACGCGGTCAGTTGCTTGCCGTCAGCGGTGATCAGCGTCGCCGACGTCAGGCTGTCGCAGGTCAGGCCGTACGCCCGTGAGACCACGCCGTGGCCGCCGCCGAGGGTCAGGCCCGAGACGCCGACGGTCGGACAGGAGCCCGCCGGGATGGTCACGCCCTTCGCGGCGAGGGCGCGGTAGACGTCGATCAGCTTCGCGCCCGCGCCGACCGTGGCCGTCGCACCACTGGCGCGTGTTCCGTTCAGCTTCGACACGTCGACGACGAGGCGTCCCGTGCCGGACGACCAACCCCCGTAGGAATGGCCGCCGTTGCGTATGGAGACCGGGACGTCGTGGGCGCGGGCGTAGGCCAGCGTCGTGCGGATGTCGTCCGGGCCCGCCACGTACGCCACCGCCGTCGGCTTCAGGCTGTCGTAGCGCGTGTTGTAGAGCTGCCGGGCCGCCGCCCACTGTGCCTCGCCCGGCTTGACCAGGGTGCCGTCCAGGTCCTTGGCGAGGGCGGTGAGGTTCGCCGCCGCCGACGCCGCCGCGCTCGACGTACGGAGGGGAGTGCCGGAACGGGGGCCGCCCGCGCTGCGGGAGGTCGTGCCGCCGCCAGTGCCGCCGTCCGAGCCGGAGCCGGAACAGCCCGCCGCCGCGAAGGCCGTTGCGGCCGCCGCCGTGGTGCCGATGAACGTACGCCGTTCCATGTCGCCCCTCCCGTTGCTTCCCGGAGTACGAGACGGCGTGCGGGACCCATGGGTTCCGTCGGGCGGAAAGGGGAGTTGCGCGAGGGGCGGCGGTCCACGGCGGTCTACTCGTGGGAGGAGTGGGACTCCGCGTCCGTCCTGGCCTTGCTGCGCGCTCTGCGGGCCGGGCCGCGCCAGCCGCAACTGCACCTGGCCGCGCAGAAGCGGCCCTGTTCGACCGTCGTCGTGCGGTGGGGTTCGTCCTGTTGCTCCTCTGCCACGGACCCACGGTACCCACGCCGGGTTAACGCTCTTCCGCGTGACGGGTCAACGTACCGGTCGTTACACGGAACGACAGGGGGCTACAGAACCTCGCGGGAAGGCTTGGGGGTAGTCGGGCGATGGGTCAGCAGCAAAGGCGCACAGGCGGAGCGGCCGTCACGGCCGCGGCGGTGGGTCTCATGGCCGTCGCCACGGGCTGTGCGGGCGGCGGAGCCGCGGCCGACGACGGACGCAGCCCCCAGGACGCCGTGGACGCCGTGCGGGACTCCGCCGACGCCCTTGTCCGCGCGGGCAGTTCCAAGGCGCGTACGTCCATGGAGATGGCCAGCGGCGGGACCCGCGTGACCATCCGTGGGCAGGGCTCGTACGACTTCAGGCGGCAGGTGGGGCGGTTCGTGGTGGTCCTTCCGAAGGACCCCGCCGGGGACGAGGAGCACCGTCCCATCACCGAGCTGATGGCGAGCGGCGCGCTCTACATGAAGAACCGGGGGGCCGGGGTGCCCGCCGACAAGTGGGTGCGCATCGACACGGCGTCGCTCTCGGACGGCAACCTGGTCACGGGCGGCGCCACCGATCCCCTCGCCGCGGCGGAGCTGCTGCGGGGCGTGCGCAAGGCGTCGTACGTCGGGGAGACGGCGGTGGCGGGCGTGCGGGTCCGCCACTACCGCGGGACCGCTGACCTGCCGGACGCCGCGAAGTCCGCGTCCGAGGGGCAGCGGCGGGCCCTGGGCGCGGCGGCGAAAGGGTTCAGCAAGGGCGCGGTGCCGTTCGACGCGTACCTCGACGAGCAGGGGCGGCTGCGCAAGCTGCGGCAGCACTTCAGCGTCGCGAACGCGGAGGTGGCTTCGACCACGTTGCTGTTCGACTTCGGGGTGCGGGTGGACGTGCGGCTTCCGGCGAGCGAGGACATCTTCGCGGGGAAGATCGCCGAGAAGTAGGGTGCACGGCTAGTCGCGCCCGGGGGTGTGGAAATGGTCCGTCCGTGCCATGCGCGGTGTGTAGGCCGCTCCCTACTCTAGGAAGTCGGTACCGGCAGGAAGCAAGGTCAGGAAGAGGTGATGAACGTGGCTCTGGTGCGCGGTACGACAGTTCAGGACCACGTTGCCCTTGCCGAGATCGAGCTGTGCGGCGAACTCATCATCGCGGCGTCCGCCGCCGCGGAGCCCTTGAGCGCCGACCGCATCGACGAGGTCCTGAACGTCTACACCGACGTGGAGCGGCTGGGCAATAACCGGGACTAGACCCGGGCCCCCGGTTTCCCCGGGGTGCGGAGCGCGGCCCAGCCCCTGCCGCGTCCCTTCGCCCCCGTCCGTCGCCCGACGGCCCGCCGTGCGCGGCCCGCGGAGGATCAGGTGCGCATCATGCGGGCGATGGCCTTGGTGGCCTCCTCGACCTTCGCGTCGATCTCGTCGCCGCCCTTGACCGCCGCGTCCGCCACGCAGTGCCGCAGGTGCTCCTCGAGGAGCTGGAGGGCGAAGGACTGCAGGGCCTTCGTGCCGGCCGAGACCTGCGTGAGTATGTCGATGCAGTAGGTGTCTTCCTCGACCATCCGCTGCAGGCCCCGGATCTGGCCTTCGATGCGCCGCAGCCGCTTGAGGTGCTCGTCCTTCTGCTTGTGGTAGCCGTGGACACCCTGGTCGTGGCCGGGCTCGGAGGGCGCTTCGGTGTTCATGGCCACACCGGCCGCATCGGTGGTCGTCATCGCGTCCTCCTGCTTGGACAGTCACTCTGCTGGGCAGTGATAGGAAAAGCCACTGGCTCGCCTGGCTTCCTATACCCCTAGTGGGTATAGGATACTCGATTGCTCGGGGGGCGTGCTGATCACTGTGCCTGATGGGCGACACTGGGGTCTGGCCGGTTAGCCGTGGCCGGATGATGCGCCTAGCATCAGCCTGACCGAATCCAAAGCACCCCGAGGACCCCACGTGCGCTTTCGTCTGACCCCCAGGGAGACGAGCTTCTACGACATGTTCGCCGCATCCGCGGACAACATTGTCACGGGCTCGAAGCTCCTGATGGAACTGCTCGGGGCTGACGCCTCCGCCCGAGCCGAGATCGCAGAGCGTATGCGGGCCGCGGAGCACGCTGGAGATGACGCTACCCACGCGATCTTCCACCAGCTGAACTCCTCCTTCATCACGCCTTTCGACCGCGAGGACATCTACAACCTGGCCTCGTCCCTCGACGACATCATGGACTTCATGGAGGAGGCCGTCGACCTGGTCGTCCTTTACCAGGTCGAGGAACTCCCCAAGGGAGTCGAGCAGCAGATCGAGGTCCTGTCGCGAGCCGCCGAGCTCACGGCCGAGGCCATGCCGAATCTGCGGACAATGGACAACCTCACCGAGTTCTGGATCGAGGTCAACCGTCTGGAGAACCAGGCCGACCAGATCCACCGCAAGCTTCTCGCTCAGCTCTTCAACGGCAAGTACGACGCCATGGAGGTGCTGAAACTCAAGCAGATCGTCGACGTGCTCGAAGAGGCGGCCGACGCGTTCGAGCACGTCGCGAACACGGTGGAGACCATCGCGGTCAAGGAGTCCTGAGGCCTCTCCATGGACACCTTCGCTTTGGTCGTGACCATCGGCGTCGCGCTCGGATTTACGTATACAAATGGCTTTCACGACTCTGCGAATGCCATTGCCACTTCCGTCTCCACGCGTGCGCTGACGCCTCGCGCGGCACTCGCGATGGCCGCCGTCATGAACCTCGCCGGCGCCTTCATGGGCAGCGGTGTCGCCAAGACGGTGAGCAAGGGCCTGATCGAGACGCCCGAAGGCAACAAGGGAATGTGGATCCTCTTTGCCGCCCTGGTGGGCGCCATCGTATGGAACCTCATCACCTGGTATTTCGGGCTTCCTTCCTCCTCCTCCCACGCGCTTTTCGGTGGAATGGTCGGAGCCGCGCTTGCCGGTGGTATCGGGGTGATCTGGTCCGGAGTGCTCGACAAGGTCGTCATTCCGATGTTCATCTCGCCCCTTGTCGGTCTCGTCGCCGGTTATCTGGTGATGTGCGCGATCATGTGGATGTTCCGGAAGTCCAACCCGCACAAGGCCAAGCGCGGATTCCGTATCGCGCAGACGGTCTCGGCGGCCGGCATGGCACTCGGACACGGCCTCCAGGACGCGCAGAAGACCATGGGCATCGTCGTGATGGCCCTGGTCATCTCCGATGTCCAGGACGCCGACGCGCCCATTCCGATCTGGGTCAAGATCGCCTGTGCGCTGATGCTCTCCGCCGGTACGTACGCGGGTGGCTGGCGCATCATGCGTACGCTCGGACGCAAGATCATCGAGCTGGACCCGCCGCAGGGATTCGCCGCGGAGACCACCGGCGCGGGCATCATGTTCACCACCGCTTTCATGTTCCACGCGCCGATCTCCACCACGCACGTGATCACTTCCGCGATCATGGGTGTGGGGGCCACGAAGCGTGTGAACGCCGTGCGCTGGGGTGTCGCCAAGAACATCATCCTGGGGTGGTTCATCACGATGCCCGCGGCTGCGATCGTCGCTGCCGTCAGTTTCTGGCTCGTGAACCTGGCGTTCTTGTAATTCTTCGGCTGCGAGCAGTTTGTGGCTGGTCGCGCAGTTCCCCGCGCCCCTTCGGGGCACGGCCCGAACATAGGAAAGGCCCGCCTCCCGGGAGCCAGGAGGCGGGCCTTTCTTGTTGCCCCTGCGGTGGCACCGCCATGCAGCACCGCGGGGAGTCTGTGCTCTGCCGGAATTATCCGAAGCGGCCCGAGATGTAGTCCTCGGTCGCCTGCACGGACGGGTTGGAGAAGATCCGCTCCGTCTCGTCGATCTCGATGAGCTTGCCGGGCTGGCCGACCGCCGCGAGGTTGAAGAAGGCCGTGCGGTCCGAGACGCGCGCCGCCTGCTGCATGTTGTGCGTCACGATGACGATCGTGAAGCGCTCCTTCAGCTCGCCGATCAGGTCCTCGATCGCGAGCGTGGAGATCGGGTCCAGGGCCGAGCAGGGCTCGTCCATCAGGAGCACCTGGGGCTCCACCGCGATGGCGCGCGCGATGCACAGACGCTGCTGCTGACCGCCGGAGAGACCGGAGCCGGGCTTGTTGAGGCGGTCCTTGACCTCGTTCCAGAGGTTGGCGCCCTTGAGGGACTTCTCGACGATGGCGTTCAGCTCGCTCTTCTTGTACGAGCCGTTGAGCCGCAGGCCCGCCGCCACGTTGTCGAAGATCGACATCGTCGGGAACGGGTTGGGGCGCTGGAACACCATGCCGATGGTGCGGCGCACGGCGACCGGGTCGACACCGGGACCGTAGAGGTCCTCGTCGTCCAGGAGCACCTTGCCCTCGACGCGGCCACCGGTGGTGACCTCGTGCATGCGGTTGAGGGTGCGCAGGAAGGTGGACTTGCCGCAGCCGGAGGGGCCGATGAAGGCCGTCACGGAGCGGGGCTCCACGGTCATCGAGATGTCCTCGATGGCCTTGTGGGCACTGTAGTAAGCGGTCAGGCCCGATACGTCGATTCGCTTGGCCATGGGGATCACTGCCTTAGGGGGATTTTACGAGAGGGTCGCTGATGTGGCCGCGTCAGCGGCCCGTCTTGGGGGCCTTCCAGCGGGCTACGCCGCGGGCCGCCAGGTTGAGGATCATGATGAAGCCGATGAGGGCGAGCGCCGCCGCCCAGGCGCGGTCGTAACCTGCCTGGTTGCCGGCCCCGTACTGCTGGTAGATGTACAGCGGCAGGGAGGCCTGCGAGCCCTCGAACGGGTTCGTGTTGATCATGGGGTTCACCCAGACCAGGAGCAGCACCGGCGCGGTCTCGCCCGCGATACGGGCGACCGCGAGCATGACGCCCGTGGTGATGCCGCCGATCGCGGTGGGCAGGACCACCTTGAGGATGGTCCGCCACTTCGGGATGCCGAGGGCGAGTGACGCCTCCCGCAGCTCGTTCGGGACGAGCTTGAGCATCTCCTCCGTGGAGCGCACGATCACCGGCATCATCAGGATGGCGAGCGCCATGGCGCCGGCCCAGCCGGAGAAGTCGAAGCCCAGGATCAGGATCCAGAAGCTGAGGACGAACAGGCCCGCGACGATCGACGGGATACCGGTCATGACGTCCACGAAGAACGTGACGACCTTGGAGAGCTTCCCGCGCCCGTACTCGACGAGGTAGATCGCGGTGAGCAGGCCGATCGGCACGGCGATGGCGGAGGCCAGGAGCACCTGCTCCAGGGTTCCGATGATCGCGTGGTAGATGCCGCCGCCGGGCTCGTCGTCCGCGACCACGCCCATGGAGTGGGTGAGGAAGTAGCCGTTGAAGACGGTCGAGCCGCGCTCCACGGTCTCGTAGATCAGCGAGGCCAGCGGGACCACGGCAAGCAGGAACATGACCCACACCAGCGAGGTGGCGAGGCGGTCCTTGGCCTGGCGGCCACCCTCGACGGTGACCGCGGCGACGTACGAGACGCCGATGAAGAGGATGGCCGCGATCAGGCCCCACTGGATGCGGCTGTCCAGGCCGGCCCCCACGCCGATGCCGACGGCGACGGCGACGGAGCCGAGCGCGACGACGGCCGGCGTCCAGCGCGGCAGGCGGGCGCCCTGCAGGCTCGCGGGCTTGGTGATGGTGGCGCTCATGCGTTGGCCCCCGAGTACTCCTTGCGGCGCGCGATGATCATGCGGGCCGCGCCGTTGACCAGCAGCGTGATGACGAAGAGGACCAGGCCGGACGCGATGAGCGCGTCACGGCCGTACTCGGTCGCCTCGTTGAACTTGCTGGCGATGTTCTGCGCGAAGGTGCCGCCGCCGGGGTCGAGCACGGACGCGCTGATGAGGAAGGTCGGGGAGAGCACGGTGGCGACGGCGATGGTCTCGCCGAGCGCGCGGCCCAGGCCCAGCATCGAGGCGGAGATCACGCCCGAGCGTGCGAAGGGGAGCACCGACATGCGGATGGTCTCCCAGCGCGTGGCGCCGAGCGCGAGCGCGGCCTCCTCGTGCATCTTCGGGACCTGCAGGAAGACCTCGCGGCTCACGTTCGTGATGATCGGCAGGATCATGATCGCGAGGAGGATGCCGACCGTCATCAGGGAGCGCGGGGCGCCGCCCTGGTACTCGAAGATCCCGGTCCAGCCGAAGTAGTCGTCGAGCCAGCTGTAGAGGCCGGTCAGATTGGGCGCGACCACGAGGGCGCCCCAGAGCCCGTAGACGATCGACGGCACGGCGGCCAGCAGGTCGATCACGAAGGCGATGGGGGTCGCCAGCTTGCGCGGCGCGTAGTGCGAGATGAACAGCGCGATCCCGATGGCCACGGGGACGGCGATCACCAGGGCGATCACCGAGCTCACCACGGTGCCGAAGACCAGGACCGCGATGCCGAAGAACGGCTTGCCGCCGGTGGTGGCACCGGCCGGGTCCCACTCGAAGGTGGTGAGGAAGTTGCCGGTGTTGTCCGCGAGCGCGAGGGCCGCACGGTAGGTCAGGAAGGCCGCGATGGCGGCCATGATCGCGAGGAGCGCGATGCCGGAACCGCGGGAGAGGCCGAGGAAGATCCGGTCGCCGGGGCGGGTCGCGCCGCGGCGGGGGCTCTTGGGGGTGATGCCCGAGGGCTTCACGTCGTTGAGGGGTGGAGGTGCGGTCGTACTGCTTGGTATATCCATAAGATTCTCCGGTCTGCGGAGCCGATCACCGCTTCCTCAGCGGGAGTTGCTCCTGGCGGCGGTGCACCGGACGGTGCGGCCGGCCCTGACAAGCGGGGCCGGCCGCACTCGGTTCGACTAGCTCAGGCCCGCGACGGTCGTGCGGACCTTGGAGATGATCTCGGCCGGGATCGGCGCGTAGTCGTTCTCCTTGAGGACGTTCTGGCCGTCCTCGCTGGCGATGTAGGTCAGGAAGGACTTGGTCGCGGCGAGGGTCTCGGCCTTGTTGCCCTTCTCGCACAGGACCTCGTACGTCACCAGGGTGATCGGGTACGCGCCCTCGGCGGTGGGCTTGTAGTTCAGCTCGAGGGCGAGGTCGTTGCCCTTGCCGACGACCTTGGCCTCGGAGATGGCCTTGGAGGCGTTGTCGACGGTGGCCTTCACCGGCTCCTTGGCGTCGGTCTGCAGGTCGACCGTGCTGATGCCGTCGGAGGCGTAGGAGAGCTCGAAGTAAGAGATGGCACCGGGGGTCTGCTTGACCTGGCCCGCGACACCGGAGGAGCCGTTGGCGGACTGGCCGCCCTTGGCCTCCCAGGACTTGCCGGGCTCGTACGACCAGGCGGACGGGGCCGCGCCCTTGAGGTACTTGGTGAAGTTGTCCGTGGTGCCGGACTCGTCGGAGCGGTGGAACGCCTGGATCTTGGTGCCGGGGAGCTTGGCGTCCGGGTTCAGCTTCTTGATCGCCTTGTCGTCCCAGGTCTTGATCTTGTCGTCGAAGATCTTGGCGAGGGTCTCGGCGTCCAGGACGAGGTTGTCCACGCCGGGCACGTTGTAGCCGACGGCGATCGGGCCGCCGACCATCGGCAGGTCGATGGCCTGGCTGTTCTTGCAGACCTTCTTCGACGCCGCGATCTCCTCGGGCTTCAGCGCCGAGTCGGAGCCCGCGAAGGCGGTCTGGCCCTGCATGAACGCCGTGATGCCGGCGCCGGAGCCCGTCGGGTTGTAGTTCAGCTGAACGTCCTTGCAGGCGGTCGAGTAGACCTTGCGCCAGGCGTCGATCGCGTTCTTCTGCGCGGACGAACCGGAGGCCGCGAGCTGACCCTTGGCGTCGTCACACTTGATGTTGGCGTTGGCGTTGGTCTCCTTGCCGGTGCCACCGCTGCCGCCGCTCGTGTCGTCGGAGCCGCACGCCGTGAGGGCCAGGGCGCCGGAGACGGCGATGGCGCCGAGGGAGAGGGCGCGGAGCCGGTTCTTGCGCTGAAGCTTCACTTTCGGGTCTTCCTTCCGGGAGCCGCCGGCCCTGTGCTGGCGGCGTGCGAGGTCATTCGTCGTTCCGGTGCTGCGGTCGTTCTGTCCTGCGGTCGTACGTTGTGTTGTAAGGCTGAAATTAGGCAGGGCAGGTGAAGCGGCCGATGGGCACGAGTGAACGGCGGGTGAACCTCGGAGGGCGGCCTGGTTAGGCGGGGTGCCACGCAACGTAGCGGATAGGTCACACTACGTTGAGGATGCCGAGCAGAGCGTCGACGAGCTGCTGGTCACGGGGCTGCGTGAGGCGGTTGCGGGCCGCGGTCGGCGAGAGCCACAGGATGCGGTCGACCTCGTCGTTGGGCGAGAAGTGGCCCTCCCTCGCCTCCGCCGCCCAGTAGCTGACCTCCTTGGGGCGCCCCTGGGCCAGATAGCGGACCGTGGGCAGCCGGGCGCCGGGATCGCAGCGGTGGCCGGTCTCCTCCTCGACCTCGCGCAGGGCGCCGGCCAGGGGGGTCTCGGCTCGCTTCAGCTTCCCCTTCGGGTGCGACCAGTCGTCGTACTTCGGCCGGTGGACCAGGCATATCTCCAGGCGGCCGTCGAACGGGGAGTGGCGCCACAAGACGCAGCCCGCGGCGCGCACGGTCTCGCCCTCGGGTCGCGTCACCGCGTGCTCACCGCCTCTGTTTCCCGGAGCCAGGCCTGGTGGAACGCGAAGCGGGCCGCTTCCACCTCGTGGCGCTGGTCGGCGTGCAGGACGCCGAGGGCGTACGCCGTGGCGGGGGCGATGCGGGGGGTGCGGGCGGCCGTCGCCGCCGCCGACGCGGCCTCCGCGGCCTCGCGGTGGCGGTCGAGCGCCCGCCCCGCGTCCGTGAGGCGCGGGTCCCCGCCGGGGCTGCCGGCGAGGACCTCCTGGGCGTACCTGTGCAGGCGGAGGAGGGCGCGGGTCTTCAGCCAGGGGGCGTCCTGGGCCTCGGGGGCCTCGCTCGCCGCGAGGCCGTGCGTCAGCGCTTCCGCGTTGTACGGGTGGCCCGCCTGGCCCAGGGGGAGCGCGGCGACGGCTTCGGCGAGGTTCTCCCCGGCCTGCGCCGCAAGTGGCTTCAGGTCCTCCGGGGTGCTGCTCCTGAGGGGGACATCGCTGGCCAGTACGGCGACGTTGTCCGCCACCGCGTGGAAGCGGGAGGAGCCGAAGGCCTGGAGGGCTGCGGAGTGGGCCCTGGTCCGCGCCAGGGTGAGCTGCCGTTCCAGCAGGGCCGCGGCCTTGGCTGCGCCTACCGTCAGGCCCCTCGGAGCCCCGCCCTGTTCATCGGCGCCCTGTGGTGCGGGCCGCGCCCAGCCGTTCTGCCGCGCGGAGCGTTTGGCGGTGCCGGCCGTGTGGTCGGTGGGCGTCGGCACCCCCGGCGTACCCGAGAGGCGGTACAAGGCGTCGAGGAGCCGCTCCAGGCGGGCCGCGAAGGCGTGCTCCCTCGCCAGCGTGCCGGACAGCCAGGCCAGTTCGGGGCGCATTCCCGCCGCCCACTCCTGGTCGAGGAGCGGGCGGAAGGTGTGCAGGGTGCCGCCGATGCGGCGGGCGGCGCGGCGCAGGGCGCGGGCGGCCTCCAGGGACTCCTCCGCCCCCTGCGCGTCCGTCGAGGACTCGCGGTGCAGCCGCAGCGAGCGCAGGAACTCCGTGGCCTGGCCCTGCAGATAGGCCGACAGGACGTCGCCTGTCGTCGTCTCATGGTTTAGCTGTGCCACGCCGGCGCCTCCGGGCGTCTATGAGCATCTCCTGTACGTTCCGCAGGGGCTGGCCCTCCGGATCCAGTGCGTGCCGGGTCCAGTTGCCGTCCGCGCCCAGGTGCCAGGAGGCGGTGGTGTCCGACATGCCGGTCTCCAGGAGCCGGCTCAGCGCCGCCCGGTGGGCCGGGTCGGTGACCCTGACCAGCGCCTCGATACGGCGGTCGAGGTTGCGGTGCATCATGTCGGCGCTGCCGATCCACACCTCGGGTTCGCCCGCGTTGCCGAAGGCGAAGACCCGGGAGTGCTCCAGGAAGCGGCCGAGCACGGAACGGACCCGGATCGTCTCCGAGAGCCCGGCCACACCCGGTCGCACCGCGCAGATGCCGCGTACCCACACGTCCACCGGCACCCCGGCCTGCGAGGCGCGGTAGAGGGAGTCCACGACGGCCTCGTCGACCATCGAGTTGACCTTGATGCGCACGTAGGCGGGGCGGCCCGCCCGGTGGTGCTGGATTTCCTTGTCGATGCGTGAAATGAGCCCGTCGCGCAGGGACTTGGGGGCGACAAGAAGGCGGCGATAGGTCTCGCGGCGCGAGTACCCCGAGAGCCTGTTGAAGAGGTCGGACAGGTCGGCGCCCACCTCCTGCTTGGCGGTGAGCAGCCCCAGGTCCTCGTAGAGCCGGGCCGTCTTGGGGTGGTAGTTGCCGGTGCCCACGTGCGAGTAGCGGACCAGGGTCTCGCCCTCCTGGCGGACGACGAGCGACAGCTTGCAGTGCGTCTTCAGGCCGACCAGGCCGTAGACGACGTGGCAGCCCGCTTCCTCCAGCTTCCGCGCCCACTTGATGTTGGCCTGCTCGTCGAAGCGTGCCTTGATCTCGACCAGGACGAGCACCTGCTTGCCCGACTCGGCGGCGTCGATCAAAGCGTCGACTATGGGGGAGTCGCCCGAGGTGCGGTACAGCGTCTGCTTGATCGCGAGGACGTCCGGGTCGGCGGCCGCCTGCTCCAGGAAGGCCTGTACGGACGTCGAGAACGAGTCGTACGGGTGGTGGAGCAGTACGTCACGTTCGCGAAGGGCGGCGAAGATGTCCGGCGCGGACGCGGATTCCACCTCGGCGAGGTCGCGGTGCGTGCCCGCGATGAACTTCGGGTACTTCAGCTCGGGCCGGTCCAGGGACGCGATGCCGAAGAGCCCGGTCAGGTCGAGCGGGCCCGGCAGCGGGTAGACCTCGGCCTCGCTGATCTTGAGCTCGCGCACGAGCAGGTCGAGGACGTTCCGGTCGATGGACTCCTCGACCTCCAGGCGGACGGGCGGCCCGAAACGGCGCCGCATGAGCTCCTTCTCCAGGGCCTGGAGAAGGTTCTCGGCGTCGTCCTCCTCCACCTCCAGGTCCTCGTTCCGGGTGAGCCGGAACATGTGGTGCTCCTGGATCTCCATGCCCGGGAACAGCTCCGCGAGGTGCGCGGGAGCGGCGATGACGTCCTCGATGGGGACGTACCGCTGGGGGGAGGCCTCAAGGAAGCGGGAGAGGAGCGGCGGTACCTTCACTCGTGCAAAGTGGGTGTGTCCCGACACCGGGTTGCGCACGACCACGGCGAGGTTGAGCGAGAGCCCCGAGATGTACGGGAAGGGGTGCGCCGGGTCGACGGCGAGAGGGGTCAGGACGGGGAAGATCTGCTGCCGGAAGAGCGTGAAGAGGCGGGACTGCTCCTTCTCGGTCAGCTCGTTCCAGCGGACCAGGTGGATGCCCTCGTCGGCGAGGCCGGGGGCGACGTCCTCCTGGTAGCAGGCGGCGTGCCGGGCCATGAGTTCGCGGGAGCGGTTCCAGATCAGCTCGAGGACCTCGCGGGGCTGCAGGCCCGAGGCCGAACGGGTGGCGACGCCGGTCGCGATGCGCCGCTTCAGCCCTGCCACCCGGACCATGAAGAACTCGTCCAGGTTCGAGGCGAAGATCGCCAGGAAGTTGGCCCGTTCGAGGAGCGGGGTGTTCGGGTCCTCGGCGAGCTCGAGGACGCGCTCGTTGAAGGCGAGCCAGCTGCGCTCCCGGTCCAGGAAACGGCCCTGCGGCAGCTCCTGGCCGTCGTGTCCCACCTGGCCGTCCTCGTCGTACGCGTCGAGATCGGCGTCGATGTCGGGGTCGAGGTCGGACACCGCCGCCGACAGCGTGTGCGGGCGGTGCGCGGCGATGGAGCCCACGGAGGGCTGGGCGTGCTGGACACCTTGCGTGCTGGGCTGGCTCATGGCCCCATTCTTCCGCGCGGGGACCCCGATGGGCGCGTCGGAGAGTGCCGGGGTGAGGACGAGCTTCCCGTTCATGGGGGGAGGGTCGGGCACGGCGGGCTGCATTGAGCGAGGGTCGCAAGCCAGTCTGAATCGCTGGTTACGGCGACATGACGTGCGGGACATGTGCCGGGGTCCCCCGGACGTCTACATGTCCGGGGGCCGTGCGCAACTCAGGCGGTGCGGCGCCGCAGCACGCGGAACGCCGCGTATGTCGCCGCCGCGGCGAGCGCGAGGACGATGCCCGTCTCCACGAACTGGAGGGGCCAGAAGTGGGACGAGGGGTGGAAGTCGTTGTACCAGCCGGTGATTTGGTGCTTGTCGAGGCACTGTTTGTAGCTGTAGTTCGCCACCCCGTCCGAGCACACGGACTCCGGCAGCCGGCCGCCGTCGGCGGTGATCCTGCCCTGTTCCACCCCGAAGCCGAAGGGGGGAGGCCCCTGCGCGTACCCGCCCGACGAGGTGACCGTCTGCGTGGCCCACAGATGACCCCGCAGCAGCGGCAGAGCGAAGACCGTACCCGCCGTGACGGCCAGCGCGGCACCCATCGCGGGCAGCGTCCGCCGCAGCACCACCCCTGCGAGCGCGCCGACGCCGAGCCCGAAGAGGGCGTAGGCGACGGCGACCGGTCCCACGGAGCCGTAGATCCCCCGCTCGAACCAGGATGCCTGCGAACCATTGAAGTTCGGCCCTGTGCTCCACGCCCAGCGCTGGCCCGCGGCGAGCAGCGTGACGGCGACGGCCACCGCGGTGGCGCACAGGCTGAGGCGGACGGCGAGCCAGCGCACCGGGGAGACGGACTGAGTCCAGGCCAGCTTGTACGTGCCGGTCTCCAGGTCGCGTCCGATCATCGGTCCCGCGACGAACAGGCCGATCAGGCAGGGTGCCACGAGCAGGGCCACACCCGAGTAGTCGATGTACCGGCGGAACGAGGAGTCCGTGTCCGCGTACTCGCGGGCCGTGGTGTAGCAGTCGGGGGTGATGTCCATCCCGAGGGAGCAGCCGGTCGCCCTGAAGGCGTCCGCCGCGTGGGAGATCACCAGGTGATTGGTGACGAGCGCCGCGATGCCGAGCACAACGAGCCCGAGTGTGATCCACAGGGCGGTGCGGTGCTGACGCAGTGCGGCGCGGTAGGGGCCGGGGAGGGTGCTCCGGCGGCCCTGCTCCCGGGCGGGAGCCGTCGTCAATGCGCTCACGCGGTCACCGCCGGGTCGGTCACGGTGGTGCCCGGCGTCAGGAGTGCAGGTGCCTCCGGCGAACGCAGATGGGCCAGCAACAGTTCCTCCAGGGAAGGCTCTTCGACGTCCCAGCCTTCGTCGATCGGGCCGTCCGGGCGGATCAGCGCGGTCAGGCCACGACCGGTGGCGCGGGACTCGACGACCGTGTGCGGGGCGAGCTCCTCGGCGGGGCGGCGCCCGGTGACGAGGGCGTGCGCGGCGACGAGGTCGTCGATGCCGCCGCCGAGCCGGACCCGGCCGCCGGAGACGAGCAGCAAGTGATCGCAGGACTCGGCCAGTTCACCCACGATGTGCGAGGACATCACCACGGTGGTGCCGTGCTCGGCGGCCTCCGCCATCAGCGTCCCCATCAGCTGATGGCGGGCGAGCGGATCGAGGTCGGCCATCGGCTCGTCCAGGAGCAGGAGTTCGGCCCGCTTGCCGAGGGCGAGGGCCAGTGCGACGCGGGTGCGCTGCCCGCCGGAGAGCGTCCGCACGCGCAGCTTCGGGTCCAAGTCGCCCTCGCGTACGACACGTCCGGCGAGCGCGGCGTCCCAGCGCCCGGGGTTCAGCTCGGCGCCGAGCCGCAGGGTGTCGGCGATGCTGAGCTGCGGATAGAGCGGCTTGTCCTGGGCGACGTACGCGACGCGTTCGCGCGCGGCGGCCGGATCGGTGCCGAGTACGGCGAGCGTGCCCTCGGTCGGCCTCAAGAGACCGGCGGCCAGGGCCAGCAGCGTCGACTTGCCCGCGCCGTTGGGCCCCACGACCGCGCAGATCCTCCCGGCGGGCAGCCGGAAGGAACAGTCGCGCAGGGCATGGCCCCGCCGCCCGTAGCTCTTGGCCAGCGCGGCCGCCTCGATGGCGGTGTCGGTCATGCGGGGTCCCCCTTGGATACGTGCTCTGCATGCTCTGACTGCGTGAACTGCTCTTCCAGCACGGCGCTGAACAGCGCCGCCACGTCGTCCCTCTCCAGACCGGAGGCGCGGGCACGTGCCGCCCACTGGCTCAGCTCGCCGCGCAGCGGTGAGTCGGCGGGCGTGGAGCCCAGCGACTTCCGTACGAAGGTGCCGAGTCCGCGGCGGGCCTCGACCAGGCCCTCGCGTTCCAGTTCGCGGTAGGCCTTGAGGACCGTGTTCGGGTTGATGGCCGTCGCCTCGACGACCTCACGGGCCGTGGGCAGCTTGTCGCCCGGCTCCAGCAGGCCCAGGCGCAGGGCTTGTTGGGTCTGCTGGACGATCTGGAGGTAGGTGGCGACGCCGCTGCGCCGGTCGATACGGAACTCGACCATGCCCTTGCACCACCCTTTCACTAATTGAGTAGTGAAAGGGTGGTGCAAGAAGCTGCTTTCGTCAAGGAGCTTCGTCAAGGAGCTGGTTTCGTCAACGGGCAGGCGATCTTGTAGCGTCTGCCGCTCAGTCTTGACGTGAACACGCATGGAAAGTCGGGGGACTTACCTTGTCCAATTCATCCTTCAGCCGCCTGTCACCCGTGATGAAGATGGTGACCCTGCTCGTCGCCGCGGTCGTCGCCGGAGTCTGGTGGTACAGCAGCCGGGGCAACACCACGGGCCCCGACAGCGAGGCCGCCAAGGCGCCCGCGGTCGCCGAGGTCGGCGACTGCGTGCAGAACAAGGGGTCCGACAGCAGCCCCGACATGGAGGTCATCGGCTGTTCGAGCGCCAAGGCCGAGTACAAGGTCGCGAGCAAGTTCGAGAGCGAGTGCAAGCCGGGCCAGTCCCAGTACCAGGAGACCCGCCGCGGGCGGGTGCAGTTCGAGATGTGCCTGTCGGCGGTGGAGCCGGCGAAGTAGCCGGGCGCACATGACGAAGGGCGCGGTGTCCCCACCTGGGGAACACCGCGCCCTTCGTGGCGTACGTACGGGTGTCAGGACTCCGTGCGGTACATCAGGTCCGTCTCGTGTGTGACGAAACCGAGCCGTTCGTAGACGCTCACCGCCGCCTTGTTGTCCGCGTCCACGTACAGCATCGCGGTCGGCAGGCCCGCCGCCGCCAGGTGGTTGAGGCCGATCGTCGTCAGGGCCTTGCCGAGGCCGCCGCCCTGCGCGCCCGACCGCACCCCGAGGACGTACACCTCGCCGAGGCCCTCGTCCGCGTGCACCTTCGTCCAGTGGAAGCCGACGAGCTCGCCGTCCTTCTCGGCCAGGAAGAAGCCCGCCGGGTCGAACCACGGCTCGGCCTTGCGGTCGTCCAGGTCGCGCTGGGTGAGCGAGCCCTGCTCGGGGTGGTGGGCGAAGGCGTCGGCATTCACCGCGAGCCAGGCCGCGTCGTCCTGGCCCGGGACGAAGGGGCGTACGGACACGCCTTCGGGAAGGACGGGTTCGGGCAGGTCGAGGTCGCCCAACGAGCGCCGCATCTGCCGCAGTTCGCGGAAGAGGGTGAGCCCGAGGACCTGCGCGAGGTGCCGCGCTGCCGAGTGGCCGCCGTGCGCCCAGATCCGCACCCGGCGCCCGGACTCGGCGAGCAGCGCGGTGCCCAGCGCCCGGCCGTGCCCGCGGCCGCGGTGCGCGGGGTGGACGACGAGCTCCGCCGCCGGTGCCTCGATGGGGTCGGTGTCCTCCAACTGCGCATATCCGACGAGCTCGTCGCCGAGGGTGAGCAGCAGATGCCGTACCCCGTCCCGCGCACCTCCCCGCAGCTGCAGCCGCCCCTGCTCGGACACGGCCTGCTGGCCGTCCGAGCGGGCCGCTTCCGCGAGGAGCCCGAGCACGGCGTCGGCCTGGTCGGAGGTGAGGGCGGCGACCGTGTCGATCTGCCGCAGGGTGGCGGGAGGCTGCTGCTCGTCAGTCATGGAGTCGAGGGTACGGCGGCGGCCGGTCCAGGAGCAGGTCACCGACGTACTCACGGCCCGCGGGGGAGTGCGCGACGGCGTACGCGCCGCTGTCGCCGCACCCGGCCGGCTTCGCCCCCGTACGCCCGCACGGTCGTCCGAAGTGGTCCGAAGTGTCCGTAACGTTCCCGCCGTGCCCCTCGACGGCAACCACCTCGTAACCCGTAACCCCCTGTCGCGCTACGCGCGTTGACTTTAGGCTGCGCGGAGTTTCACCACCCTCAGTTCGTCTCAGACCTCTCCCAGGGGGACACGTGCCAGTCACTCCTCAGCCGCGTCGGCCAAGACGCCGCGCCACCCGTGTGCTCGCCGCCGCGGCCGGTCTCGCCACGATCGGTGCGCTGGCCGCGGCGCTGCCCGCGAACGCCGGGCAGGACCGCACGGGCGCGGCGGACGCGGCGGGCAAGAAGCGCACCGTCGACGTGCAGCTGCTGTCCTTCAACGACTTCCACGGCAATCTGCAGCCCCCGGCCGGATCCTCGGGCCAGGTCACGGAGAAGCAGGCCGACGGGACCGAGAGGAAGATCGACGCGGGCGGCGCCGAGTATCTCGCCACGTCGCTTCGTACGGCCCGCAAGGGGAAGCCCTACAGCGTCACGGCCGCCGCCGGTGACCTGATAGGCGCGAGCCCGCTCCTGTCCGGCCTCTTCCACGACGAGCCGACCGTCGAGGCGATGAACAAGCTCGGCCTCGACGTCACCAGTGTCGGCAACCACGAGTTCGACGAGGGGGCCAAGGAACTGGCCCGCATGCAGAACGGCGGCTGTCACCCCAAGGACGGCTGCTTCGAGAAGGACAAGAAGTTCAAGGGGGCCGACTACCCCTACCTCGCGGCCAACGTGACCGACGAGAAGACGGACAAGCCCGTCCTCAAGCCGTACTGGGTGTGGAAGCACAAGGGCGTCAAGGTCGGCTTCATCGGTGTGACCCTGGAGGGCACGCCCGACATCGTCTCCGCCGACGGCGTCAAGGGGCTGAAGTTCCACGACGAGATCGAGACGGTCAACAAGTACGCCAAGATCCTCGACAAGCAGGGCGTGAAGTCGATCGTCTCGCTCATCCACGAGGGCGGCGCCCCCGCGAGCCAGGCGTACAACTACAACTGTGACGCGCCGGGCGCGGGCGACGGCATCTCGGGCCCGATCACCACCATCGCCAAGGGCATCTCGCCCAAGGTCGACGCGCTGGTCACCGGGCACACCCACTCCGCGTACGTCTGCACCATCCCCGACCCGTCGGGCAAGCCCCGCATGGTCACGTCCGCCTCCTCCTTCGGGAAGCTCTACACGGACACCACGCTCACGTACGACCGCAGGACCAAGGACATCGTCCGTACGTCGGTGAAGTCGGCGAACCACGTCGTCAGCCGGGAGCAGGCGAAGGCCCCCGACATGACCTCGCTGATCCAGCGCTGGGACAAGCTGGCCGCCCCGGTCGCCAACAAGCCGGTCGGCTTCATCTCCGCCGACATCCCCGGCCGTGGCGCCACCACTCCCGAGGCGCCGCTCGGCGACCTGATCGCGGACGCGCAGCTCGCGCACGGAAAGTCGCTCGACCCGGAGACGGATCTGGCGCTGATGAACCCCGGCGGCATCCGCTCCGACCTCGTCCACAAGGCGAGCGGGAGCGAGGGTGACGGGGTCGTGACGTACGGCGAGGGCTTCACCGTCCAGCCGTTCAGCAACACGGTCAATCTCGTCGACCTGACCGGCGCGCAGCTGATCACTGGGCTGAAGCAGCAGGTCAGTGGGTCGAACGAGGCATCCCCGAAGATTCTGCAGATCTCGGACGGCCTGACGTACACGCTCGACATGACGAAGTCCGGCGCCGATCGCGTCGTGACGGATTCGATCAAGCTGGGCGGTAAGGCGATCGATCCGGCCGCCACGTACCGTGTGGCGATGAACTCCTTCCTCGCGGGCGGCGGCGACGGCTTCGCCGAGCTCGGCAAGGGCACGAAGCCGCTGGTCGGCAGCGATGACCTGAAGGCGTTCAACGACTACTTGACCGCCAACTCCTCGGCGGACAAGCCGATCGCGCCGCCCAAGGCGGACAGGATCACCATCGTGAAGTGAATGACGCGTTAACAGACGTGCTCAGAAGGTGACCTAAATCGGTCGTTACTGGGCGTAAGGCTTGGGGTGGGGTGTGAACGTATGGTGAAATCAGCTGATGCGTTCCCCCCACCGCATAGCCACGCTTCCGCCCGATCACAACCAGGCCTATCCGTCTGATGGTTGGCACGCCGAATCGGTTCCCCCCGAAGCATCGCAGGCGGAGACGACCGCTCCGCTGAATCCGTACGACGAGCTCGGCGCCCTCGCGTCGCCGAACCCGCTGGAGGACTTCCTCCACGACACGGACGACGACAACGCAGCCGACAAGACCGAAGCCCCCTGGCAGCCCCCGAACCACCGCCGCGGCAGCCGCCGCCGCATCAACCGGTTCGCCGGGCTCCCGCTCGCCGCGAAGGCCGTCGTGGCGCTCCTGGTCGCCACCGCCTTCCTCGGGCTCGGTGACCGCTGGGCCCTGCTCTACGCCGAGCACGAGGCCGCGGAGAAGCTCAAGGACTCCCTGCACCTGAGTGCCACGCCCGAGGTCGACATCGAGGGCTTCCCCTTCCTGACCCAGGTCGTCGACAAGCGCGTCGACAAGGTCAAGGTCACCGTCCCGGACGTCGCGGCGGACCGGATCTCGCTCGCCCAGGTCTCCGCCACCGCCACGGACGTGACGATCACCGGCGACGGCCCCACCGACATCAAGGGCGCCCTCATCCGTGAGATGAAGGGCGAGGTGCTGCTCTCCTTCGACGACCTGAACCGTGAACTGGGCGCGTCCCAGGTCACGTTCACCGGCCACGGCAGCGACCAGGTCCTCGCGCGCGGCACGCTGCCCGTCGCGGGCCACGACCTGAAGCTGCGCGCGGACGCCCGCATCCAGCGCAACGGCGACCGCGGCATCTCCACCGACATCGGCAGGATGAGCCTGCAGATCGGCGACCTGGCGACCTACCGGCCCGGCACCCGCGAGTCCGAGGGCCTGCACCTCAGCAAGAAGTCCGCGGACCGCCTCGCCGAGGAGACCGCCAAGGCCAAGGCGCTGCTCTCCGTGCCGTCGATCGTCAAGCGGCTCGGCGTCCCGGACTCCGTGGTCAGCGGCGCCCTGAAGAGCGACACCAAGCTCCACGACCTCGTCGGCTCGCCGCGCTTCATCAACGACGTGATGGGCCTGAACCTCATCGACGTCGCGATGGGCCACCCCGAGCTCCTGAAGAAGCTGGGCCTGGACCCGGGCCTCCTCAAGGGCCTCTCCCAGCTCACCCGCCCCGTCCTCACCGACCGCCTCACGCTCGCCTTCCAGCTGCCGAAGCTGCCGGGCAAGGGGAACGTCTGGCTGCAGGACGTGAACGTGCAGCAGGACGGCATCCGGGTGCGGCTGAGCGGTACGGGTCTGGGGATCGGCAAGTAGCGCCTTACGCGGCGGGGGGCGGGGTCGGCGCCCCCGGCAGGCGGACCGTCGCCACGGTCCCGCCGCCCTCAGCGGGCCGGAGCTCCACCTGGCCGCCCGCCTGGTGCACGGTGCGGGCCACGATGGACAGGCCGAGGCCCGAACCGGGGAGGCTGCGGGCCGACGGGGAACGCCAGAACCGGTCGAAGACGTGCGGGAGTTCGTCGGTGGGGATGCCGGGGCCGTGATCGCGGACGGTCAGCGCGCCTTCCTTCAGGGCCACCTCGACGGCGGAGCCCGGGGGCCCGAACTTCACCGCGTTGTCCAGGATGTTCACGATGGCCCGCTCGAGGGCCGCCGGCTCGGCGCGTACGTACCAGGGGGCGAGGTCCGCCTCGAAGGTCAGCTCGGGGCCGCGCAGCCGAGCCCGTTCGAGGGCCGCGTCCACGATGTCGTGCAGGGCGACGACCTGCACCTTTCCGCCCTGTCCGCTGTCCGTCCGCGACAGCTCCTGCAAGTCGCCGATCAGCGCCGCCAGTTCGGTCATCTGGGCCGTCACGGACGCGAGCAGCGCCTTGCGGTCGTCGGGCGGAATGGCCCGGCCGGTCTCCTCGCTGCGGGCGAGCAGCTCGATGTTCGTACGGAGCGAGGTGAGGGGAGTGCGCAGCTCGTGGCCCGCGTCGGCGATGAGCTGCTGCTGGAGGTCGCGGGACGAGGCGAGCGAGGCGGTCATGGAGTTGAAGGAACGGGAGAGCCGGGCGATCTCGTCGTCGCCCTCGGCGGGGATGCGGAGATCGAGGTCTTCGGTGCGGGCGACGTGCTCGACGGCCGCGGTCAGCTCGTCGACCGGGCGCAGGCCGGTGCGGGCGACCCAGAGGCCGGCGGCGCCCGCGCCGATGACCCCGATGCCGGCGACGAGGGCAAGGACCAGGACCAGGTTGTCGAGGGTGTCGTCGACCTCGTTCAGGGGGCGGGCCACCGAGACCGCGCCGGTGACACCCCGCAGGGGATAGGTGTAGACGCGGTACTCGGAGCCGTCCGACGCGATGCCGTTGTGCACGGTCGCGCGGGACCTGCCGTCGGCGACGGCCGTGTCGGCGGCCGTCACCTTGACGGACTGCTCACCGACGATCAGGCAGTCGTTGCCCTTGGGATCGACCACTTGGATCGTCTGCTTGATCAGGTCGGGCCGCTGCGCGATCTCCCCCGGCTGCTCGCTGCACCGGCTGGTCTGGATCGCGTTCAGGACCTCCCCGGAGGAGAGCTGGGCCTCCCGCAACGCGCTGTCCAGCGAACTCACCAGCGCGTTGCGCACCACGAACCAGCACACGACCGCGGCCGCCGCCACCGCCAACGCCACGGCCGAGGCGACCAGCATCGCAAGCCGCGAGCGGAGCGGCATCGCGCGATAACGCCGCACCAGCCCCGTCACTCGCCGCCCCCGCCCGACCCCGGCCGCAGCACGTACCCCACACCCCGCACCGTGTGGACGAGGCGAGGCTCGCCCCCGGCCTCCGTCTTGCGGCGCAGGTACATGACGTACACGTCGAGGGAGTTGGAGGACGGCTCGAAGTCGAAGCCCCAGACCGCCTTCAGGATCTGCTCCCGGGTGAGCACCTGACGCGGGTGCGCGAGGAACATCTCGAGCAGGGTGAATTCCGTGCGGGTCAGCTCCACCGTGCGCGCCCCGCGGGTGACCTCCCGCGTCGCGAGGTCCATCCGCAGGTCGCCGAAGGCGAGCGTGTCGCCCTCCGCGGCCTGCCCCGCGCCGGCCGCGTACGAACTGCGGCGCAGGAGCGCCCGGATGCGGGCGAAGAGCTCGTCCAGCTCGAACGGCTTGACCAGGTAGTCGTCGGCGCCCGCGTCGAGCCCCGTCACGCGATCGCCCACCGTGTCGCGCGCGGTGAGCATCAGGATGGGCGTCAGGGAGCCGGTCGCGCGCAGGCGGCGGGCGGCGGTGAGGCCGTCCATGCGGGGCATCTGGATGTCGAGGACGACCAGGTCGGGGCGGTAGGCGGCCGCCTTCTCCAGCGCGTCGGCGCCGTCGACGGCGACCTCCGTCCCGTACCCCTCGAAGGCGAGACTGCGCTGCAGCGCCTCCCGCACGGCCGGCTCGTCGTCGACGATCAGGATGCGCAGCTGTTCGCGGTCGCCTTCGGCGGGGCTCATCGGCTCGGTACTTCCTCGGGTGCGGGGTGGTGGACGGGGCCGGTATCAGCCTCGCACGCGCGCGCGGGGCTTGCGGCGTGCGGCGGGCCGGGAGGACGGTGCCTTGGCCGTGGCCACTTCGGGGGCGCGGGCCGCGGTGGCGCCGTGCAGTTCCCCGGCCACGGCGAGCGGGAGGCCGAGTCCCGCCGGATCGGTGTCGGGCAGGCTGCCCCAGCCGATGGTGGCGGCCAGGGCGTGCCGGGCGCGGTTGACGGTGATCAGGGGTCCGGGCATGGCGGCCTCCAGGTGCTCCGGGGGAGTGGTCGGGGTCAGTCGGTCGAGCCGGCCCGCAGGGTGTCCAGGTCGGCCTTGACCGTGTTGATCGGGATGGCGAAGCCGAGGCCGACGCTGCCGGAGCCCGACTCGGAGCCGGCCTGCGACGAACTGGGCGAGTACATCGCGGAGTTGATGCCGACGATGTTGCCGTTCATGTCGATGAGGGCGCCGCCGGAGTTCCCCGGGTTGAGCGAGGCGTCGGTCTGCAGGGCCTTGTACGTGGTCTTCGAGGAGCCGGTGTCGCCGTTGAACTGCTCGCCGCCGTACTCGAAGGGCCAGTTGCCGCCGCCCTGCTGTTGCTGCTGCTGTCCCTGGTCCTCGTCCGCCGAGACGGTGACGTCCCGGTCGAGGGCGGAGATGATGCCGCTGGTGACGGTGCCGGTCAGGCCCTCGGGGGAGCCGATCGCCACGACGTCGTCGCCGATCTTGACGTTGTCGGAGTCGCCGAGGCTCGCGGCCTTGAGGCCGGAGGCGTCCTTGAGCTTGATCAGCGCCAGGTCCTTCTTGCTGTCGGTGCCGACGACCTCGGCGTCGTACGTCTTCCCGTCGTTCGTCGTCACCTTGACCGACGAGGCACCGGAGATCACGTGGTTGTTCGTGATGATCTCGCCGTCATCCGTGATGATCACGCCGGAGCCGGTGGCCTCGCCCGAGCCGGACTTCGCGCTGATCTCCACGATGCTGGGGCTGACCGCCTCGGCGACACCGGAGACGGTGCCCTTCTGGCTGGTGGGCACGACGTTGGTGTTGGTCGCGCTGCTCGACGTGCCGTCCTTGCCGGTCAGCTCCTGGAAGGCGTACGCGGTGCCGCCGCCGACAGCGGCCGCCGCGATGGCGACGGCGGCGAGCAGGGCCATGGGTCCCTTGGCCCTGCGGCGCGGGGGCCTCGGGGGCTCTTCCGGTGCGAAAGCGGGCGGGGGCGGATATGCGCCCTGCGTACCGCCATGGTGAACAGGCGCTGACGACTGCTGCTGCTGGGGGTACTCGCCGCTGTGGCGGAAGGTGTCGGTCATGGGTTCAAGGCTGCGCGGCGTTCATGAGAGGCGGCTGAGTGCGCCCTGAGAACACCGGTAGAACCTCGTATGCCCGTTATAAAGACGACCGGTGATGAAAAGGCGGCCGGCGATGAAGGCGACCGGCGCCCGGGGTGGTGGTGGCTCAGCTGCAGCCGCAGGACTGCCGGACCACGAGACGGGACGGGAACAGCTTCAGCCGCTCCCGGCGGGACCCCGCCACCCGAAGCCCGTCGTCCAGGACGAGGTCGACCGCGGCGCGGGCCATCGCGGGCCGGTCCGAGGCCACCGTCGTCAGCGGCGGGTCCGTCAGACCCGCCTCCTTCACGTCATCGAACCCGGCGACGGCCAACTGCCCCGGAACATCGATCCGCAGCTCACGCGCGGCACGAAGAATGCCGATCGCCTGGTCGTCGGTCGAGCAGAAGATCGCCGTCGGCCGGTCCGGCCGGGCCAGCAGCTCGAGCGCCATCTGATACGCGTCGTACCGGTTGTACGGAGCCTCGAAGAGCCGCCCCTCCACCGAGCGCCCGGCCTCCCCCATGGCCCGCCGCCAGCCCTCGACGTGGTCGGAGACGGGGTCACCGACGGTCGGGGTCTCGGCGGTGCCGCCGACGCACGCCACGTACTCATGGCCGTGTTCGAGGAGATGCCGGGTGGCGAGCTGCGCGCCGCCGAGGTCGTCCGTGACGACGGCGACGTCGTCGATCGCCTCGGGACGCTCGTGAAGCAGCACGACCCGCGCGTCCCACGCGTCGATCTCGGCGGCGGCCGAATCCGTCAGACCATGGCTGACGAGGATGAGCCCGGAGACCCGCATGCCGAGGAAGGCCCGCAGATAGTGGGCCTCGCGCTCGTCCACGTAGTCCGTGTTGCCGACGAGCACCATCTTTCCGCGCTCGGAGGCCGCCTGCTCCACGGCATGCGTCATCTCCGCGAAGAACGGCTGCCGCGCGTCCGGCACGATCATGCCTATGAGGTCGGTCCGCCGCGACGCCATGGCCTGGGCGACCCGGTCGGGCCGGTACCCCAGCTCCTTGATCGCGGCGAGTACACGCTCGCGCGTGGCCGGGGCAACCGGCCGGGGTCCGTTGTTGATGACATAGCTGACGACGGCGGTGGAAGTACCCGCAAGTCGCGCCACGTCATCCCGAGTCACCTTGGCCACGCGCGGAGTCTACGCGGATGGAACTACCGCTGGGCAGGGCGTACGGCAGCTTCCTTCGGCTCGGACTCGGCGGCGGACGCGGCAGGCGCCGCCGCCCGCGTCGGGATCTCCCGGTGCTCGCCCTCGACCGGCGGAGTAGCCGCCTTCGCCTTCTTCTCGTCGGCAGCCCGTTCGACCTTCTCCGGGGTGACGAAGCGATAGCCGACATTCCGGACGGTGCCGATCAGCGACTCGTGCTCCACCCCGAGCTTCGCGCGAAGGCGCCGTACGTGGACGTCGACCGTCCGCGTGCCGCCGAAGTAGTCGTAGCCCCAGACCTCCTGGAGCAGCTGGGCCCGCGTGAAGACGCGCCCGGGGTGCTGCGCCAGGTACTTGAGCAGCTCGAACTCCTTGAAGGTCAGGTCGAGGACCCGGCCCTTCAGCTTCGCGCTGTACGTCGCCTCGTCCACGGAGAGATCGCCGTTGCGGATCTCCATGGGGGAGTCGTCCGCGGTGATCGACTGGCGGCCCATCGCGAGCCGCAACCGCGCCTCGACCTCGGCGGGGCCCGCCGTGTCCAGAAGTACGTCGTCGATGCCCCAGTCGGCGGTGACGGCCGCGAGGCCGCCCTCCGTGACGACGAGGACGAGTGGACAGCCGGGCCCCGTGGAGCGGAGGAGCTGGCAGAGGCTGCGGACCTGCGGGAGGTCACGCCTCCCGTCGATCAGGATGACGTCGGCACCAGGGGTGTCGACGAGGGCCGGGCCTTCGGCGGGGGCCACCCGCACGTTGTGCAGCAGCAGGCCGAGGGCGGGAAGCACCTCCGTCGACGGCTGAAGGGCATTGGTGAGGAGCAGCAGAGAACTCATCGCGCCCCACCTGCCTGGGTCGTCTTACGGTTGTGCACGTTTCGCTCGCCCATAACGTCGGTTCCTCCTCGGTCCCTGCGAGGACGTTTACGGCACTGCTTCGTACTGTTGCTGCCGTGATTCCGGGGCCCGCGCCCTGGGCCCTGGCGCGCTGTCGTCGACAACGCGTCTGAAAGCACGAAAGGACCCGGGGGCTTCGCTGCCCGGATCCTCTGCCAAGGAGAATAGCCCACATGAGTCCCGGTCCGGCAGGTCAAGTCGCGCGATCTTCTGTGCGGCCGATCACTCGCGTTCAGCGGAGCGCAACACTCCGTACACAGGACGGAGTCACGATCGACGCCCGCTACGAGCCCGGTCCCGACCCCGGGACCGGCCTCGCGATCGTGATCGCGCACGGCTTCACCGGAGACCTGGACCGGCCGCACGTGCGGCGGGCCGCCGCGGTCTTCGCCAAGGTCGCGGCCGTGATCACGTTCTCCTTCCGGGGGCACGGGGCGTCCGGCGGGCTCTCCACGGTCGGCGACCGCGAGGTGCTCGATCTGGCGGCCGCGGTCGAGTGGGCGCGGTCCATCGGCCACGCACGCGTGGTGACGGTGGGCTTCTCGATGGGCGGTTCCGTGGTGCTCCGGCACGCGGCCATCGCCGGAGCCGCGCACGGGGGGCGCACGGAAGCGCGGGTTGACGCGGTCGTCGCGGTGAGTGCCCCGGCCCGCTGGTTCTACCGGGGGACGGCGCCGATGCGGCGGCTGCACTGGGTGGTGACGCGGCCCGCGGGGCGCGTGGTGGGCCGGTGGGGTCTGCGCACGCGAATCCACCCGCACGAGTGGGACCCCGTCCCGCTGTCGCCGGTGGAATCGGTCCCGCTGATCGCGCCCACGCCCCTGCTGATCGTGCACGGCGACCGTGACCCGTACTTCCCCGTGGATCACCCCCGGATGCTGGCCGCCGCCGCGCGGGGCGGGGCCGAGCTCTGGCTGGAGACCGGCATGGGGCACGCGGAGAACGCGGCGGACGACGCCCTGCTCGGTCGGATCGCCGAGTGGGCCACGGCATCATGGACGTCGGCAACCGCCGAAGGACCGGCGTCCGCCGACGCAACGGCATCCGCCGAAGGAGAGGAGCTGCCATGGTGAACGGCACCATTCGTTACTGGGCCGCGGCCAAAGCAGCCGCAGGTGTCGCGGAGGAGCCGTACGCCGCGACGACGCTGGCCGAGGCGCTGGACGCGGCGCGCGAGCGACACCCCGGTGAGCTGGTCCGCGTACTGCGGCGATGCTCGTTCCTCATCGACGGCGACCCCGTGGGTACCCGTGGGCATGAGACGGTACGGCTGGCCGAGGGCGGCACGGTCGAGGTGCTCCCGCCGTTCGCAGGAGGGTGAGCAGCGATATGAGCGATCCGCGTCATGAGGGGTACGGGGAGCATCAGTACGGGGACTACGACCCGTACCGGCAGGGGTATCCCCCTGAGCAGGTGCAGCAGCCTTACCCGCCTGAGCAGCAGTATCAGTACCCGCAGCAGTCGGCTTACCCGCAGCAGCCGTACTCCCAGGACGCCTACACCCAGCAGTGGGAGGGTCAGACCTGGGACACGACGATCCAGCCCTCACCTGTGGTGGACGTGACGGAGACCGCTTACCTGCCCCCGCAGTCCTATGGGCAGCCCGTGCCTTCGGAGCCGGCCCCCGCCTACTCCGAACCCGGCAGCCTTGGTGGCCATGCCCACCCGTCCCGTGCGGGACGCCTGCCCATGGCCGGTGCGGCTCCCGAACCCGACTCCGCCACCTACGGCCCCGCCACCACCACCGGTAACCCCCGTGTCACCGACGCCCAGCGGGCCCGTGCCGAAGGGCGGTCGCCGGTGATAGAGCCGGGGATCCAGCCCGCCGCGCTCACCGCCGTGCTCGGGCTGCTGCTCGCCGGGACCGCGGCCGTCGGGCAGTACGCCCTGCTCGTGCCCCTCATCCTGCTGCAGGCCGTCACCGCCGCCGGATGGTTCAGGCTCAACGGGATGTGGCCCGCCCGGCAGGGCATCGCGCTCGCCTTCCTGGGCGGTGTCGTCGCCGACATCGCCCTGCTCGCCACCGGCAAGGAGAACGCGCCCGCCGCGATCCTCGGCACCCTCGGCGTCTGGGTGCTGCTCGTCCTGGTGCTCCAGCTGCGCAGCCGCGCCTCCGCCGACGAGCGGATGGCGGGGCTGATGGCGACCGTCGCCTCCGCCGCGCTCGCGATCATCGCGACCGGGCATCTCGCGGCTTCGGACGACGCCGTGACGGTGGGCGGCATCGCCGTCGCGGTCGCCGTGATCGCCCGCGCGCTGCCCCTGCCGACGCCCGCTTCCGTCGTCGTCGCGCTGCTCGCGGCCGCCGGAGCGGGTATCGCCGTCGGCGGTGCGACCGACTTCGGGAGCAAGGGCGCGCTGCTCGGCCTCGGCGCCGGCGTCTGCGCGCTGATCGGCCACCGGGTCGCCAGTTACGACTACCCGTCGCGCTTCGTGCACATGACGGCGGGCGTGGCCCTGCCGCTCGCCGCCGCGGCCCCGGCCGTCTATCTGCTCGGCCGTGCCATCGGCTGAGCTCGCAATCCGATCGGCGTGGGCTGATCGTCACAGCTGATCGACAGGTCCCCGGCCGGGCACTCCGGCCGGGGACCTGTCCTTTAGGCTCGCGACAACGACAGCCAAGCGGGGGTACAAGGTGGGGGAACACCGGACATGAAGCGCTCCGTACGAATACTTCTGATCGTCCTCGTGATCCTGGGGGGTCTCTTCGTCGGCGCCGACCGCTTCGCGGTGAACTTCGCCGAGGACGAGGTGGCGGAGAAGCTGCGTACCAGCGAGGGGCTCAGCGAGACGCCCGACGTCTCGATCAAGGGCTTTCCCTTCCTGACCCAGGTCGTGGGCGGCACGCTCGACGACGTCGAGATCGGCATCGAGAACTACGACGCCGCCTCCGGCTCCGACAAGATCCGCATCGCCGATCTCGACGCCCGCATGCAGGGCGTCGAGTTCTCCGGCGACTACAGCTCGGCCACCGCCGACAAGGCCACGGGCACCGCCCGGATCTCGTACGACGAGCTGCTGAAGCAGGCCCAGGGCGAGCCGGTTGAGCTGCCGCTCGGCGCCACCGGCAAGGTGGTCGGGCTCTCGGACGGCGGCGGCAACAAGATCAAGGTCGAGGTCGAGGTGAGCAAGGGCGGCGCGAAGCTGCCCAAGCCGGTGCACGTGCTGAGCTCGGTGTCGGTCGAGGGCGACACGATCAAGGTGAACGCCGACGAGATCCCGAAGAAGTTCGAGGTCATGGGTGTCTCGATCCCCCTCCCCGAGGGCATGGTCCGCGATGTGACCGACTTCGAGGAGAAGGTCACCGGCCTGCCGGGCGGCATCAAGATCGACGGGGTGGAGCCGGCCCAGGACGGCGTGGACATCTCGGTCAAGGGCACGAACGTGAAGCTCGCGGGCTGAGGTCCAAAAACGGCCGCCCGGAGCGGCCGTTCCGCAGTACGAGACGAAGCCGTCCGCGCGATGGATGCGGCAGGAGCGAGCACCGCTCCCCGCCCCCGCGCGGGCGGCTTTTTCGTTGATCGCATCCCACATCATGGATGATCCCGTCTCACCATCCGACACCCCGGTGACACGGCCGCCCTCGCGTCCTTACGATCGGACGCATGCAGCGACAGGCGGACCTCACGAAGCGGCGGGCAGTAGACCTGTGCCGCGTCGCCGCCATGCTCTGTCGCACCTTCTGAGCGGGAGCTCCGACTCCCGTATCCCCCGGCCCGTTGACTCCGTCACGGCCACCCCGTGCCGCGTACGACGCGCCACCGCGCGATCACAGCCCGTACGCGGCATCCCCTCGCACAGCACCGCAGCCCCGCCGTAACTGCCCCGGAGGAGAAGAAGTATGAGCCGCAGCGACGTCCTGGTAGACGCCGACTGGGTCGAGGCCCACATCGACGACCCGAAGGTTGCCATCGTCGAGGTCGACGAAGACACCTCCGCGTACGACAAGAACCACATCAAGAACGCGATCCGCATCGACTGGACCGACGACCTCCAGGACCCGGTCCGCCGCGACTTCGTCGACCAGGAGGGCTTCGAGAAGCTCCTCTCGGCCAAGGGCATCGCGAACGACACCACCGTCGTCCTCTACGGCGGCAACAACAACTGGTTCGCGTCCTACGCCTTCTGGTACTTCAAGCTCTACGGCCACCAGGACGTGAAGCTCCTCGACGGCGGCCGCAAGAAGTGGGAGCTCGACTCCCGCGACCTGGTCGACGGCTCCGAGGTCCCCAGCCGCCCGGCCACTTCCTACAAGGCCAAGCCCCAGGACGCCTCGATCCGCGCCTTCCGCGACGACGTCGTCAACGCCATCGGCTCGCAGAACCTGGTCGACGTGCGCTCGCCCGACGAGTTCAGCGGCAAGCTGCTCGCGCCGGCGCACCTTCCGCAGGAGCAGTCGCAGCGTCCGGGCCACGTCCCGTCCGCGCGCAACATCCCGTGGTCGAAGAACGCCAACGACGACGGCACCTTCAAGTCGGACGACGAGCTCAAGGCCCTCTACGAGGACGAGCAGGTCGACCTCGCCAAGGACACCATCGCGTACTGCCGCATCGGTGAGCGTTCGGCCCTGACCTGGTTCGTCCTGCACGAGCTGCTCGGCCAGACCAACGTCAAGAACTACGACGGCTCCTGGACCGAGTACGGCTCCCTCGTCGGCGTGCCGATCGAGCTCGGCGCCAACAAGTAACCCTCCTGACCCCCCCGGCAGTGACCAGCTGACCAGCTAAGGACGAACGCATATGTGTGGAGCGAAGGCCGGCGGCCCCGACGCCTCGACGATCAAGCCCGGCGAGACCACCATCCAGGGCCAGGTGACCCGCGACGGCGAGCCCGTCAGCGGCTACGTGCGCCTGCTCGACTCGACCGGCGAGTTCACCGCCGAGGTCCCCACCTCGGCCACCGGCCAGTTCCGCTTCTACGCGGCCGAGGGCACGTGGACGCTGCGCGCCCTCATCCCCGGCGGCACGGCCGACCGCACGGTGGTGGCCCGGACGGGCGGCCTGGCGGAGGTCGCGATCGCCGTCTGACGGCAGCGGATCACTGACGGCCGGAGGGCCGCACCCCAGGGGGTTGGACGCCACCGGGTCGGGGTGCGGTCCTCCGGCTTACGCTGGACGTATGTACGCGCGAAGGCGGCACGCCTACTTCGCCATGATGGGGACGTGCATCGCCCTCTTCGTCCTGGCGTGGGGCGTCGTCAGGCTCTGGTCCATCCCCGTCGCCGTCGGGATGTGTGTCGTGGCGATGGTGATCCCGCCGGTCGCCGCCATGGTGGCCAACCGGCGCGGCGCCGATGACCGCTGGTGGGACGACCCCTCGGGGGACTCGAAGTCCGACGAGTGGTGGGACGAACTGGACGGGAAGCGGCGCCGTCAGTAGACGAGCGCCTGGGTGCCGTCCGTCATGGCCTCCTGCACGAACACCTGCGCGCCCGCGATCCGTACTCCGTCGAGCACGTCCTTCTCGGTGATCTCGCGGCGCGCCGCGCACTGCGTGCAGAGGGTGATCCGGCCCGCGGCCACGATCGAGTCGATCAGGTCGGGGAGCGGTGCCGCGTGCGGCAGTTCGAACTCCGCCGCGCGGCCCGGCAGCGCGAACCACGCCGCCTCCCCGGTCAGCCAGAGCGAGACCTCCACTCCGCTGGCCACGGCCACGGCCGCCACCGTGAACGCCTGCGAGCAGCGCTCGGGGGCGTCGGCCCCGGCGGTCACCTTGATCACGAGCTTCTTCGCCATGGCCGCATCGTAGGGCCATCCGCGCGGTCACCCGTAAGGCCACCTCGCAGAGAGCCGCGGGCCGCGCACGACTACAGTGGGAGCGGCTCTGATACCTGCCCCAATAGCTCACCGAGGAGCACCCCGTGCTTGAGGCCTTCTTCTCCGCCCTGCTGGTCCTGGTCTGCATCGGCGTTCTCGCGTTCGCCGGACTGTCCGTGAAGAAGCTGTACCAGGGTCAGCGCTGAGCCCCGTACGCCACCTAGAGATCGCCTGAGCATCCCATGATCGAGATTCCGTCCGACCTGCACCCCGACCTCGTGCCCCTCGTTTGGCTCCTCGGCAACTGGGCCGGCGCGGGCGTCACCGACTTCCCCGGCGCCGAGAAGGCGAATTTCGGCCAGGAAGTGTCCTTCACCCATGACGGGCGGGACTTCATCGAGTACCACTCGCACACGTGGGTGCTCGACGCCGAGGGCAACAAGGTGAAGCCGCTGGAGTCCGAGTCGGGCTTCTGGCGCATCGACAAGGACCGCAAGGTCGAGACCGTGATGGTGCGCGACGACGGCGTCGTCGAGGTCTGGTACGGCGAGCTCGCCGACCAGAAGCCGCAGATCGACCTGGTCACGGACGCGGTCGCCCGCACGGCGGCGTCCGGCCCGTACACCGGCGGCAAGCGTCTCTACGGGTATGTGAAGGGCGACCTGATGTGGGTCGGCGAGAAGCAGACCCCCGAGGTGCCGCTGCGTCCGTACATGTCGGCGCAGCTGAAGAAGGTCGTCACGCCCGAGGACGTCGCCGAGATGGCCAGGGGCCTGGGCGATCTCCCGGACGACGGCATCGCCTTCTTCAAGTAGGCCGTTTGCCCCGCTGGCCTAGACTGCCTGTGTGGCGAGCACCGATTCCGACTGGAAGAGCGACCTGCGACAGCGCGGCTACCGTCTGACGCCGCAGCGCCAGCTGGTCCTCGAAGCCGTCGACACCCTTGAGCACGCGACCCCCGACGACATCCTCTCCGAAGTGCGGAAGACGGCGTCGGGGGTCAACATCTCCACGGTCTACCGCACCCTGGAGCTCCTGGAGGAGCTGGGTCTGGTCAGCCACGCGCATCTGGGGCACGGTGCGCCGACGTACCACCTCGCGGACCGTCACCACCATCTGCACCTGGTGTGCCGGGACTGTACGAACGTCATCGAGGCGGATGTCTCGGTGGCCGCGGAGTTCACCGCGAAACTGCGGGAGACCTTCGGTTTCGACACCGACCTGAAGCACTTCGCGATCTTCGGACGCTGCGAGAACTGCTCCGGCGCGAAGTCCGAGGGCCCCGGCAAGGAATAAGCGCGCCCGCCACCGGGTCGTAGTGTGGGTGAACATGAAGAGCCCCCTCCTGTCCCTGCCCGGCGCCGTCCCCGCCGAGGGCGTGGACGAAGGCGTCGCCGCCCACTACGGCGACCTGTTCCGCGAGCAGCGCGCCCTCGCCGACGGCACCGGCCTCGTCGACCTCTCGCACCGCGGCGTCGTCACCGTCTCCGGACCCGACCGGCTGAGCTGGCTGCACCTGCTGCTCACCCAGCACGTGACGGAGCTGCCCGTCGGCCAGGCCACCGAGGCGCTGATCCTCTCCGCGAACGGCCACATCGAGCACGCCCTCTATCTCGTGGACGACGGCGAGACGGTGTGGGCGCACGTGGAGCCCGGCACGCAGGACGCGCTCGTCGCGTATCTGGAGAGCATGAAGTTCTTCAACCGGGTCGAAGTCGCCGACCGTACGGACGAGTTCGCGGTCGTGTATCTGCCGGCCGGTTCGATCGCCCCGGTCCCGGAAGGCATCGTTGTACGCGAGACGCCGCACGGCCGGGACCTCTTCCTGCCGCGTGCGTCCCTGGAGTCGTACGCCGAGGAGAACGGCCCCGCGATCGGCATCCTCGCCTACGAGGCGCTGCGCGTGGAGGCACACCGGCCGCGGCTCGGCTTCGAGACGGACCACCGCACGATCCCGCACGAGCTGGGCTGGATCGGCACGGCGGTGCATCTGCAGAAGGGCTGCTACCGCGGGCAGGAGACGGTCGCCCGGGTCCACAACCTGGGCAAGCCGCCCCGCCGCCTGGTCTTCCTGCACCTGGACGGCAGCGAGGTCCACCTGCCGGTGGCCGGTACGGAGCTGCGCCTGGCCTCGGAGGGCGAGGAGGGCCGCAAGCTCGGCTTCATCACGACGGCGGTACGCCACCACGAGCTGGGCCCGATCGCGCTGGCCCTGGTGAAGCGGAACGTGCCGCTGGACGCGGCGCTGAGCGCGGGCGGTACGGCGGCGGCCCAGGAGGTCGTGGTCGAGCCGTAGAGCTTCGGGGTAATCGGGTGGGTGGGCGGGTAAGAATCCGCCGCGAAGCGGCGGTCACATCTCGAGCAGCACAGTGAACGGGCCGTCGTTCGTCAAAGCCACCCGCATCTGTGCGCCAAAGCGCCCCGTCGCCACCGTCGCGCCCAGCGAGCGCAGTTGGGCCACGACCTCGTCGACGAGGGGCTCGGCCACATCGCCGGGCGCGGCGGCGTTCCAGGTGGGCCTGCGGCCCTTCCGGGCGTCGCCGTACAGCGTGAACTGGCTGACGACGAGCAGCGGCGCGTCGATGTCCGAGCACGACCTCTCGTCGGCCAGCATCCGAACGGACCACAGTTTGCGGGCCAGTTGAGCGGCCTTCTCCTTGGTGTCCTCGTGGGTCACGCCCACCAGGACGCACAGTCCCTCGCCGTTGATCTCGCCGACCGTCTCGGGGCCGTTCTCGCCCTCGACGACGACGCTTGCCCCGTCCACCCTCTGCACCACAGCACGCATGAGGCCCATCATGCCTGCTCGGCCGCCTGCTCCGAACGGCCGTGCCACGCCGCCGGATGCGCCGCCCAGGGGGTGTCCTGAACCCCCCATCTGGGGCCGATTGGGGGCACTCGCTCACATAGCGGCCACCGGGGGTGGCACCATGCTCACACGCGGTGCACCGCGCCGGTCGAGGGGACGGTAGAGCCACATGAGCACACCAAGTACGGGACAGCCGCCCGGATCTGTGTCGCTGACCCGCATGAGCGTCGCGCGGCGTACGAACGCGGCACGCCCGCCCATGCAGCGCACGGGCAGTGCGGTGCTGTCCGGGCAGCCCGCGCACGACCTCGCCGCGCTGCTCCTGCGCGAGCTGCGTGAGCTGCGCAGGGAGGCCCAGCAGAACGAGGCGGATCTGAGCTATGTCCGGCGCCTGCTGCAGGGCCGGATCGACATTCTGCGGGCCGAGGTGGCGCGCCGTAAGGACCCGGCGGCGCCGGAGCCGGAGGGGCCGCTCGTGCACCGGCTCTCGGAGATCCTCACGGACGGCCCTGCCCGGCACCGCTCGTCGGCCCGGCATGTGACCCTTGGCACGCCGCACAGCGTGGAGGTCGGCCTCCTGGCGACGGAGATGCTCGCCGAGGTCGAGCTCTCCGACCTGGACGCCCGTACGGACGACGAGCTGCACACGGCCATGGGGCGCCTCGTCCGCTACGAGCAGCAGGTTTCCCGGCGCCGCCAGCAGCTGCAGCACACGGCGGACGATTGCAGCGCGGAGATCGCCCGCAGGTACCGTGAAGGTGAAGCACAAGTAGACGACCTGCTCGCGTGACCCGGTGATCCCGGCCTTCGCGGGCGGCCCGTGACGCCACCCCCGCCCCCGGAAGGCCGAAGATGACCTCCACGTCCGCCGAGTCCGCCGCCACCCCTGTCATATCCCCGGTCCTCGCCGAGGTCGTACGTTCAGGCTTCGTCGAGGGCCGTCACAGGGGAAGCCTGGTGCTGCTCGCGGCGGACGGCAGTGTGGATCTTGCGATGGGGGACGTGACGGCCCCCGTCTTCCCGCGGTCGGCGAACAAGCCGATGCAGGCGGCCGCGGTGCTGCGGGCGGGGCTCGACCTGGCGGGCGAGCGCCTCGCGCTGACCGCGGCGAGCCACTCCGGTGAGGTGTTCCACCGGGACCTCGTCCAGAAGATGCTGGCCGAGCGCGGCCTGACGGCGGCGGACCTGCAGTGCCCGCCGGACCTCCCGCTGGACGCGGTCGAGGCCGAGACCTATCTGGCAGCGGGTGCCGTTCGTGACCGGGTCACGATGAACTGCTCCGGCAAGCACGCGTCGATGCTGGCGGTGTGCGAGCTCAACGGCTGGCCCACGGATTCCTACCTGGACCCGCAGCATCCCCTTCAGCAGATGATCCTCCAGGTGGTGGAGGAAGCGGCGGGGGAGCGGGTGGCGGCCGTCGGCACGGACGGCTGCGGGGCGCCCCTGATGGCGATCTCCCTGACCGGCCTCGCCCGCGCCTTCCGGCACTTCGTCCTCGCTCCCGAGGGCTCGGCGGAGCGCCGGGTCGCGGACGCGATGCGGGCCCACCCGGAGTACGTGGCCGGCACGCGCCGCCCCGACACCTGGCTCATGCGGGAGATCCCGGGTGCCCTCTCCAAGATGGGCGCCGAGGCGGTCCAGGCGTTCGCGCTGCCGGACGGCCGTGCGCTCGCCTTCAAGGTGGACGACGGGGGGATACGGGCCCTTGGCCCGGTCCTGGCCCGTGCGCTGCGCCTGGCGGGCCTGGAGGAGGATGTGCTCGCCCGGGTCGGGCGTGCGCCCCTGCTCGGCGGTGCGGCCGAGGTGGGGGAGATCCGGGCGGCGTTCTAGCCCGCGGTCCCGCGCCCCGCCGCGGATGCGCTCGTAGGGCTGATGGTGCTGATGCGCTCGGGCGCTGGTGCGCTCGTGGTGCTGATGGCTGACCGGACTCCCGGCTCCCCTCCGGATGGGAGCCCGGTCAACCAGCTCTGTCAGCCCGACTGGGCGAGCAGCAGGACGAGGAGCGCAGCCCCGACGCCGCTGATTTTGGTGCTCTTGGCCTTGATGCCCACGGTCAGCAGGACGAAGGCGACGATGCCCAACGGTCCGTACTTCCACTGGATGAGCTGCTCGAATCCGATGGCGAGGGCGGCGATGACGATGGCGATGAGCGGCATGACGTTCCCCCTTTCGGAACGGGGCATGCGGACCCCGTCCCATCCGGTCGGCGGCCATCCGGTGGCGGACTACTGGCGGCCAACCCCTCGGGGTTCCTGCCAGGTTGCCTAAGTTGGCTACCAACTTCACCTGAGTTATCTCCGCGATGGCTCGATTTATAACCACCTTGCGAGCAACTCCCCAAAGATGGCGCGAAGTTGTACTGTTTGGTTGTGAGCCCGGAACCTGCACCCGTCAACGGGACCAAGAGGTCACCTAGGTCGCACCACGAGGTGGCCGACGAACTGCGCGACCGGATCAGGTCCGGTGCGCTGCGGCCGGGCCAACGCATGCCGACCCAGGCCGAGCTCGCCGACGAGTTCGGTGTAGAGCGCGGCGCGATACGCGAGGCACTGCGCACCCTGCAGAGCGAGAAGCTGCTGGCGAACGTGTCCAAGGGGAGCCCGGCCACGGTCGCGGTCACCTCGAAGCAGGCGCTGTCCGGGCCCGGTGGCGTACAGCCGCAGCCCACCATGGTCGGCCTCGCCCCGCGCATCGCGGCGGCGTTCGAGGCCCCCCATGTCGAGATCGACGCGCTCTGTCTGACCTCCATCTCGCTCACGATGGCGATCGGGGAACCGCTCCGGCAGATTCACGCCGGACAGCGGAAACCGGCCAAGGTCGACGTCCGGGTGCTGCTGCCGAGCCGCAACATCGACCTCGCCTTTCCGGCGCCGGTGGACAGTGGGGACGACGAGGGCGGCCAGGTGCACAGGCGCTGGCTCGACCAGCGGAACGCGCAGGGCCAGGTGCTGCGCCACAACTTGCGCGCGCTGCGGGCCTCGCACGGCATCGACGTACAGGTCTCCTTCCGCGCGCTGCCGTTCACGCCGCCGGTGAAGCTGTATCTGCTCAACGGCTCGGAGGCGCTCTTCGCGTACTACACCCTCACGAAGCAGAGCGAAGAGATCGACCACGAGTACCTGGAGATGTACGACGCCCAGGGCGCGCAGTCGATGCTCTTCCCCTTCCACCAGGGTGACGGCCTGCGGGACACGACGTTCGTGGAGCAGTCCCATCTGTGGTTCAACGCGCTGTGGAGCACGATCAGTCAGGACCTGGAACTGGCGCGCGGCTAGCTCAGAGGGCGGGGCCGGTCATCGTCAGCGCGAGGACGACGGCTCCGATGGAGCTGCAGGTGGGGCTCTTCGCCTTGATGCCGACGGTCAGGAGCAGGAGCCCGATGATGCCGACGGGTCCGTACCGCCACTGCACGAACTGCTCGAAGATGACGACGGACGCTGCTGCGAGGAGGGCGAGGACGGCCATGATGGTTCCCCCTTCTGCCATCTCAGATGAGTTGGCAACCAACTTCACTTGAGTTGTCCCCACTTGGTCCCACAACATAAACAACTTCGAGACAACTGCCCTGAGATGGCGCGGAGTTGTATCGTCTGGTCGTGACCCAGGAGAACGTTGCAGTGAACGGCAGCAGGAAACTCACTCCCCAGGACATCGCAGACACCCTTCGCGAACGCATCCGCACCGGCGACCTCAAGCCGGGTGACCGCCTCCCCACGCAAGCGGTGCTCGCGGAGGAGTTCGGCGTGGAACGCGGGACGGTGCGGCAGGCGCTGAGGACACTGCAGGACGACGGCCTCCTCGCCAACGTGAGCAAGGGCAGCCCCCCGCGCATCGCGGCGGAACCGCCGGGACCTTCATCGGCGGGCTCGGAGCCCCAGGCCTCGATGGTGGGCCTGGCACCACGACTGGCCGACGCGTTTTCGGAGCCGCAGGTGCGGATAGATGTGGTGTCGTACACGGCGGAGACACTGATCCTGGCGCTCGGTGATCCCCTGCGGCGGATCCATGAGGGCCGCATCCGCCCGGAGTCGATCAACGTCCGCATCCTGCTGCCCAGCAGTGACATCGACCTCGCCTTCCCCAGACCCGTCAACGGCCAGGGGGACGTGGACGGCCGGGTCCATCAGCGCTGGCTGGCACTGCGCAACACCCAGGGGCAGGTCCTGCGCCACAACCTGCGCGCGCTGCGGGCCTCGCACGGCATCGACGTGGACGTCTCGTTCCGCGCGCTGCCGTTCACGCCGCCGGTGAAGCTGTACCTCCTGAACCAGCGGGAGGCGCTCCTCGCCTACTACACGATCGAGCGCAGCATGCTGGACTTCGGCAGCGCGGAGCTGGAGGCGTTCGACGTGTCCGGACTGAAGTCGCCGCTGTTCTCCTTCGAGAAGAGCGCGGCCCCGCGGGACGCCGCGTTCGTGGACGAGTCCCAGAAATGGTTCGACGCGCTCTGGGCAACCATCGCGACGGAGCTGACACTCTCTTAGTGACTCCTGATACGACACAGGCTGAGTGGATGGCAGAAGAGACCGAAAAACTGCGGGAACTGATCGAACGCGCCCGCTACGTGCTCTTCGACTTCGACGGCCCCATCTGCCGGCTGTTCGCCGGGCACTCGGCGGAACGGATCGCGGGTGATCAGGTCCGCTGGCTGGAGGAGCGGGGGCTGCGGGGCCTGCTGACCAAGGAGGAGCGGGCGCAGCCCGACCCGCACGCCGTACTGCGGGCGGTCGACCGCAGGCACCCCGGAAGCGATCTGGTGGCCGAGCTGGAGGAACGGCTCACGCATCAGGAGCTGACGGCGGTCGCCTCGGCGTGGCCCACCCAGTACGCGGACCCGCTGATCATGACGTGGCACGCGAGCGGCTCCCGCCTGGCCATCACCACCAACAACTCACCCCGTGCGGTGACCCGTTACCTCGAAGGCCGGGGCCTGAGCCATTGCTTCGCCCCGCACATCTACGGCCGCACCCAGGACCTCCATCTCCTCAAGCCCCACCCGCACTGCCTCAACCGCGCCCTGAGCGCGATGGGCGCCGAGCCCTCGGCGGCCCTGATGATCGGCGACACCCCCACGGACCATCAGGCGGCGCAGGTGGCCGGAGTGCACTTCTTGGGCTACGCGCGTAACGAGCGCAAGGCGAAGCTGCTGAAGGACGTGGGCGCGGCTTGCGTGGTGAGTTCGCTGGAACCGGTGCTGCAGGTGCTGCGAAGTCAGGCCTGAGCCATGAGCAGCAGGAAGATCACCGCCGAGAACGACAGGCAGGTCTTGTCCTGCGCCCTCAGTCCGATGCCGAGCAGGAGCAGGGCGAGAATCCCCAGGCTGCCGTAGGAGGACTGGAGCAGCTGTTCGATGACAAATTCGATGCCGAAGCCGATCGTGGCCGAGAGCAGTTGGTAGAAGATCACGGGACCCCACCCCTCTTCGCTTGCTGGGCGAGCCAGCGAAGCGATCAACTTTCCGTCCAATTGGACTGGTTGACTTGAGATTGGTGTGCCCTGGCCGATTGATCCCTTAACCAACTCCCGTACGGAGCCTCCAATTTGACTGGAAGCGGTTTGTCAGGGGTCGGGCAGAGGTACGTTCGCCCTGTGGTCGGCGAGCGGACCGGTGAGGGTGGCGGCAGCGAGTTCCAGCGGGTCTCGGACGCGCTGCACTCCCGCTTGGCCGACGGGACGTACCCGTTGCACAGCCTGCTTCCCACGCAGCGCGATCTCGCGAAGGAATTCGAAGTCTCCAGGGACACGATCCAGCGGGTGCTGAAGGAACTCATCAGTGAGGGCCTTGTCCGTTCCAAACAGGGAAGCGGATCGCGGGTGGTGAAAGAGCAGCTGGCCCACATGAGCTCTGGCGGGCACCCCGGGAGCAGCACCGGCAGGGTCTCCCTCGGCCCGATCATCGGGGCGGCCTTCGAAGCCGCCCAGGTCACCCTGGACGTCTACACCCTCACGTCCGAATCGCTGGACGCGCACATCCGCGTACAGGCGGAACGTATACGTATCCAGGAGATCACCCCGGACCGCATAGCCGTCCGCATCCTGCTGCCCTCCGAGGATCTCGACCTCCCGTACCCCCGAGCCAAGGACGACCCGGACGACCCGCGCCCGCAGCAGCGCCTGCGCGACATCACGCGACGGCACACGGCATCACTGCGCAACGCGCTGCGGGACCTCCACACCGAGGGGCTGGTGGCGGAGGTGAGCGTGGAGGTGCGACGTGTGCCGCTGGCTCCGGCCTTCAAGCTCTACCTGCTCAATGGCGCCGAGGCCCTGCACGGCCCGTACGCGGTGATCGAGCGCCGCATCCAGCTGGACGACGGCGAGGAGATCGACGCCTTGGACGTGCTCGGCCTCGGATCGGCCCTCACGCACTACGTGCGGGCCGAGGACCCCGAATCGCAAGGGGCCCTCTTCGTCGGCAGCATGCAGGACTGGTTCGACTCCTGCTGGAGATTTCTCGCGAAGCCGTGAGCGAGGCGTCACCGGCTGGAGCTCTCGAACGTCACGACCCCTAGGAGTGGCGCTTACCTCATTGGGCCCACTGATTACCGCTCACGCGTCGTGCGCTCCCTCACACGCCACTAAGGTGTGCATCACTTTCGCCTCCCTCGCGTGACTATTCAGGAGCGGCCCGTGGTCGTGCCACCTTCGCCCCATGCCGTGCCCCAGGTATATGCGGAGAAGCACGAAGCCCGTGATGTGTACGACGCATTCGTCGACCATGCTCTGCGGCACGGGACGATAAGCGGCGGCCACCACAACCGGAACTACGTGCTTCCGCTGACGGAGCCCATGGCCGAGCTGGTCGACCGCTTCCCCGGGCGGGCGGTCACCGTGCGGATGAGGCGGCGGGAAGCGCTGCCCGTAGTCATCCGGACCTGGCAGGACGAGTCGGAGATCCTGCGGGCGATCAAGGGCGTGCTGCCGCACGTGCCGGAGTGCCTGGCCAAGCGCGAGGGCTCCGCGGTGCACAGCTATGTGGAAGGCGTGCCGCTCTCCAGCATCTGCCAGAACGGCAAACCGGTCGACTCCTTGTTGATCAAGGCACTGGCCGAACTGCTTGCGCAGATGACCCAGGTGCGCAGGGAGGCGCTGCCTCTGCTGCCGGCGGACTGGCCCCGTATAGACAAGGGCGGGCCGACCTTCCTGCGGACCCTCGCGCACCTCGCGGAAACTCAGATCCGTCAGTCCAATTGGCCGGAGTTCGGTGGGCTTTTCGCGGCCCTCGGCATTCCCGACGACGCGCTGCTCAGGCTGGCGGAACGCGTCCCCAGCATGGCCCGCCGCCCCTACAGCCTGCTCCACACGGATTTGCACCGCGACAACGTGATCGTCTCGTACGGCGGTGAGCCACCGCTGATCTGCGTTGACTGGGAGCTCGCCACCTACGGCGATCCCCTGCACGATCTGGCCACCCACCTCGTCCGTATGCAGTACCCGGAAGACCAGTGGGACGAGGTGATCGCCGCCTGGGTGGAGGCGATGGAGGCTCGCAGGCCCAGGGCGGTCAATGGCTGGTCCCGGGACCTTGACCATTACGTGGCCTTCGAGCGCGCTCAGTCCGTCTATCCGGACGTCATGCGCGCCGCCCAGTCGCTGGGGGACTCACCCGACCAGAAGAGTCTCGACCAGGCCGCCCGCGTGGTGCGCGAAGCCCTCGAAGCCGCGGCCGTCCCCCTGCAGCTGCCGGGAGTGCCGGACGAGGAGGAGATTCAGCGGGTCCTGTTCCGCTGGCGGGCCGCCCGCTTCGGGGGGCGGGCCGAGGGGCTCCGGCAGATCACCCCGATCTCCTGGGAGCCGAACGAGCGTGTCCCTGAGCACCCCGCTTTCCCCCGCTCCGCCGTGTTCGAGGCGCTGATCGCCGAGGGGGCCGCCCCGGCCTCCCGGGTCTTCAAGGGGACGGCCCACCTCAACACCGTGGTCAGAGTGGCCGGGATCCAGTTCCCGGTCGTGGTCCGGCGCAAACTGAGCTCGGCCGAGCGCCGCGAACGCAGCATTCTCAGTGAGCACGCGGTGCTGAGGGCCATCGAGGCCTCGGGCGAGCCGGTGCGGGCGCCCCGTGTACTGGCTCTGGGTGCAAGCAACTTGAAGGACGAGTTCGCGATCCACTCCTACGAGGGAGCAGGTTCCGGCGAGCTGCCCCCGGTGCACCCCGTGGACGGCCTGCGCCCCGCTGAGGCCGACCACCTGGTGGACCAGATGGGCGCGCTGGCCCGTATCGACACCCAGCAGTTGGACCCAACGATCGACAGGGCCAACTTCTACCCCTGGCTCTGCGACGAACTGGCCCGCCTGGTCAGGGATCTGCCGAAGGAGTCGCAGAAGCTGGCCAGGGAGCTAGGCCTGCCGGACAGCTTCCGCCTGTGGGAGCTCCTGAGCCGTCATCGACTGCGGCCACGCCGACCGGCCCTGCTGCACGGCGACCTCAACCCCTGGAACCTCGTGCGTCACGGCGATCGCAGCGGACTCACGGTCATCGACTGGGAGATGGCGATGATCGGGGACCCGCTTTACGACCTGGTCCGCCACATGCATCTCACGCCTGCCCGCCCCGGGATCAGGCAGCGCATGTTCGACCGCTGGAGGAACTGCCTCCCGGAAGAGTGCACGGCGGGATGGCGGGACGACTGGCCGGTCTACCGCTGGATCGAGGTGGTCCGTTCCGCATATGTGGACCTGGACCGACTGGTCACCGGCACGGGCCTGGACGCACCCAACGTGCAGCGCGCCGTGGACTCGTACGCGATGACTCTGGCGGCGGCGACGGCGTCCCTGGGGCTCCGGCCCAGCACGACGGCGAATCCCTACCTTGCCCGGGCGCTTCCGCATGGCCAGCAGGGAGCGGTGCGGGACCCCGTGGTGCTCAAGCCGTCCGCCACCTGAACAGCACCCCCGACGCCCCCACCGAAGCCGCCAGGATTCCCGTGCACCAGGTCAGGGCCACCCATGGCGTGGAGCCCACCGGTTGGTCGAGGAGCAGGCCGCGGAGGGATTCGATCACCTGGGTCACCGGCTGGTTCTCGGCGAAGGTCTGGAGCCAGGGCGGCATCGTCGACGTGGGGACGAACGCGCTGCTCGGGTACGGGAGGAAGCTAACGAAGAACGTGAAGCCGCCCGCCGCCTCCGGGGACTTGGCCAGGAGGCCCACCGCTGCCGACAGCCAGGACAGGGCCAGGATGAAGGCCAGGAGTACGGCTGCTGCCGCCAGCCAGCCGGACAGGGTCGCCGTCGGGCGGAAGCCGATCGTGAAGGCCAGCGCCAGGACCAGGGCCGTCGCCACCAAGTTGCGGGCCACCGAGGCGAGGACGTGGCCCGTCAGGATCTGGGCGCCGCCGATGTCCAGCGAGCGGAAGCGGTCGATGATGCCGCCCTTCAGGTCCTCCGTCACCGCGATCGCCGTGTTCGACGAGCCGAAGCCCGCGCAGAGGAGGAGCACTCCGGGGACCACGTACGTGACGTACGACTGGGTGTCCGTCTTGATCGCGCCGCCGAAGAAGTAGACGAAGATCAGCAGGATCATCACCGGGAGTGCCATGGCGGTGACCAGGGCGTCCACGTTGCGGCGGCTGATGTTGATCGCCCGGCCGGTCATGATCAGGGCTTCAGACATGGGCCGGCCCCAGGGTGGTGTGCGACGGGCCCGTGAGGCTCAGGAACACGTCGTCCAGCGTTGCCGTGCGCAGCGTGAAACTCGCGAAATCCGTGCGGTCCGGGTCCAGGTCGTCCAGCAGCGCTCGTACGTCCCCCGCCGTGCCGTCCGTCGGGAAGCCCAGCGTCAGGGTTTCGGGGGCGCGGTGCGTGGCCCGGTCGGTCAGGCGCAGGTAGGCCTCCCGGGTGGTGAGCCTCGCCTCCAGGCGGTGGCCCGGGATCAGGGACTTGAGGGACGAGGGTGAGCCCTCCGCCGCGATCTTTCCCTCGTGCAACACCGCCACGTGGTCCGCCAGTTGGTCCGCTTCCTCCAGGTACTGGGTCGTCAGGAAGACCGTCGTGCCGTGTGCCGTGAGGTCGCGCACCACCTCCCACATCTCGTGGCGGCTGCGCGGGTCGAGGCCCGTCGTCGGTTCGTCGAGGAAGATGACCTCCGGGTCGCCCACCAGGCCGGCCGCCAGGTCCACCCGGCGGCGCATGCCTCCCGAGTACGTGCGGACCAGGCGGTCGGCCGCTCCCGTGAGATCGAAGCGGGCCAGTAGCTCCACGGTCCGTGCGCGGGCCGCGGGGCGGGACAGGCCCGCGAGCCGCGCCATCATGCGGAGGTTCTCCGCGCCGGTCTGCGTCTCGTCGACCGCCGCGAACTGGCCGGTGAGGCTGATCGCGCGGCGGACCTCGCGACGCCCCGTACGGATGTCATGGCCCGCCACCCGCGCCGTGCCCGCGTCGGGCGTGGTGAGCGTGGTGAGGATCCGGACGGCTGTCGTCTTGCCGGCGCCGTTCGGGCCGAGGAGGGCGAATACGGTGCCGGGCGGCACGTGGAAATCGACGCCGCGGAGCACGGGGACGGAGCGGCGGGCGCCGGTTCCGGCTCCGTACGTCTTGGTGAGGGATGTCGCTTCGATGGCTGGGGCTCGTGTGGGTGGCACGCGGTTGACCTCTCCCGGCTTGCGTCGCGCTTTATTGCGCATGGTCTACGCATTACTGTGTAAGGGTTACGCAGAACTACGATGTGCGTCAAGAGGGGCGGGTGGACCGGGAACAGGGAGGCGGCGGCTCATGGCGGCGGACAGTGACGCGCAGGGTGACGTGCGAGGCGACGTGCAGGGTGACGCTCAGGACCAGGGCACGGGGCTCTCCGCGAGTCTCGAAACCGCCTGGGGGCTGCGGGAGCGGCCGTCGAAAGGGCCCAAGCCCGGCCTGACCCTCGAACGTATCGTCGACGCGGGCATCGCCGTCGCGGCGGCGGAGGGGATCGGCGCGGTCACCATGGGGCGGGTCGCCAAGGCGCTCGGCGTCTCGACGATGTCCCTCTACCGGTACGTCTCCGCCAGGGACGAGCTGTACGTCCTCATGCAGGACGCGGCGACCGGCGCCCCGCCCGAGATGCCAGCCGGCATCACGGGGTGGCGGGCACGGCTGGAGTGGTGGGCGCGGGCCCAGCGTGAGGTCTTCCGGCGCAACCTGTGGCTCGTGCGCATTCCCGTCACCTCACCTCCCGCCTCGCCCCACTCCCTGGAATGGATGGAGCAGGGGCTCGCGGCGCTCGACGACAGCGGGATCGACGAGGGCTGGAAGCTCTCCGTACTCATGCTGGTGGGCGGGTTCGTGCGCAACGAGGTCGCGCTCATGGCCGATCTGGACGCGGCCATGAGGGCGGGGGGCCGGGACCCCGACGAGGCCATGCGGCGGTACGCGCGCACGGTCGACGCCCTGACCTCGGCCACTCCCGAACGGTTCCCGGCGCTGCGGCGGACGCTCGCCGCGGGTGTCCTCGATGTCGCCGACGCGGAGGACACCGAGTTCGAGTTCGGGATCGAGCGGGTGCTGGACGGGGTGGCGGTGTTGGTGGGGGATCGGTGAGGTGAGGCCAGGGGAGGGGCAGCTCCGGGGGGCTTCCCTCATGTCCCTCCGGCGCCCCTCAGGCGTACCGCGTCAACCCCGACCGCAGTTGCCCGAAGGCCCTGTTCGCCGTCACCACCGCGTCCGGCCACACCGCGTCCGCACTCTCGCCCGCGTCGATGCGGCGCCAGTTCTCCATGGCGAGGATGCGTTGTACGGCGATGATCTGGCCGGCGGCCAGCCGCGCGGCCAGCGCCTCGCCGTCCGAGGCCGCCTCGCCGTCCGCCGCCGCGCTGGGCGCATCGCCGTTGCGCGCGGCCTCGCCGAGCGCCTCACCCAATGCCTCGCCCAGCGCCCTCTCCGACCGCTCCTGATACGCGTACAGCCGGGCCACCAGCGACGGTGTCCCGTACAGCAGGCGGTGGAAGGCCAGGACGTGGACGTTGTCGCAGAGGCCGGTCACCGGGTCCCGGCGCTCCAGGCCGTCGAGGAAGTGGCGCTGCAGGGCGTCCATGGGGGAGCGCTTCGCCGCCCGCCCGGTCACCACGCGTGCCGCCTCGTCCACGTGGTCCGCGAACCGGTGGAGTACGAGGTCCTCCTTGGCCGGGAAGTACCGGAACAGGGTCGGCTTCGAGATCTCCGCGGCTGCCGCCACCTCGGCGACCGGCACCTTCTCGAAGCCCTTCTCCAGGAAGAGCGCGATCGCCGCGTCGGAGACCGCCTGGTACATCCGCTGCCGCTTGCGTTCGCGCAGGCCGGGGCCACCGGTGTCCTTGCTGCCGCCCGTGGCCTCTTCTTCGTCCGTCATGGCGGGAGCCTATCCCATCGATGATTCGTGGTAACGAATGTGCCCCGTCTACAAATGCAATCCCACCACGAAAGTAACCAGGTAACTAATTTAACTCGGTTACATTATTCTGGGCCGTATGACGCCACTCGACAGGACGCCACTCGGCATGACGCCACTCGACGAAGCCCTGGCCCACGAACGCCGCTACCACGACAGCTGCCGCGCCGCCCTGACCGGCATGGTCGACGGCGCCCAGGAACAGGTCGTCAACGGAGCCGACGTCTCCGCGTCCGGCGCCGACGCCGAAGTCCTCGGCTACCAGTTCCGCAGCCACGCCAAAGCGATGCGCGAACTCCCCGAAGCCCCCCTCTTCTTCGGCCGCCTCGACTTCGCCGCCGACGGGCCCGAAGCCGCCGAAGCCGGTGATCACCGCGGGCAGAGCTACCACGTCGGCCGCCTCCGCATCACCGAACACCCCTCCGCGCCGCCCCTCGTCGTCGACTGGCGCGCCCCCGTTTCCCGCGCCTTCTACCAGGCGGGAGCCCGCGATCCGCAAGGCGTCGCCGTCCGCCGCCGCTTCGGCTGGGCCCCCGGCAGCAAGGGCGACTCCGGAGACCTCACGGGCCTGGAGGACGAGCCGCTGGCCGGCGGCACGCCACAAGGCCCGGCCACGGCCCCCGCGCGGAGCAGCAGCATCCTCACCGGAGAGATCGAGCGCCCCCGCGTCGGCCCCATGCGCGACATCGCCGCCACCATCCAGCCCGAGCAGGACGACCTCGTCCGCGGAGAACTCACCGCATCCGTCTGCGTCCAGGGCGCCCCCGGCACCGGCAAGACGGCCGTCGGCCTGCACCGTGCCGCCTATCTCCTCTACACCCACCCCCAGCGCGTGCAGCGCGCCGGACTGCTCATCCTCGGCCCCAACCGCACCTTCCTGCGCTACATCGCCGAGGTGCTCCCGTCCCTCGGCGAGACAGGCGTGCGCCAATCCACCGTCGCGGACGAGATCGCCAGGGCCACCGCGCCCGTGCGGGCCGAGGACGGCGAGGCCGCGGCGAGCGTCAAGCACGACGCCCGCATGGCGGAGGTCCTGCGCCGCGCGCTCCACGCGCGCGTCGCACCGCCCACCCGCCCCCTCGCGGTGCCGGACGGCTCGTACACCTGGCGGGTCGGCCTCGACGAACTGGAGCGGATCATCGCGGACGTGCGCGCCGAGGAACCCCCTTACGCGGTCGGCCGCGAGCGCGTACGCACGCGTGCCGTCCGGCACATCCAGGACCAGGCCGAGCGCCGCGCGGGTGCCGTGAACAACGCCTGGCTGCAGAAGATCTCCCGCGCCCGCCCGGTCTCGGCCTTCGTCGACGCGGCATGGCCCAAGGTCAAGCCGGAGGAGGTGCTCGCCGCCCTCCTCGCGGAACCGGCGGCGCTCGCCGCCGCGGCCGACGGCATCCTCACCCCAGATGAGCAGTGGGCGATCGGCTGGGAAAGGCCCCCGCGCTCGTACAAGTCGGCGAAGTGGTCCGCCGCCGATCTCGTCCTGCTCGACGAGCTCGCCGGACTGCTCGAACGGCCCGAAGGATACGGCCACATCGTCGTCGACGAAGCCCAGGACCTCTCCCCGATGGAGGCCCGCGTGATCGCCCGCCGTGCCGGCTTCGGCTCGCTCACCGTTCTCGGCGACCTCGCCCAGGGCACCACCCCGTGGGCGGCCCGCGGCTGGCCCGAACTCCTCGCCCACCTCGGCAAACCCGACGCCTCCATCACCCCGCTGACCACGGGTTTCCGCGTACCGAAGGCGGTCGTGGGGCTCGCCAACCGTGTCCTCGCCTCGCTCGACGTCGACGTACCGCCCGCCCGGTCGCTGCGTACGGACGGTGAGTTGAGGATCCGGGAGGTGCGGGCCGCCGACATCGACGCAGCCGCCGTCGACGCGGTGCGTGCCGCGCTGGACCGCGAGGGCTCGGTCGGCGTCATCACCGCCGACGCCGACACCGACCGGCTGCGCGCGGCTCTCGCGGCGGCCGGCATCGGGAGCGCGGGCCCGGACGACCTGGGCGCGCGCGTGACGGTGCTGCCCGCGTCCATGGCGAAGGGCCTGGAGTACGACCATGTCGTGGCCGTCGAACCCGCCGCCATCGCGGAGGCGGAGCAGCGCGGGCCGAGCCGCCTCTACGTGGTCCTGACCAGGGCGGTGTCCCGGCTCGACGTACTGCACAGCAGGCCGCTGCCGTGGGAGGAGTGAGTGACCGGTGGCCCCTGCCCGCCATGTCCTCCCGACCGTGCATTCCGTTGTGGTTATATAGCCGCAGGGTTATGTTCGGAGTATGCCCATACCGTTCGACGTCCTCGCCGAGCCCAGTCGCCGGAAGATTCTCGATCTGCTGGTCGAGCGCCCCCACCTGGTCGGTGAGATCACCGAGCGGCTCGGTCTGAGCCAGCCCGGCACGTCCAAGCATCTGCGGGTCCTGCGCGACGCGGGCCTCGTACGGGTGCGGCAGGACGCGCAGCGCCGCTGGTACGAGCTGCGGCCCGAGCCCCTCGCCGAGCTCGATGCCTGGCTCGCGCACTACCGGCACCTCTGGACGGGCCGGCTCGACGCCCTCGAACGGCACCTCGACGTCATGGACGGAGAGTCCTGATGAACGATGAACAGGGACGGTGACTCCTCATGAACCCGCACTCCGACACTCTCGACCCCGACGAGGAAGGCGACCGCAGCGTCCTGCGGATGGAGCGCCGCCTCGCGCATCCGCCCGCCAAGGTCTGGGCCGCGATCACCCGGCCGGAGCACCTCGCCCAGTGGTTCCCCTCCGAGGTGACCCTGGAGCTGCGGCCCGGGGGCGCGATGGGCTTCCACTTCCCCGGCGACGAGGGCCCCGGCATGACCGGCGAGGTCACCGACGCGGACGAGCCCCGACTCTTCGCCTTCAGCTGGGGCGACGACCACCTGCGCTGGGAGATCACCCCGGACGGCCCCGACGGCCGCGGCTCGCTCCTCACCCTCGTCCACACCTTTGGCGACCGCTTCGGCGCCCCGAGCTTCGCCGCGGGCTGGCAGCTGTGCATCTCGGCGCTCGGCCAGTTCCTGGACGGCGGGCAAGCCGAGGTGAGCCGGGACGTGGGCGAGCTGCACGAGGCGTATCTGGAGCAGTTCGACCTGGGCCACGGGCAGGTCACCGGCGAGGGCATCCGTTTCGAGCGGCAGCTGGTGCGGTCCGCCGACGCGGTGTGGGCCGAACTCTGCTCGGGCGAGGTCCCGTTGGAGGGCGACACGGCGCCGGACGGTTTCCTGGCGGACGGCGTCTCCGCGGGTCCGGTCACCGCGCTGCGGGCGCCGGAGTTCCTCACGTACGCCGTGCATCCCAAGGGTGAGGTGCGCTGGGAGTTCGGCGAGGGCACGGGTTACGGCACCCGGCTCGTCCTGACGCAGACCGGTCCCTTCGGGGGCGCCGGCGGCCCGGCGGCCACGGACGAGGCGCTCGCCGCCTGGCACGCCCGCATCGAACGTCTCGCGGGCCGGCTCCTCGAGGGGGACAAGGCCGCCGGTGACTAGTCGTTCAGGACCGCCTCCATGACGGCCTTCGCGATCGGCGCCCCGAGCTTGCCGCCCGCGATCTCCGAGCGCGGGATGTTCATGTCCTTCGGGTCGACGAAGACGGCGACCGCCACCGGGGACGAGCCGTCCTCGTTCTTGGCGTAGGAGACGAACCAGGCGTACGGCCGCTCGTCGTTGACGTCCGAGCCGTGCTGGGCGGTGCCGGTCTTGCCGCCGACCGTGACGCCGTCGATCTGCGCCTTGCTCGCCGTGCCCTCCTCGACGGTGTGCTCCATCATCTCCTGCACCTTGCCCGCGGTGTCCTCGGAGACGGCCTGGCTCAGCTCCTGCGGCTTGCCCTTCTCGATCGTCGAGAGGTCGGGGCCGCGCAGCTCCTCCACCAGGTACGGCTTCATCACCTTGCCGTCGTTGGCGAGGCCCGCGGCGACCATCGCCATCTGCAGCGGCGTACTGGTCAGGCTGCCCTGGCCCATGCCGGTCAGGGCGGTCTGCGGCTTGTCGAGGCTGTCCGGATAGCTGCTCGCGGACGAGCGCACGGGGATGAACTGCTGCTTGTTGAAGCCGAACTTCTCCGCCGTCTCACGCATGTCGTCGTCGCCGACCTTGAGCGCGGTGTCCAGGAAGACGTTGTTGCACGACCACTGCATGCCGACCTTCAGCGAGGCCTTGTCGCAGGGGGCGCCGGGCACGTCGTTGCCGATCGTCGTGGAGCTGAGCGGCAGCTTGTAGGGGGCCTTGGCGTCGGTGCGGTCGTCGATGTCGTCGATCACGCCGTGCTCCAGGGCCGCCGCCGCGGTGAGGATCTTGAAGGTGGATCCGGGCGGGTAGATCTCGCGCAGCGCCCGGTTGGAGAGCGGCTTGTCCTTGGTCTTGCTGAGCCGCGTGAACTCCTTGCCCTCCTTCTGCGAGATCCCGGCGAAGACGGAGGGGTCGTACGAGGGGGTGCTGGCCATCGCGAGCACCTTGCCGGAGCGCGGGTCGAGCGCGACGACCGCGCCCCGGGCGTCGAGGTCCACCAGGCCCTGGTAGGCGGCCTTCTGGGCCTTGGGGTCGATGGTCGTGATGACATCGCCGCCCTTGCGCTTCTCGCCGGTCAGCATGTCCAGGGTGCGGCGGATGAAGAGGCGGTCGTCGTCGCCGCTGAGCACGTCGTTCTCGACGCCCTCAAGGAAGGTCGCGCCCTGGGCCTGCGAGAAGTAGCCGGTGACCGGCGCGTACATGGGGCCTTCCTTGAAGACCCGCTGGTACTTGAAGTCGGTGCCGCTGACTTCCTTCGAGCCGGTGATCGGCTTGCCGCCGACGATGATGTCACCGCGGGGGTGTGAGAAGGCCTCGATCTGCACGCGGCGGTTCTTGTCGTGCTTCGCGAGTGACTCGCCCTCGGCGAACTGCACCCAGGTCGCCCGCAGGAGCAGGGCCAGCGTCAGCACCCCGCAGAAGACGGCTATGTGGCGCAGCGGCTTGTTCATCCGGTCCCCCCAAGACCCGTGACACCAGGTGGTGATGACGTTTCATCATGCGCCTGGAGCCACGGATCTCCTGCCTGTTGTTGCCGAATGGTCACACTTGCATCGTGTCCCGCCGATCCCCGCGCAGAACCTCGATCACGCTCGCGTAGCTGTCGGAGCCGTGCCCGGCGGCACTCGCCCGCTCCATGGTGGCCTTCAGGAGTTCCGGCAGCGCGTTGTCGACACCGCGGTCGGCCGCCGCGTGGATGAGGTGCCCGATCGCCGCGATCTGTACGTCGACGGTGGCGTCGTCACCCGGGTAGTGCCCGGCGTCCACCTGGGCCGCGTAGGTGTCGAGGAAGCCCGCGACGGCGTGCCGCATCCAGCGGATGGCGACGGGCGTGAAGTCGGTGGCCCTGGTCGCGTCCGCGCCGACCATGGCCGTGCCGTGCAGCCAGCCGGTGAACGTGGACCACATCAGGCCGAGCAGGGCGGCGTCGTAGAGCGAGGCGCGGCCCGGTTCCGTGCCCAGGTACAGCGGGTCGCCCAGCGCGGCGAGGGTGGCGCGGTGTGCGTCGAAGACCTCGGCCGAGCCGCTGTAGAGGAACATCATCTCCGGGTCGCCGACCCCCGGGGGAGTGGTCATGATCGCCCCGTCGAGATGACCGAGCCCCAGCGACTCGGCCCACTTCGCCGCCTCGACGGCTTGCTCCGGGGAGCCGGAGGTGACGTTGACCAGGGCCTTTCCGGCGAGGGAGGCGGCGACCGGGTCCAGGACGGCGTGCAGGGCGCCGTCGTCGAGAACGCAGGCGAGGATCAACGGGCTCGCGGCGACGGCCTCTTCGGGGGTCGCAGCGAGACGGGCGCCCCGCGCGAGAAGGGGTTCGGCCTTGGCGGGGGTGCGGTTCCAGACGGTGGTGGGGTGGCCGTTCTCCAGGAGGGCGGCGGCGAGGGCGGCGCCCATGTTGCCGAGCCCGATGACGGTCACGGGGGCCTTGTGCGCTGCGTACGTACTGTCTGCGGCGGTGTTCTCGTTCTCTGCGTTCATGCGGACCACGCTCGCAGCGGGCGGACGCGCCGGACAGTGACAGGGGTGACGGCGGCCACCAAATTCCTGCCACGCGCCGAGGGGCCCCGCCACGGCCTACGCTCACCGTCATGAGCGCTGGTTCCGTGGCCCTGGTCGTGACCGAGGAGATAGCGATCCCGTCCTGGGATCTGTACGAACTGAGCATCCCCTGCACGGTGTTCGGCAAGCCGCAGCCGGACCTCTCGGACCACTGGTACGACTTCCGGCTGTGCGGCGCGTCCGGAGGCGAGAGCGAGGCCGGGGGCACCGGCGGGGCGGACTTCGGCCTGACGGTGCGTACCCCGTACGGCCTGGACGACATCGTCGGGGCGGACACCGTCATCGTCACCTCGGTGCCGGACGCCTGCGTGGAGGAGGGCCACCCGCTGCCCGACGGCCTGACGGCGGCGCTGCGTCGCGCGTACGACGAGGGCGCCCGCATGGTCTCCCTGTGCACCGGCGCCTTCGCGCTCGCCGATGCGGGGCTCCTTGACGGCCGCAGGGCCACCGCGCACTGGATGCACACCGCCCAACTCGCCGCGCGGTACCCGAAGGTGGAGGTCGACGACTCCGTCCTCTACGTGGATGACGGCGACGTCCTGACCAGCGCGGGCGTCAGCGCGGGCCTCGACCTGTGCCTGCATCTGGTCCGCCGCGACCTGGGCGCGCACGTCGCCAACCAACTGGCCCGCCGCATGGTCGTACCCGCTCACCGCCCCGGCGGCCAGGCCCAGTTCATCGACCTCTCGGTGCCCGCGACGGACGACGAGGGTCTCGGGCCCGTCCTTGACTGGGCGCGCGCCCGCCTCGACCGCCCCCTGACGGTCGACGACCTGGCGCGCCGCGCCGCTATGAGCCCGCGCACCCTCTACCGACGGCTCCAGGCGGCCACCGGCACGACCCCGCTCCAGTGGCTGCTCAACCAGCGCCTGGCCCGCGCCCAGAGCCTCCTCGAATCGACCGGCGCCCCGATCGACAAGGTCGCCGAACTGAGCGGTCTCGGCACGGCGAACAACCTCCGTCACCACTTCCTCAAGCAGGTGGGGGTGTCACCGGGGGACTACCGCAGGGCCTTCGGGGCGGGCGCGGCCACCGGCTAGGGTCTGCGCTCATGCGGAACACGGAGATCGTTCGTCGCGAAGGACCGGAGCGCAGACGCGAGACGCTGGAACGCCTCGGCCGGGAACGGGACATCTGGCTTTCGACGTCCCACCCGGAGCACGGGCCCCACCAAGTGCCCCTGTGGTTCTGGTGGGACGGCGGCGCGCTGTGGATGTGCACCGGCGGGACCTCCGCGACGGTCCGCAACGCCCGGCATGAGCCGCGGGTGCGCCTCGCCCTGCCGGACACCGCCGATGTGGTGCTCGTACAGGGCGAGGTGGAGTGCTTCCCGGCCTCCGGCGTCCCGCGGGCCGCCGGGGACGGGTTCGCCGCCAAGTTCGGCTGGGACCCGCGCACGGAGGAGGGCTCCTTCGTGTATCTGCGCGTGACCCCGCGAACGGTGCGTGCCTGGCGCGGCGAGCACGAGCTGACCGGCAGGGTCCTCATGCGCGACGGGGCATGGCTGGCGTAGGCGTCCGCCCGCCCCCGGGGCTGCTTCCTCTGTCTGCCCCCGGGTCTACTTCCCGCGCGGCTGGTTGAACCGCAGCATGTTGCCCGCCGGGTCGCGGAAGGCGCAGTCGCGGACGCCGTACGGCTGGTCCATCGGCTCCTGGAGCACGTCGGCGCCCGCGGCACGGATCCGCTCGAAGACGGCGTCGACGTCGGAGGTGCGGAAGATGACGCCGCGCAGCATGCCCTTGGCCATCAGCTCGGCCACCGCCTGGCGGTCGGCGTCCGACGCGTTCGGGTCGGCGAGCGGCGGTTCGAGGACGATCTCCACGTCCGGCTGCGCGGGGGAGGCGACGGTCACCCAGCGCATCCCCTCGAAACCGACGTCGTTGCGCACCTCCAGACCGAGCACGTCACGGTAGAAGGCGAGCGCCTTGTCGTGGTCGTCGACGGCGATGAAGCACTGTGCGAGGTTGATTTCCATGCGTACGACGCTACGTACCGGCGTCGGGTTTCGCTTCTCCGTTCCTGACCGGTCCGTTGTTCCTGACCGGTCCGTTCTTGACCGGCCTGGTGTGGATCTTGGTGACGCAGGCGGGGATGGCGGCGCTCCGGCTGTGATCGCGGGCGCGGTACGCGCTCGGGCTCTCGCCGACCAGTTCGGTGAACCGTGAGCTGAAGGAGCCGAGCGACGTACACCCGACCGCCATGCAGACCTCCGTCACGGACAGGTCCCCGCGCCGCAGCAGCGCCTTGGCCCGCTCGATCCTGCGGGTCATGAGATAGCTGTACGGCGTCTCGCCGTACGCGGCGCGGAAGCTGCGCGAGAAGTGCCCCGGCGACATGAGGGCGGCCCGGGCCAGCGCCGGGACGTCCAGGGGCTCCGCGTAGTCGCGGTCCATGCGGTCGCGGGCCTTGCGGAGCCGGACGAGGTCGGGGAGAGACACAGACACACGACAAACGTTACCGACCGCCGGGAAAGGCGGCCGGTAACGCATGCGGAAGGGAGGGGGAGGGGGGAGCGCGGAGGTCAGGCCGCGGGGCAGAGCGCGGCGGGGGTCACGGCGGCGGCGTGCATGGGGTGCACAGGATGCGTGGTGGGCGCGTGGTGCGTGGCGGGCGCGGTGCGGGCCGGTGTCTTGGTGTCGGCCGCGGCCTGCTTGCTGTCGCCCACGGCGGCCTGCGAGCGGCTGCGGGCGAAGACGACCAGCCGCAGCACGGCGAACCGTGCGACGCCGGCGAGCGCGGAGGCCGACAGGTAGACGACCTGTTCGAGCACCGCGCCGGGCGCCGCCACCAGCAGCTGAAGGGCCAGCATCGCCAGGCAGGTCACCGCGTACGCGGCCGCCGCGGACCCTGCCGACTGCGCGTGCTGGCGCCCGGTGGCCCGCCCGCCCGCGCCGAAGGTGAAGCGGGCGTGCAGTTCGGTGGCCAGGAGCGTGGACACCACGGTGATCAGGGCGTTGGCCAAGGCCCAGGGGATCCAGGAGGACAGGGCGGCGACGGCGAAGCTGGAGGCGACCCCCACCCCGCCGCCACAGAGCACGAAGCGGGCGAAGGCGGTGAAGGCGCCGGGTGCCGCCGACTGCTGACGCTGTGCTGATTCCATGATCCGATCCCCTCCCTCGCTGCTTCAGGCGGCGCGTTCTCCGCTTCAGTGGTGCCATCGTGGCACACCCTTGGTGCCACGTCGAGTGATTTTTGGTGCCAGGGGTGGTGTCGTTGGCGCCACGGGGTGTTGGTCGCCTGTGAATACGCAGGTCAGGAGCTGACCGGCCGCGTAGCCAACGGCCGCGAAATCTCCGGAAACTTCACGCGACGGGCGGGGCGGTGAGCAGGGATGGCGCCGAGTGGCACCTCTTGGTGCCACGGCCGATGTCATGGTCGGCGCCATGTTGTGGAGCGTCCGCGCGGCGGCATGCCCGGCCGTGCGATCAGTGGTGTGGCGCACTTTTGCAAGCAGCCGCTTGCAATAGTTAGCAAGGAGCGTGCAGTATCGACGCATGGCATCACTCAACGTCGGCAATCTCGGGGAGTATCTGCGCGAGCAGCGGCGCAACGCGCAGCTCTCGCTCAGGCAGCTCGCCGAGGCCGCCGGGGTGTCCAATCCGTATCTGAGCCAGATCGAGCGCGGCCTGCGCAAGCCCAGTGCCGATGTGCTGCAACAAGTGGCCAAGGCGCTGCGGATCTCCGCCGAGACGCTGTATGTCCGGGCCGGGATCCTCGACGAGAAGGAGCGGGACGAGCTGGAGACGCGCGCCGTCATCCTTGCCGACCCCTCCATCAACGAACGGCAGAAGCAGGTCCTGTTGCAGATCTACGAGTCGTTCAGGAAAGAGAACGGCTTCGAGGTCTCCGGGTACGCGGACGACATGGACGCCACCGCTGACGGCCCCCGCACGGCCGACGGCAGTGATGCCGGCACCAAGGACCACCCCACAAGCTGACCGAGCTGAAGCGAATCCGGGAGGACCATCGCCATGGCCATCAAGGACGACCTGCGCAACACCCTCACCGACACCACCCCCGCCTACTTCGTCGTCGGCACCGCCGACCTGGCGTTCCAGCAGGCGAAGAAGGTGCCGGGCGCCATCGAGCAGCTGATCGCCGAGGCGCCGGCCCGTATCGACGCCGTGCGCAACACCGACACCAAGGCCGTCCAGGACAAGGCGGTCGCCCGCGCCAAGGAGGCGCAGGAGACCCTTCAGACGAGGTTCACCGAGCTGCTCGGCACGCTCGACACCGACCTGAAGAAGCTGAGCGAGAGCGCCCAGGGCTTCGCCCTCAGCTCGGTCGGCGTCGCCGCCGAGTACGCGGTGAAGGCCCGCGAGAAGTACGAAGAGGTCGCCGAGCACGGCGAGCAGGCCGTGCGGACCTGGCGCGGCGAGGCCGCCGAGGAGATCAACGAGCTGGCGGTGGCCGTCGAGCCGGACGCCGAGGAGAAGCCCGCCGCCTCCGACGCGTCGGTGACGTCGGACTCCGGCGAGCCGAAGGCCGCCGTCGCCCCGGCGAAGAAGCCGGCCGCCAAGAAGGCCCCGGCCCCGCGCAAGCCCGCGGCGAAGAAGACCACGCCGCCCGCCAAGTAGGCGCGCGGTACGGCGGTTGTCGTGTGAAGGGCCGGGCACTCTCGAAGTGCTCGGCCCGTTCTCCGGGTAGCGGGTACGGTGTCCGCGTACTCAAGAGCCGAGACTGGTGGTGGACGTTGTGCTGATGCAGGGGTTCGCAAACTTCATGTGGCTGCTGTCGTTGGCGCTGATCGTCTTCAGCGGCTTCGCGCTCGTCGACGCGGCCGTGCGGCGTGAGGACGCCTATCGCGCGGCGGACAAGAAGACCAAGCCGTTCTGGCTGATCATCCTCGGGCTCGCCTTCATCGTGAACCTGATCTTCAACATCCTGTCGTTCCTGCCGATCATCGGGCTCATCGCGACCATCGTCTACATGGTCGACGTACGCCCCGCGCTGCGACAGATCACCGGCGGGGGCGGCGGCCGCGGACGCCGCGGCGGCTCCAGCAGCGACGGTCCCTACGGTCCGTACAACGGCGGCCGGTAGCCGACCGCGCGGCAGGGGCCGTCAGCGGTCCCGGTCGAGCAGCAGTACGACCGTCAGCGGTCCCGGTCGAGCAGCAGTACGGCCACGTCGTCGGTCAGATCCCCGCCGTTGAGTTCACGCACCTCGTTCACCGCGGCCTCCAGGAGTTCGTCGCCCCGCAGGCCCGCCGCGATCTGGCGGCGCAGCATCTCCACCATGCCGTCCTGGCCGAGGCGCTGGTTGCCCTCGCCGACGCGCCCCTCGATCAGCCCGTCCGTGTAGAGCATCAGGCTCCACTTGCCGCCGAGCTCCACCTGGCGGCGCGGCCAGCGGGCGTTCGGCAGGAGTCCGAGCGCCGGGCCGTTCGTGTCGTACGGCAGCAGCTCGGCGAGGTGGCCGTCGCGCGCGATCAGCGGTGACGGGTGCCCCGCCAGGCAGAGCCCGGCCCGGCGGCCGTCCGGGGCGATGTCGACCGTGCAGAGCGTCGCGAAGATCTCGTCGTCGGCGCGCTCGTGCTCAAGGACCTTCTGCATCGTGCTGAGCAGCTCGTCGCCGCACAGACCCGCGAAGGTCAGCGTCCGCCAGGCTATGCGCAGCTCGACCCCGAGCGCCGCCTCGTCCGGGCCGTGGCCGCAGACGTCGCCGATCATGACGTGCACGGAGCCGTCAGGAGTGCGCACCGTGTCGTAGAAGTCGCCGCCGAGGAGCGCGCGCGAACGCCCCGGACGGTAGCGCGCGGCGAACCGCAGCGGTGAGCCGTCCAGCAGTGGCGTCGGCAGCAGGCCGCGCTCCAGACGGGCGTTCTCCTGGGCCCGCAGGCGCGACTCCGTCAGCTGGCGCTGGGCGGCGTCCGCGCGCTTGCGCTCCACGGCGTACCGGATGGCGCGGCTCAGGAGCCGCCCGTCCAGCTCGTCACGGAAGAGATAGTCCTGGGCGCCGACCCGCACGGCCTCCGCGCCGCCCTCGGTGTCGCCGCTCGCGGTGAGCGCGAGGACGGCGTGCCGGGGCGCGAGGCGCAGGACGTGCTTGAGCGTGGCGAGCTCGTCCGCTTCCTCCTCCGGGGTGCTTGCGGGGCCCGCGAGGGCCAGGTCGAGCAGGATGCAGTGCACGTCGTCGGTGAGCAGCCGCTCGGCCTCGGTGAGGTTGCGGGCGGTGCGGACCCTGATGGGCTTGCCCGCGGAGTCGAGCATCTGCGGGACGCTCAGGGAGCCCACCGGGTCGTCCTCGATCACCAGGAGGCTGAGGCCGGGGCCGCTCGCCTGCTGGGCCGGGTCCCTGGGCATCGGCAGATGCCCCACGGGGGCGGGTACGGGTTCGGGCGCCTGCACGGGTGCGGGCGTCGGCGTCGGCAGAGCGTGAGCCTGTCCGCCTTCCGCGGCCGGGATCGCTCTCTGCCGCGGTATGGGTGCGGGCATGGCTTCGGTTTCCTTCCCTCCCCCCGAGGGCATGGTGGATCGACGGTCGAACGCTCCACCGACGGGGACCATAGCGGTAGGCGAGCCCCGATTGGAATGGCGCGCGGCAAACAGCCACCGTCATATGCCGCATCAAGGACCGCAATTGGGCACGACAGCCTCCGACAGGGATGACGAACATCACGCCCGGAGGGTTGAGAGACGTGCCCGGGGTGCGGTGGGTCACATGACGTGGCCCACAGGAGGGCGGCCGGGACTCCGAAGGCCTACTTGTCGGGCCGCACGACCCCGAGAATCTTCATCGAGCCCGCGCCCGCGACGGTGACATCGCGGCCGGGCCGCGGCGCGTGCACGATCGCGCCGTCACCCACGTACATCCCGACATGGCTGGCGTCCGCGTGGTAGATGATCAGGTCGCCGGGGCGCATGTTCTTGATGTCGATGCGCGGGAGCTGCTTCCACTGCTCCTGCGACGTACGTGGAATTCCCTTGCCGGCGGCGGCCCAGGCCTTGGACGTGAGGCCGGAGCAGTCGTACGACGAGGGACCCTCGGCGCCCCAGACGTACGGCTTGCCGATCTGCTCGGTGGCGAACTCGACGGCCTTCTTGCCCGGGCCGGTCGCCTTGCCCTTGATGTCCTTCAGGACGCCCGAACTCACCCACGCCGACTGCTTCTTGAGCTGGGCCTCCTCCTCGAGCTTCCTGAGGCGCTCCAGCTCCTTCTTCTCGAGCTTGGACTCCAGCTCCTCGGCGGCCGCGATCTTCTTCTTGATCTTCTTCTTCGACGCGGCCTTCGCCTTGCGGTTGGACTCCAGCTTCTTCCACTGGGCGGTGGCGTCCTTGGCGTAGATCCGCAGGTCCTCCTGCGTCCGCTCCATCTCCGTCATCATGCCCTTGGTGGCCTTCTGGCCCTGCCGCATCCGGCCGGCGCCGTCCAGGAACTCCTGGGGGTCCTCGCTCAGCATCAGCCGGGCCTCGGAGGAGACCCCGCCGCTGCGGTACTGGGCGCGGGCGGCGGCGCCCGCGCGGGACTTGAGCTTGTCCAGCTTCTGCTGGCCCTTCGTGATGGAGCGGGCGAGCTTCACGATCTGCTTGGACTGCTTCTCGCTCTTCTCCTCCGCCGCGTTGTACGCGTCCGTGGCGACGCCCGCGTCGTGGTAGAGCTTCTCGAGCTCCTTGCGCAGCTCCTCAAGGGATGTGGTGCTGCCGGGCGTTGGCTTCGCCGGACTCGCGTGGGCCGTGCCCGGCGCGCTCAGCACCACTGCCGCGCAGATCAGCGCCAGGCCAGCCACAGTCGAACTCCGCTTGCCGGTCACGTCCGCCTCCCCCAAAGCTGATTTACCGTCAGTAACATACGAGTGCACCGGGGATGGTGCCATGCCGACGCGCAATGCGACAGAGCGCGGCGGCAACTCCGACCCCCACCGCCCCATGTGACGAACGGCACTCGTAGATCGTTCCCTCCGCGGCGCGCCGCACGCGGAGTTCACCCGCCGCCGCCTCACGAATTCACCCGGAGGCACCCCGCGCGTTCACCCCTGGCGCGGCGCCAACGCTTCCCACCGCACCGTCACTTCGCCCTGCCGCCACCGCGCGGGGCGGTCCGCCACCGGCCAGTCCGCGGCCAGGGCCCGCACCGTCCTGATCCACCGCTGCCGGGCGCCGTACGAGGCGTAGGGCGCCGCGGCGGCCCAGGCGCGGTCGAAGTCGCGCAGGAACGCGTGCACCGGCTCGCCCGGCACGTTCCGGTGGATCAGCGCCTTGGGCAGGCGCTCGGCGAGGTCGGAGGGCCGGTCGAGCGAGCCGAGGCGCGTCGCGAAGGTGACCGTGCGCGGACCCTTTGGCCCGAGCGCGACCCAGACGTGCCGCCGCCCGATCTCGTCGCAGGTCCCCTCGACGAGCAGCCCGCCGGGTGCGAGCCGCCCGCACAGCCGCTCCCACACCGCGGCGACCTGTTCCTCGTCGTACTGCCGGAGCACGTTCGCCGCCCGGATCAGCGTGGGCCTGCCGGGCAGCGGGACCTCGAAGCCGCCGTGCCGGAAGGAGAGACCTTCCCTCTCGTACGGCTTCGCGGCCGCGACCCGTGCCGGATCGATCTCGACGCCGACCACGCGCGCGTGCGGGGCGGCGGTCCTGAGCCGGACGAGCAGCTCCACGGCTGTCCAGGGGGCGGCCCCGTAGCCGAGATCGACCGCGACGGGGTCGGCGGAGCGCCGCAGTGCGGCGCCGTGCGTGGCGGCGATCCAGCGGTCCATGCGGCGCAGCCGGTTGGGGTTGGTGGTCCCGCGCGTCACCGTTCCCACGGGGCGGGAAGGGGTGCGGGAGGCCATGGGGAAAGGGTATGCGCCCTGGTGACGGGGGTACGCGGCGAGTGCCGCGAGGGCAGGGGTCGGGGCCCGGACGGCAATGGGTTGAGCCTTGTCCGGTAATGATTTGGCAAAGAGGAAATGGAGTCGCCCCTTCCGATGTTCTCCCTGCGGAGGACCGTGCACGCCCTCCCTTGAGACATGCCCGCGCGCGCACAAGGAGGACCGCCACGTGAGCCAGTACGTGACCAGGCTCGGCCGTCGCTCGCCGGCAGCGCCCGGCAGACTCCGGCTCCCGGTCGGCAACCGGCGCCCCCGCCGGGTGGCCATGCTCAGCGTGCACACGTCCCCGCTGCACCAGCCGGGCACGGGCGACGCGGGCGGCATGAACGTCTACATCGTGGAGCTGGCCAAGCGTCTCGCGGCCATCAACATCGAGGTGGAGATCTTCACGCGCTCGACGACGGGCGCACTGCCGCCCGCCGTCGAGCTCGCTCCGGGCGTCCTCGTGCGCCATGTCGACGCGGGACCCTACGAAGGCCTGGCGAAGGAAGAGCTGCCCGCCCAGCTCTGCGCCTTCACGCACGGCGTGATGCAGGCATGGGCGGGCCACCGCCCCGGCCACTACGACCTGGTCCACTCCCACTACTGGCTCAGCGGCCACGTCGGCTGGCTCGCCGCCGAGCGCTGGGGCGTGCCGCTGGTGCACGCCATGCACACCATGGCCAAGGTCAAGAACGCGGCGCTGGCGGAGGGCGACACCCCGGAGCCCGCGGCACGCGTGATCGGCGAGACGCAGATCGTGCGCGCCGCCGACCGGCTGATCGCGAACACCTCCGAAGAGGCCGACGAGCTCGTACGCCACTACGAGGCCGAAGTGGGCAAGGTCGCCGTCGTGCACCCCGGCGTGAACCTCGACCGCTTCCGCCCCGCCGACGGCCGCGCGGCGGCCCGCCAGCGCCTCGGCCTCCCGCAGGACGCCCTCGTCCCGCTCTTCGCGGGCCGCATCCAGCCCCTCAAGGCGCCCGACGTCCTGCTCCGCGCGGTCGCCGTGCTCCTGGACCAGCGCCCCGACCTGCGCAGGCACATCGTCGTCCCCGTGGTCGGCGGCCCGAGCGGCAGCGGACTCGCGAAGCCGGAGGGCCTGCAGAAGCTGGCCGCGAGGCTGGGCATCGCGGACGTGGTCCGCTTCCAGCCTCCGGTGGGCCAGGAGCAGCTCGCGGACTGGTTCAGGGCGGCCTCGGTCCTCGTGATGCCCTCCTACAGCGAGTCGTTCGGCCTGGTGGCCATAGAGGCCCAGGCGGCGGGCACCCCGGTGCTCGCCGCGTCGGTGGGCGGTCTGCCGGTCGCCGTACGCGACGGGGTGACGGGCTTCCTGGTCGACGGCCACGAGCCGGCCCACTACGCGCGCGTGCTCCGCGATTTCGCCGAGACCCCGCACCTCGTGGACCGCATGGGTGACGCGGCCGCACGGCACGCGCAATCCTTCGGCTGGGACACGGCCGCGTCCGCCACGGCGGACGTCTACACGGCGGCGGTGCACGAACACCGGCGTCGCGTACGCTCGCATCATGGCTGATCAGACGGACGCAGCGGCGATCGGGATCATCGAACAGACGCTGAACGAAGCGGAACTGGAGTGGGAGAGCCCGCAGAGCGGCTCCTTCGTCGTGACCCTTCCGGGCACCCGCAAGCTGTCGACGACGCTCTCGCTGCGGGTCGGCAAGCACGCGCTGTCGCTGACGGCGTTCGTGATCCGGCACCCCGACGAGAACCACGACGCGGTGCACCGCTGGCTCCTCGAGCGGAACCTGCGCCTGTACGGCGTGAGTTACGCGATCGACTCCCTCGGCGACATCTATCTCACCGGCAAGCTCCCGCTCTCGGCGGTCACCCCCGACGAACTGGACCGCCTGCTCGGCTCGGTCCTGGAGAACGCGGACGGCTCCTTCAACACCCTCCTCGAACTGGGCTTCGCCTCCGCGATCCGCAAGGAGTACGCGTGGCGCGTGTCGCGGGGCGAGTCCACGCGCAACCTTGACGCGTTCACCCACCTGACCCAGCCTCAGGGCTAGCCCGTCGGCTTAGATCCGCCCTCGCAGGACGTCTTCCCCCGTACGGGGCGCCAGTGGCATGCTCGCGGCCATCGCAGACATGAATGACGTTCACATCCATGGAAGGTGGCGGCGGGCATGGGCTTGGGCAGGGGTACGGCCAGGGGCTCGGAGGCGGATACGGGTGAGGAGCACCCCAGCAGACGTGGCGTACTCGGCGGTGCGATCGCCGTGGCGGCCGTTGCCGCGTCCGGTGGGACGGCTTGGGCGAAGCCAGGCGAGACTCCGTGGGCGGAGCCAGGCGAAACGCCCGTTCTCTGGCGGGAGTTCAGGGCAACCCCGTACACGCACCCCCAGATCCCCTACATAGCCCGGGCGGGCGCCCGCTCCGGCACCCGCCGTCTTCCCCGCCCCGCGGTAGTGGCGAACGCCCGGGACCACGGGGCCAGGCCGGACGGCACGCGGGACGCGGCACCGGCGATCAACCGCGCCCTGGCCGAAGCGGGGGAGCGGGGCGGCGGCACGGTGCTGCTCCCGCCCGGCAGGTACCGCATCGACGGCATCATCCGCATCGCCCACGACAACGTGGTCCTGCGGGGCGCGGGCAGCAACCGCACCACCCTCCACGCGACGAAGAACCTCACGGAACTGATCGGCCCGTACGGCTCCCGCTACGGCGGCGACAAGTCGAGCTGGTCCTGGGCCGGCGGGCTCATCTGGCTCTGTCCGCAGCAACGTTGGGAGTCGCTGACGACCGCCATCAAGGCGAAGGCGTGGCCTTTCGAGGGCTGGACGGGCAACAAGCGGGACGAGTGGGAGACCCTCACGGCGGTCGCTCCCGCGAGCCGAGGCGACCACACCCTGCGGGTCAAGGACACCTCCCGCCTCCACAAGGGCGACCTGGTGCTGCTGCGACTGGCCGACGACGCGGGTCACACGCTCCTGGAGCACATGGCGGGCGGCGGCCCCGGCGCCGAGGCGTACACCTGGGACGACAAGACGAAGCTGACGTCGTACGTCCCCTACGAGTGGCCGGTCCGCATCACTTCAGTAAAGAAGAGCACGGTCACCCTGGAACGCCCGCTCCCCCTGGACGTACGCGAGGAGTGGGACCCACGCCTGACGACCCACGTGAAGGCGCTGACGGGCGCGGGAGTCGAGGGCCTGACGCTCGAAGCCGTGGAGACCCCGCAAGCGCCCCACCTCCTGGACGAGGGATACAACGGGGTGACGTTCCAGTGCGCGTACGACTGCTGGGCGGACGACATCGTGGTCCGCCACGTGGACAACGGCTTCGGCCTGGTGAGCGCATCGGCGTGCACGCTGCGCCGCACGCGGGTGGAGGGCAGGGGAGCGCACCACCCGTACTTCTGCCGCGAGGGCTCGCACGACAACGTGACCGAGGACTTCCACATAGCCCGGCGCACGGCCCCGGCCCCGTCGGGCACCCAGCTCCACGGCATCAACGTGGAGGGCCTCTCGTCCTGCAACGTCTGGTCCCGGGGCGTGATGGAGATGGGCACGTTCGACAGCCACCGGGGCATGCCCTTCGGGAACGTCCGCACGGACATCACGGTCGACAACAACGGCCGCCACGGCGGAGACGCGAGCGCGGGCCCCCTCTTCGGGGCCCGCTTCACTCACTGGAACATCCGCGTCACCAACGGCCGCGCGGGCCTGATGAAGATCGACGGCCTGGCGCCGTACAGCGCCACGGTCGGCATCAACGAGGTCCGTGAGTTCGACCAGATCGACGTACCGGACTTCTCCGGAGACCTGCACTCACGACTGGAGCTCTACGGGACGACGGACGCGGTGCGGCCGAGGAACCTGTACGAGGCACAGAGGGAGCTGTAGCCCCGTGCCCCTGGCAAGTCCGCCGATCCGGCCCCGGATGGGCGCTTTGCCGCCAACCCCGCCCAACTGAGTGCTCCCGGCATGCGGTTCGGGCTACACAGGAGAACTGGGACGTTCTTGCCTGATGGGGGGGACTGGCCAGTGGTACTGACGATCAACGTGGCGGTTCTGCTGGCGGTCATCATCATCGTCCGCTTGCGCAGGCGCACACAGGCCCGCAAGCGGACCGACGAACAGCTGACGGTGGTCATCGTCCTGGTCTTCGGCGTCCTGATCGCCCCCACCGCCTTCGGCCAGTGGATCCTGGACGCGGTGGGCGAACTCGCCCAGGGAATATCGGACGCGGGCAGCCCGTGAACCACTGGAAAACGCCCCTTGCCCGCACCAGAAGTGCGGGCAAGGGGCGTGATCACGGGACTTACTTCTTCTTGCCCTGGTTCTTGACCGCCTCGATGGCCGCCTTCGCCGCGTCGGGGTCGAGGTACGTGCCCCCGGCCTTCACCGGCTTGAACTCGGCGTCCAGTTCGTACGCCAGCGGGATGCCCGTCGGGATGTTCAGGCCTGCGATGTCCTCGTCCGAGATGCCGTCCAGGTGCTTGACCAGGGCGCGCAGCGAGTTGCCGTGCGCGGCGACCAGGACCGTCCTGCCGGTCAGCAGGTCCGGGACGATGCCGTCGAACCAGTACGGGAGCATGCGGACGACGACGTCCTTGAGGCACTCCGTCTGCGGGCGCAGCTCGGGCGGGAGCGTCGCGTAGCGCGGGTCCTCGAACTGCGAGTACTCGGCGTCACGGTCCAGCGGCGGCGGCGGGGTGTCGTACGAGCGGCGCCAGAGCATGAACTGCTCCTCGCCGAACTCGGCGAGCGTCTGCGCCTTGTCCTTGCCCTGCAGCGCGCCGTAGTGACGCTCGTTCAGGCGCCACGAGCGGTGCACGGGGATCCAGTGGCGGTCCGCGGACTCCAGCGCCAGCTGGGCCGTGCGGATCGCGCGCTTCTGGAGCGACGTGTGGACCACGTCGGGGAGCAGGCCGGCGTCCTTGAGCAGCTCACCGCCGCGGACCGCCTCCTTCTCGCCCTTCTCGTTGAGGTTGACGTCCACCCAGCCGGTGAACAGGTTCTTCGCGTTCCACTCGCTCTCGCCGTGGCGGAGGAGGATCAGCTTGTACGGTGCGTCGGCCATGCCCCTGAGCGTAATCGAACCGCCGGGTGCCCCGCGCGTCCGCCCGGACCCCGGACGGCGTGGCCGCGGGGGCGGCGACAGTTGACGGGTTCTGCTAATCCACTGGCTCTTTCCGGGCCCCGAGTCGTAATGTTCGCTCGATGCCAGAGACACTTACATAAGTAGTCGGCGGCACTTACTCATCTGCCTGATCCTGTGGGGGACCCGAATGCCACTCGCCGCCCTGAGACGCGCCGCCAAGGAGTCCGTCTCCGGTCTTCCCCGCGAGTTCTGGTGGCTGTGGACCAGCACCCTCGTCAACCGCCTCGGCGCCTTCGTCGCCACCTTCATGGCGCTCTACCTGACCCTCGACCGCGGCTACTCCGCCACGTACGCCGGTCTCGTCGCCGCCCTGCACGGACTCGGCGGCGTCGTCTCCTCGCTCGGCGCGGGCGTGATGACCGACCGGCTCGGGCGGCGGCCCACCCTCCTCATCGCCCAGGCCTCCACCGCCCTGTCCGTGGCGCTCCTCGGCTTCATGAAGGACCCCCTGGCCATCGCGGCCGTCGCCTTCCTCGTCGGCATGGCGAGCAACGCCTCCCGCCCCGCCGTCCAGGCGATGATGGCCGACATCGTCCGCCCCGAGGACCGGGTGCGGGCCTTCTCGCTCAACTACTGGGCCATCAACCTCGGGTTCGCGATCTCCTCCATGGGCGCCGGGTTCATCGCCGAGTTCAGCTACCTCGCCGGGTTCCTCATCGAAGCCGTGATGACCATGGTCTGCGCCGTCGTCGTCTTCATGAAGCTGCCGGAGTCGCGGCCCGTGCGGACCGCCCTGGAGAAGGAGTCGGACCCGGACGTCGGCCTCGGGACCGTCCTGCGCGACGGGCGCTTCATGGGCGTCGTCGGGCTGTCCTTCCTCGTCGCCCTGATCTTCCAGCAGGGCTCCGTGGGACTGCCCGTCGCCATGGGCGAGGCCGGGTTCACGCCCGCCGACTACGGTCTCGCCATCGCCGTCAACGGCGTCCTGATCGTCGCCCTCCAGATCCCCGTCACCCGGTTCATCGAACACCGCGACCCCCAGCGGCTGTTGATCGTCTCCGCGCTGCTCGCCGGCTACGGCTTCGGGCTCACCGCCTTCGCCGGGTCCATCGGCGTCTTCGCCCTGACCGTGTGCGTCTGGACCCTCGCCGAGATCGTCAACGCTCCCACGCAGACCGGCCTGGTCGTACGCCTCTCGCCGACCCATGGCAGGGGCCGCTACCAGGGCATGTACGTCCTGTCGTGGGCCGTCGCCTCGCTCGTCGCCCCCCTGATGTCCGGCCTCGTCATCGACCGCTTCGGCGCCGAGTGGCTCTGGGGCATCTGCGCGGTCATCGGCACGGTCGCCGCGCTCGGCTACTGGTCGCTGATGCGGGGACTCCCCGCCGAGGAGATGGCGGCCACTTCCCGGACCGCCGCCCCCACCGCCCCCGCCCCGCGAACTACCGCGTGAAGTTCAGGTACCGCCACGCCCCATGCGTCGTCGAGTTCACGTTGTCCCCCGACGACCCGTTGACGTACGACGCGCGGATCCGCGCCCGGATGCCCGACTCGCCCGGAGCCTCAAGACGCACGGAGGACGTGCCGTCGGTGCCGAGCCTGAAGTACTCGGGGCTGCCCGCCGAGTTCCAGCGGCCGTTCGCGTACACCTCCATCTGCATCCGGTGCTTGCGGCCCTTGTAGTACGACATCGTCGTGGTCAGGACCGGGTCGGTGTTCCTGTGGAAGTAGTGGTACGTCGTGGATCCGATCTTCCCCGTCTTGTAGTGCTTGGCGACCGACGTGGAGACCTTGACCTTGGCGTACGCCGTCGATGTGGCCTTCTTCGACGCGTACCGCGCATCGCCCGCGAAGACCGCCGTGACCTTCGTGTCGCGCTTCATGTCCACGGTCGCCGACAGATCGCCGCGGGCGTTCACCACGCCCTTCTTGACCAGCCTGTTGGGCTTGTCGGAGCCATACGGGTCGGCCCAGATCTCCACGGTGCGGTTCTTGTACGTGGTGCCGAGGCGCGCGGTGAAGGAGACGTCGGCGCCGTAGCCGTACACGTTGCCGTTCTTGTTCAGGGTCAGCTTGGGCGTGCTCCGCGAGACCTCCACCGTGTCCGACGCGGAGGCCGCCGCCCGCGTGGCGTCACCCGCGTACGCGACCTTGTACGTCACCTTGCCGCCCGCGGGCGGAGTGTCGGTGAGGGAGAAGGAGCCGTCCGCCTTGGTCTGCGCCGTGGGCAGCTTCTTGCCGTCGGGGGACTCGATGTCCGAGCGCGTGACGGCCAGTTCGGTCCCGGCCGGCAGCGGCGCCGTGTCGGTGATCTTTCCGCTGACGGTGAGGGACTTGGCCCGCGGCGCCTTCTCCGGGGCCGTGACCGTGAGCTCCGGCAGGGACTTGTCCGGCTCGGTCAGGACCCGCAGCGAGAAGACACCCTGGCTGTTCTCGGAGACGGCGAAGAGCCTGCTGCCGTCCGGCGTCCAGGCGAGGCCGCCTTCGGCGAGGGCGTCGCCGCCGCTGCCGCCACCGGTGTTCGGGAACTCGTACTCCCGGACCTTGGACCACTTGCCCTGCTGGTAGATGTGCACGTCGGGCCCGTACCAAGAGGACGTGCCCGCGGCCACGGTGCCGTCCGGCGCGATGTCCACGGCGGCGCCGTAGTCCCCCGAGTTGTAGCGGCCCACCGGGGAGAGGTCCTCCGTGGAGTACACCGGGTGGTAGTACGGGGCGCCGCTCGCCGTGACGATCTGGGTCCCGTCCGGGGAGACCGCGATGTCGTCGAAGAAGCCGCCCTCCACCGACTTGGTGACCCGCAGCTCCGGCTTCGGTCCCGACACGTCGTACACCGTCAGGGAGTCGTTGCTCGTCACCTTCTCACCGGCGACGAGGACCCCCGAGTCCGGGTCGGAACCCAGCTCGGGCGCGGCGTAGAAACTCGCGTCGCCGTCCTGGCCGAGCGCGACGACGGGCTCGGCACTGGAGAGGTCCAGCGAACCGATGCCCCCCTCGGCGTCGGGCCCGTAACCGAACCACAGCTTTCCGCTCGCCAACGCCAGCGTGCGCGGCTTCTCGGCACCGCCCAGCGAGTAGCTCGCGCTCTGGGCGTACGAGGACGTGTCCACGGCGACGATGCGGTTGAGCCCCGCCACCGCCGCGTACACCTGGCCGGAGTCGGGCGACAGTGCCAGTCCTTCGACGTCCGGCAGCCCGTCCAGGGTCGCCTTGACCGTGCCCGAGTAATCCGTGACGACGATCTTGCCGTCGGCCGGGTCGGAGACGTAGACGCGCTGGTGCGCCCCGTCCACGAGCACGTCGGCCGCCGACTTCACGCCCAGGATCTTCGCCGAGTCAGCGGCGGCCGGACCGGCCCCCGTGGCGACCAGGGCCGCCGAGCTGAAGAGGACCGCGAGCGCTGTCGCGGTCGAGATGGTGCGCGTACGCACGGTATGTGACCCCCCACATAAGAAAAGCCCAAGGCAGTCGCCCGGGCCTCGAACCCCCCGTAACAGCGGCAACACAGTAAGGCATTGCGGTGAAGGTTGTGGAGGGAGTTTCGCGAGTGGTCACGCGGCGCGCCTTCCGGCGCGACCCCCGACGCGACGGGCCCGCCGTACGCGCGTGTGCGCCGTTGGTGCGCCCCTTCCTCTGGGAAGGGAACGGGCATCAGGCAGTACGCCTTCGAGGAGGAGACCCATGGCCGAGTCCCCCATCACCGAAACCGTCCCCGAGCAGTCGGCGAAGACGCCCGGCCTGCCCGAGCTGGTGCTCCTTGGCTCCTGCGGCTGCGGCTCGGGCTGCGGCTGCGGCTGTCAGTCGGGCGGACCGTGCCAGTGCGGCGGCTGCTGCGGCTGACCCTGAACGGCGCCGCACAGGACTGTGCCCCGCACGACCTGACCGTGCGGGGCACACCTCTGTTGCGCGGGAACTCGTCCCGTACGAAGCATTCGCGTACGGGACAGCAACCGTCGCGTACGGAACAGCCTCAGGCGCCCTCCACCGGCGTCCCCGTCGGCTGGATCTCGTCCGCGTGCTCGCCGGTGACCAGGTAGACGACCCTCTTCGCCACCGAGACGGCGTGGTCGGCGAAGCGCTCGTAGTAACGGCCGAGGAGCGTCACGTCCACGGCCGTCTCGATGCCGTGCTTCCAGCGGTCGTCCATCAGGTGCTGGAAGAGCGTGCGGTGCAGCAGGTCCATCTCGTCGTCGTCCTGCTCCAGCTGGAGCGCCAGGTCGACGTCCTTCGTGATGATGACCTCGGCAGCCTTGGCCATCAGGCGCTGCGCGAGCTGCCCCATCTCAAGGATCGTCGCGTGCAGGTCGTGCGGAACGGCCGACGCCGGGAAGCGCAGGCGGGTCAGCTTGCCGACGTGCTGGGCGAGGTCGCCCGAGCGCTCCAGGTCGGCGCTCATCCGCAGCGAGGTCACGACGATGCGCAGGTCGGTGGCGACCGGCTGCTGCCGCGCGAGGAGGGCTATCGCGCGCGCCTCCAGCTCGTGCTGCAGATCGTCCACCTTCTGGTCGGCGGCGATCACGCTCTCCGCCATCTTCAGGTCGGCGTCGAGCATGGCCGTCGTGGCGCGCCCGATCGCGGACCCGACAAGGCGGGCCATTTCGACCAGGCCTTCGCCGATCGAGTCAAGTTCCTCGTGGTACGCGTCCCGCATGTGGATGTCCCTCTCTAGTACGTCCCGGGGGGTGACCCCCACGCTCCCACGGTGCGGCCCCGACGCGTCCGTTTCCGGCATCCCGAATGAACCGCCCCTGTCACCGAGGTGAACTGTGGGCGACGCGTGGTGCGCGCCCGGGAGCCACACCCGCACGGCCCGGAGTAACCCGTTCAGCCGAAGTGAACCAACACCGTCCCCACGGTGAACTCTGGGCGACGAGTGTTCGAGCGGGCACCCGGATGGCTGGGGCAGGTGCTCATCCGGCGCATAACCTGGAGGCATGGACGTGAACGCGGCGGTCGCCGCAGCGGCAGCGATCGCCGGGGTGTGCACCGGTGTCATCGCCATGCTGGCGTTCCGCTGGAGCGAGCGCGACCTGAAACGCCCCACCCGGACCTCCCTGCACACAGACCCCGTACTGCCACCCGGCGTCGACACGGTGCTCTCCGTGCTCCGCTCGTCCGCCGTCGTCCTCGACGAGGCGGACAGCGTCGTCAAGGCGAGCTCGGCCGCGTACGCCCTCGGCCTGGTCCGCGGCGGCAAGCTCGCCGTCGAGCCCATGCTCCAGATGGCCCGCGACACCCGCCGCGACGGCGAGATACGCCAGGTCGAGCTGGACCTGCCACGCCGCGGCACCGGCCGGGGCGAGGCCCTCGCCGTCTCCGCACGCGTGGCCCCCCTCGGCTCCCGCCTGGTCCTGCTCCTCGTGGAGGACCTCACGGAGGCCCGCCGCATCGAGGCCGTACGACGCGACTTCGTCGCGAACGTGAGCCACGAGCTGAAGACCCCGGTGGGAGCACTCTCCCTGCTCTCCGAAGCTGTCATGGACGCCTCCGACGACCCCGAGGCCGTCGAGCGCTTCGCGGGCCGCATGCAGATCGAGGCGACCCGCCTGACCAGCCTCGTCCAGGAGCTCATCGACCTCTCCCGGGTCCAGAACGACGACCCCCTGGAGGACGCCGAGCCCGTCCGTGTCGACGAACTGGTGGCGGAGGCGATTGACCGCAGCCGGCACCAGGCCTCCCACAAACAGATCACCATGGCCGCGGGCGGCACCGCCGACCTGCAGATATGGGGCAACCGCGGCCAGCTGGCGGCGGCGCTCGGCAATCTCGTCGAGAACGCCGTGAACTATTCGCCCGCACGTACCCGGGTGGGCATCGCCGCCCGCCGGGTCACCGCGCCGGGCGGCGATTTGATCGAGGTGGCCGTCACCGACCAGGGGATCGGCATCTCCGACAAGGACAAGGAGCGCATCTTCGAGCGCTTCTACCGAGTGGACCCGGCCCGCTCCCGGGCCACCGGCGGCACCGGCCTCGGCCTCGCCATCGTCAAACATGTGGCCGCCTCGCACGGCGGGGAGGTCACCGTGTGGAGCTCCGAGGGACAGGGCTCCACCTTCACCCTGCGGCTGCCCGAAGCAGCCGCGGCCCGCGACCGCGGACCCGGTCACGGCGGTACCGGCAGCGAAGCCGACGCCGTACGGCCCGACGAGACCACTGCGTACGAACCCATTCCTGCCCCGGAGGTCCTTCCGTGACCCGAGTGCTCGTCGTCGAGGACGAGGAATCCTTCAGCGACGCCCTGTCCTACATGCTCCGCAAGGAGGGCTTCGAGGTCGCCATCGCGGCCACCGGCCCGGACGGACTCGACGAGTTCGAGCGCAACGGCGCCGACCTCGTCCTGCTCGACCTGATGCTGCCCGGCCTGCCCGGCACGGAGGTCTGCCGACAGCTGCGCGGCCGCTCCAACGTCCCGGTGATCATGGTCACCGCCAAGGACAGCGAGATCGACAAGGTGGTCGGCCTCGAAATAGGAGCCGACGACTACGTCACCAAGCCCTTCTCCTCGCGCGAACTGGTCGCCCGCATCCGCGCGGTCCTGCGCCGCCGCGGTGAGCCCGAGGAGGTCGCCCCGCAGGCCCTGGAGGCGGGCCCGGTCCGCATGGACGTGGACCGCCACGTCGTCACGGTCTCCGGCTCCAAGGTCGACCTGCCCCTCAAGGAGTTCGACCTCCTGGAGATGCTCCTGCGCAACGCGGGCCGCGTCCTGACCCGCATGCAGCTCATCGACCGCGTCTGGGGCGCGGACTACGTGGGCGACACCAAGACCCTCGACGTGCACGTCAAGCGCCTGCGCGCCAAGATCGAGCCCGACCCCGGTGCACCGCGCTACCTGGTGACGGTGCGGGGCCTCGGCTACAAGTTCGAGCCGTAGCCGGCCCCCCAGTAGACGCCGCGGACAGACGGAAGGGCGGGAACCCGGTGCCGGGT
>NZ_JBSGYY010000034.1:1865-8630 GCF_053610705.1 Streptomyces sp. NPDC054872 | reverse complement strand
ACACCGGCGTGCGGCTGCCCTCCCCACCGAGCAGAGCGTTTCGCCGCTTCGCGGCGTTTATTTCCCCCCCCCCCCCCCCAACCCCGCCCGGATGGGGGGCCCGTAGGGCGGGGGGGCCCCCCCCCGGGGCGGGCCCCCGGTGCCGGGTTCCCGCCCTTCCGTGCGTACGCCGTCGCGTACGTACGTCGATCAGTGCTCGGCGGCGTCTCCCGCGCCGTGCGACTGCGCGCCGCCCGCGGCCGGCGACGAGGCCGCACCGGACGGCTCGGTGTTCGCGCCGTCGGCGGGCGTGCCCGAGGGGTTCGTGGCGGGCGAGCCCGACGGGTCGGCCGACGCGCTGCCGGACGGCTTCTCGGACGGCTTCGAGCCCGGGGCCTCGGGAACCTCGGCCGGGCCCCACTTCTTGAAGTAGCTCTCGGCCGGCACGACGAAGGTCTTCATCTTCACGTCGCCGGTCTTGCTGAAGGCGAAGGTGACCGGCTGCGCGTCACCGTCCTTGACGGCCTCACGGCTGCTGGGCAGGACCGCGGTGGCGTTGTCCTTGCCGCCGATGATGACCGAGCCACCCGCGGGGATGGTCAGCCGACTGCCCTTGGACGACTTGTCGTCCTTGGCCGGCGTGATCTTGGCCTTCTTGCCGGTGCCGTCGACCGCGATCTCGTCCAGCGTCTGGTCGGTGCTGCCGTTGTTGAAGATCGTGGCGGCGATCACCGCGGGACCCGTCGACTTCAGGTCGGGCTGGGTGATCACCATGGCGTTCTGGATCTTGATGTCGCCGACAGCGGTCGCGGCGTTGTCCGGCTTGATCTCGTGCGTCTGGGCGTTGTTACCGGCGCCGCACGCGGCGAGCGACGCGAGCGAGAACGCGATGGCGGTGGCGGCAATGGCGCCACGTCGAAGGCTGCGGCTCACGGCGGCGGCAACTCCTTGAACGAGGGCGGTACGGGAGGGGCGGGCGGCTCTGAAGCCGCCCTAAGTGTGTGTCAGCGGGCTTAGGTTACCGAGCCGTTCCCGTGCCACCGCACCCGACCCGCCCCTACGGGTGGTGAGCCGCTCTCCCGTGGCTCGTGCGGCGACGCACACGCCCCTGCCGTCACGTCCGCGCCATTGGCAACTCGTCCACCATTCACTTAAGCGCCGTCAAGAGACATCGCGGCTGGTCCTGCGGATTTCCGGTAAGGAATGCATGGCGATCCGGGGAAGTCCCGGGAAGTACGGGGAAGTCCGCGGAATTGATCACCGGGGTCGCTTGATCAATTCCGGATTCACGTCGAACGCGGGCTCGCATCCCTCTCCGGTCGCCGAACGGAGTAGCGGAAGTTCACCGCTCGGAACCCGGCAAACCGGGACGTTCAGCCTCGTGGAGCGCTCTCGGAGGGGGTGTGACGGGCATGTTTCCGCTTCCCCGAAGAGCCGCTCCCACCTGCGAATACCTCGCTCCGCAAGCCCTCCGCAGCACGTTCCTGTTGCTGTTGTCAAGCCCCGAGATATGCCCTGACCTGCGAAAACGCCATTCAGAAGAGGCGATTCTCGTGTTAGGATGGATAGCCACGGAAGGGGTACCTGTCACATGACGTTCAAGGTTGGCGACACCGTGGTCTATCCCCATCACGGGGCCGCGCTGATCGAGGCCATTGAGACTCGCCAGATCAAAGGCGTGGACAAGACCTACTTGGTGCTGAAGGTCGCTCAGGGCGACCTGACGGTACGTGTGCCTGCGGACAATGCGGAGTTCGTCGGCGTGCGTGATGTGGTCGGTCAAGACGGGCTCGACCGGGTCTTCGAAGTACTGCGCGCGCCGTACGCCGAAGAGCCCACGAACTGGTCCCGTCGCTACAAGGCAAATCTCGAGAAGCTCGCATCGGGCGATGTCATCAAGGTCGCGGAAGTCGTGCGTGACCTGTGGCGTCGTGAGCGTGAGCGCGGACTGTCCGCGGGTGAGAAGCGCATGCTCGCCAAGGCTCGCCAGATCCTGGTGAGCGAGCTCGCCCTCGCGGAGAACACGAACGAGGACAAGGCCGAGGCCCTGCTTGACGAGGTCCTCGCGTCCTGATCGCGTCCTGACATACGCATACGTCTTGGCGCCATGAAATGCCGCGGTGCCCGCTGACCCTCAATGGTGTCGCCGGGCGCTGCGGCATGTTCGTACCCAGACCTGCCCAGCTTGGACCTGCCCAGCTTGCTCAGGCGTAACCCTTGAATTGCTGACGTTCCGTACTCGCGTCGTCCTCGGTGCTGCTTGGTGCGCGTGCCGGGCAGTCGGCTCGACCAGATGTCACGGAAGGGTCCGGTCAAGGCTCACGCCCGGCACTCTGCCAGGGCCATACCCAGCCCTCCCGAGCACACAAACCTGAACGGAAGCGATGTCTGAGGAATCCCGCACCGCGGTCGTGATCCCCGCCGCCGGACGCGGCGTACGGCTCGGCCCGGGCGCCCCCAAGGCGCTCCGCGCGCTGAACGGCACGCCCATGCTCATCCACGCCGTACGGGCCATGGCCGCCTCCCGCGCCGTCTCGCTCGTCGTCGTCGTGGCCCCGCCGGAGGGCGCCGCCGAGGTCAAGACCCTCCTGGCCGACCACGCACTGCCCGAGCGCACCGACTTCGTCGTGGTCCCCGGCGGCGAGACCCGCCAGGAATCCGTGCGGCTCGGCCTCGACGCCCTGCCCGACGGCATCGGCGTGGTCCTGGTGCACGACGCGGCCCGCCCGCTGGTGCCCGTCGACACCGTCGACGGCGTCATCGAGGCCGTACGCGAGGGCGCCCCCGCCGTCGTCCCCGCGCTGCCTCTCACCGACACCGTCAAGCAGGTCGAGCCGGGAGAGCCCGGCACGCCCGAGCCCGTCGTCGCCACCCCGGAACGGTCCCGCCTGCGCGCCGTACAGACCCCGCAGGGCTTCGACCGCGACACCCTCGTCCGCGCCCACGCCACGGTCACCGACAACGTCACCGACGACGCGAGCATGGTCGAGCAGCTCGGCCTCCAGGTCGTCGTCGTACCCGGCCACGAAGAGGCCTTCAAGGTCACGCGGCCCCTCGACCTCGTCCTCGCCGAGGCGGTACTCGCCCGCAGGAGGGCCAACGATGGCTTCTGAGCAGCAGCCGCGCGTGGCGCTCCCGCAGGTCGGCATCGGCACCGACGTGCACGCCTTCGAGGAAGGGCGCGAGCTGTGGTGCGCCGGGCTCCTCTGGGAGGGCGAGAGCGCCGGCCTCGCCGGGCACTCCGACGGCGACGTCGCCGCGCACGCCGCCTGCGACGCCCTGTTCTCCGCCGCCGGCATCGGCGACCTCGGCGCGCACTTCGGCACCGGCAGGCCCGAATGGTCCGGCGCCTCCGGTGTGACGCTGCTCGCCGAGGCGGCCAGAATCGTGCGCGCCGAAGGCTTCGAGATCGGCAACGTCGCCGTCCAGGTCATCGGCGTACGCCCCAAGGTCGGCAAGCGGCGTGACGAGGCGCAGAAGATGCTGACCGCTGCCGTCGGCGCCCCGGTCGCCGTGTCCGGCACCACCACCGACGGGCTCGGCCTCACCGGCCGCGCCGAAGGCCTCGCGGCGATCGCGACGGCCCTGGTCGTGCGGACGGACTGACCGGCGTACGGGCGACGCGGCGACGAAGTGCCTCCGCGGCGCGGTGCGTCGGAGGAGTATCGGTAACGCACCCCGACACGGAACAGCGACAGTCACCGACGTACGAGAGAGGCGCCCCCATGTCCGCCGAACTGTCCGACAAGCTCAAGGCCCTGCTCGACACCCCCGTCTTCGTCTCCGTCGCCACGATCCAGCCCGACGGCAGCCCCCAGGTCTCACCGGTCTGGGTGAAGCGTGACGGCGACGACCTGCTCTTCTCCACCACGATCGACCGCCGCAAGGAGAAGAACCTGCGCCGCGACCCACGCGTGACGGTGCTCCTCCAGCCCTTCGACGCCCCGTACACGTACGCCGAGATCCGCGGCGAGGCGACGATGACCACCGAGGGCGGGCAGGAGCTCATCGACGAGCTGGCGCTGAAGTACACCGGCCTGAAGTACGCGGAGTTCAATCCGTCCTCGGCGAAGGACGAGCCCCGCGTCGTCGTCCGCGTCACCCCGCGCAAGGTCGTCGGCAGGATCTGACGCCCTCGCGCACCCCGCACATGTCACAGTTCCGTGCCCTGTTGACCCGGGAGGTCGCAGGGCACTGTCCTTGGACCACTACCCTGGAGTGGTGACGATTCGCCTGTACGACACCAGCGCCCGGCAGATCCGAGACTTCAGCCCGCTCAACGACGGTTGTGTCTCGATCTACCTGTGCGGCGCGACGGTGCAGGCGGCCCCGCACATCGGCCACATCCGGTCGGGGCTCAACTTCGACATCATGCGCCGCTGGTTCGCCCACCGCGGATACGACGTCACCTTCATCCGGAACGTCACGGACATCGACGACAAGATCATCCGGAAGTCCGCCGAGCAGGGCCGCCCGTGGTGGTCGATCGGCTACGAGAACGAGCGCGCCTTCAACAACGGCTACGACGTCCTCGGCTGCCTCCCGCCCACCTACGAGCCGCGCGCCACCGGACACATCACCGAGATGGTCGAGATGATGCGCGGCCTGATCGAGCGCGGCCACGCCTACGAGTCGGACGGCAACGTCTACTTCGACGTGAAGTCCTACCCGGGCTACCTGGAGCTCTCCAACCAGGAGCTCGACAACCTCCTGCAGCCCGAGAGCGAGGGCGAGACCGGCAAGCGCGACCCCCGCGACTTCGCCATGTGGAAGCGAGCCAAGGAAGGGGAGCCCAGCTGGGAGACCCCCTGGGGCCGCGGCCGTCCTGGCTGGCACCTGGAGTGCTCGGCGATGGCCCACAAGTACCTCGGCCGTGAGTTCGACATCCACGGCGGCGGCATCGACCTGATCTTCCCGCACCACGAGAACGAGATCGCGCAGGCCAAGGCCTACGGCGACGCGTTCGCGCGGTACTGGGTGCACAACGGCTGGGTCACCATGAGCGGCGAGAAGATGTCCAAGTCGCTCGGCAACTCCGTCCTCGTCTCCGAGATGGTCAAGAAGTGGCGCCCGATCGTCCTGCGCTACTACCTGGGCACCCCGCACTACCGCTCGATGATCGAGTACAGCGAGGAGGCCCTGCGCGAGGCCGAGTCCGCGTTCGCGCGGATCGAGGGCTTCGTGCAGCGCGTGGTGGAGAAGGCAGGGGGCGTCGTGGAGCCCGCCGCCGACGTGCCGCCCGCCTTCGCCGACGCGATGGACGACGACCTGGGCGTCCCGCAGGCCCTCGCGATCGTCCACACGACGGTCCGGCAGGGCAACTCCGCCCTGGCCGCCGACGACAAGGAAGCCGCGGTGGAACGGCTCGCCGAGGTGCGCGCCATGCTGGGCGTGCTCGGCCTCGACCCGCTCGACCCGCAGTGGGCCGGCGACGGCGACCGCGGCGACGACCTCCACGGGGCCGTCGACACGCTCGTCCGCCTCGTGCTCCAGCAGCGGGAGGCGGCGCGCGGCCGCAAGGACTGGGCCACCGCCGACGCCATCCGCGACCAGCTCAACCAGTCCGGCCTCGTCATCGAGGACAGCCCGACCGGACCGCGGTGGACTCTCGGCCCGCGCTGAGCGGCCGAGTCCGTCGGGGCTCGCGATGTGCCGCCCGGCGACCCGGGCGGCACACTTCATATACGTACGCAGTCACGCAGTGGGCCCTCCGCAGTTCGCGGACAGCCGCACGCATCACAGAGACAGGTAGGTCATGGCCGCTAACAACCGCCGCATGTCCGGCAAGAAGGGCGCGCAGGTCGGCAGCGGCGGCAATCGGCGCCGCGGCCTCGAGGGCAAGGGCCCGACGCCGCCCGCCGAGGCGCGCAAGGGACACAAGAAGAACCGCATCGCCAACGCCGCGGCCAAGAAGGCCGGGGGTGGCCCCGGTGGCCGACGTCCCGCCCCCGTGAAGGGCCGCGGCAAGGGCACCTCCGAGATGGTCGTCGGACGCAACTCCGTCGTCGAGGCGCTGCGCGAGGGCGTGCCCGCCTCGATGCTCTACGTCCAGCAGTTCATCGACAACGACGAGCGCGTCCGCGAGGCGCTGCAGATCGCCGGTGAGCGCGGCGGCATCCACCTCATGGAGGCGCCCCGCCCCGAGCTGGACCGTATGACCAACGGGCTCAACCACCAGGGCCTCGTGCTCCAGGTGCCGCCCTACGAGTACGCGCACCCCGAGGAGCTCGCCGCCGCCGCGTACGACCAGGGCGAGGACCCGCTGATCGTCGCGCTCGACGGCGTGACGGACCCGCGGAACCTGGGCGCCGTGGTCCGTTCCGCATCCGCCTTCGGCGGGCACGGCGTCGTCGTCCCCGAGCGGCGTGCCGCCGGGATGACCGCGGGCGCCTGGAAGACGGCCGCCGGTGCCGCGGCGCGTACGCCCGTGGCGCGCGCCACGAACCTGACCCGCGTCCTGGAGGCCTACAAGAAGGCCGGGCTCGCGATCGTCGGGCTCGCGGCGGACGGCGAACACGAGGTCGGCGACCTGGAGGCGCTGTCCGGCCCCGTCGTCATCGTCATCGGCAGCGAGGGCAAGGGCCTCTCGCGGCTCGTCGGCGAGACCTGCGACTACCGCGTGCGGATCCCGATGCCGGGCGGCACGGAGTCCCTGAACGCCGGTGTGGCGGCGGGAGTCGTGCTCTACGAGGCGTCCCGGCGCCGGAGTTAGCCACCTCCCCGGACGTGGGGCGCCCCCGCGTACCGGGGGCGGGCGACGCCCCGCCGCCAACAATTGACGGTGCG
>NZ_JBSGYY010000034.1:0-1855 GCF_053610705.1 Streptomyces sp. NPDC054872 | reverse complement strand
TTCACACCGCCCGGTTCTTGGCCCCCCCTGGATCCGGGGGGGCGGCCGACGCCCGGCGAAGATCTTGACGCGGTCCGGACATTTCCACGCGGTCAAGGCAGTGTCCTAAACACACATCACTCGGTTAGATGAGTGTGGACACCAGAACGCCCCGCAATCCCACGGGGGGAAGCTCGTCAGGGTTCGACGAAGCTCCCGCGCTGAGCATGGTGAAGGTGCCGAGCGACCCGGCCCAGGTCATCGTGAACCACGCGAGCTTCCGCGTGCAGCTCCCCACCGCGCAGCGGACCCAATCCCCGCGTATCGCACGGCACTTGAGCAATGCCGACGACACCCTGCGTATCCCCGCGGCCGGCGCCGCCGCACGGCGCCGCTCGCCCGTCGTCTGGAGCGGGAAGTCCGAGCCGGGCGACCCCGGAGCCACCGGACTGCTGCAGGCGGTGCGCGGCACCGGCCTGCGCCATTCGGCCGAAGCAGGCGGCTCCTCCTACGACGACGGAGGCGCCACGCAGGTCATCCCCCGCATCGATGTCGACGACGATCTCGAGAGTACGCAGGCCACGCCTGCCGTCATCGGTCCTCGTCACCCCGACCCCGAGACCCGGCTCATCCCGCGCATGCCCATGCCGGAGAGCGACCTCGACGAACGACTCCCTTACCGGGACGACGAGTACGACGACGGCTTCGACGACTTCGACGACACCGACAACGCGGGCGACCGCCAGGCCGGAAGGCGCCACGGGGCCGACCCCGTCCGGCACGCCTACTACCCCGGCCGCCGCATGAACCTCGGCGTCGTGCTGCTCCCGCTGCGCGTCTTCCTCGGATTCATCTCCATCTACGCCGGCATGGGCAAGCTCTGCGACCCCGTGTACTTCGACGGCGGCGACCGCGGCTCCATGGTCAAGTGGCTCAACTCGCTGCACCCCTGGGCGCTCGCCGAACCGCTGCGTGACTTCGCCCTCTCGCACCCCGTGGGCGCGGGGCTCTGCATCGCCTTCCTGCAGATCATCGTCGGAGTGCTCACGGTGCTCGGGCTCTGGCAGCGGGTCGCGGCCGGCATCGGCGTGCTCCTGTCCGCCGCGCTCATCGTCACCGTCAGCTGGAAGACCGTCCCCGCCTACGACGCGCCCGACATCATCTACCTGGCCGCCTGGTCGCCGCTGATCATCGCCGGCGCACCCGTCTACTCCGTCGACGGACGCCTGGCGGGCGAGGCCTGGCGGACACTCGGACCGCGCGTCCACATCTGGGACCTGCGGCGCCGTGTGCTGCGGCGCGGCGCGCTCGTCGGCGCGCTCGTCGTCGGCCTCACCCTGCTGATCGGCTCGATGCTCGGCGGCGCCGTGCGCGATGCCGACCGCGTGACCGTGCCGGGACCCGGCGAGGCCCCGCGCAACGAACTGCCGGGCTCACCGCTCCCGGAGGAGCCCGGAAAGCAGCGGCAGCGCCAGGGCCAGTCACAGAGCCCCACGGCCACCGGCTCCGGTGCGCCGACCCAGGGGAGCTCCGCGAGCCCCACACAGGGCGCCACGGCGACCCCGCCGGGCGGTGCGGCGCGCGAGACCGCGGGCGCGGGCGCGGCCGCCGGCCAGGGGCAGCAGCCCAGCCAGACGCAGGGCACCACCGGCCAGGCACCGCCCCAGCAGTCCTCCCCGCAGCAGCCTCCGACGTCGGCGACCGCCGGACCCACGTCCAGCGGCGGCAGCGGCGGCGCAGCACCCGAGAGCGGCACGAGCGGCGGCAGCACGGGCGGCGGCCGCAACGACCGCCTCGTGGGCGGCCTGCTCGGCGGCGGGTGAGCCGGACCTCGACCCGTACGTGACGGGGCCCCGCACAGTGTTCTGTGCGGGGC
>NZ_JBSGYY010000033.1:0-105393 GCF_053610705.1 Streptomyces sp. NPDC054872 | reverse complement strand
CGGCAGGTATCACCTGCCGGGCGCCCTCACTGCGTCGACAAAGCTGTCCCCGCCTCAGCCTTCACCTACCGGTCCGTCGTGGCTGGGCGCGCAGTTCCCCGCGCCCCTTCGGGGGCGCCCCCTCAACGGCTCAGCTGCTTGAACTTGCGTACCGCGAGCGGCAGGAACAGGAGTGAGATCGCGATCGGCCAGAGCACGGCCATCAGGACCGCGTTCTGCTCGACCCAGCTCGCCCCGCCCGCCCCGGGGTTGCCGAACAGTTCGCGTGCCGCCGTGCCGGTCGAGGAGACCGGGTTCCAGGCGGCGACCGGCGCCAGCCAGTCCGGCATCAGCGAGGGCGCGACGAAGACGCTGGAGATCATGGTGAGCGGGAAGGCGACCGCGTAGAGCCCGCCCGCCGCTTCCGGGGTCGGCACCACGAGGCCCAGGAACACGCCGACCCAGATCAGGCTGAACCGCAGGAGCAGCAGCAGGCCGAACGCGGCAAGGGTCTCGGGGAGCCCGGCGCTCGACCGCCAGCCGATGGCCAGCGCGGTGAGCGCGAGGATCGTCAGCTCGGCGCAGGCCACGATCAGGTCGGCGAGTCCGCGGCCCGCGGCCACTGCCGACGGTGCCATCGGCATCGAGCGGAAGCGGTCGATGACGCCCTTGGTGGAGTCCGTGACGACGGCCATCGCGGTGTTCATGAAGCCGAAGGCCATGGTCATCACGAACATGCCGGGCATCAGGAACTGCTTGTAGTCGCCGTCCTCGCCGCCGCCCGGCACCTTCATCGCCTCGCCGAACACGAATCCGTACAGGAGCACGGAGATGATCGGGAAGCCCAGCTGCCAGGCGATGTTGACGGGCTGGCGCTGGAAGTGCGTGAGGTAGCGGCGGGTGACGTTCCAGGTGTCGGCGAGCGCCCAGAAGAGGCGTCCGCGCGCCGGCTGTGCGGCGTCGGCGTCCGTGGTCGTGGTCAGTACGGCGCTCATGCCGCGGCCCCCGTCTTCTCTTCGATGTCGGCGGCCTCGGCGGCCTGTTGCCCGTTCGGGCCCGTCCCGTGCTCCGTGCGGTGTCCCGTCAGCCGCAGGAACACGTCGTCCAGGCTCGGCCTGCGCAGGCCGATGTCCTCGACCGCGACGCCCTGGTCCTGCAGGGTCCGCGCCACGTCCGTCAGGGCGGCGACCCGGTCGGTGACGGCCGCCTGGACGCGGCGCTCCAGGTCGACGGACTCGGGCACGCCCTCCGCGACGCGGGCGACGGCCTTCAGGGCCGCGGGCAGGTCGGCGGTGTCGCGGACCACGACCTCCAGGTAGCTGCCGCCCACCGTGTTCTTCAGGCCGTCCGGGGTGTCGTCGGCGATGGCGCGGCCCTGGTCGATGACCGTGATCCGGGAGGCCAGCTTGTCGGCCTCCTCCAGATACTGCGTGGTGAGCAGGACGGTCGTGCCGTCCGCGACCAACTTCCTTACGGTGTCCCAGACTTCGAGGCGGCTGCGCGGGTCGAGTCCGGTGGTCGGCTCGTCCAGGAAGAGAACGGCGGGCGCGAGGATCATCGACGCGGCGAGGTCGAGCCTGCGCCGCATGCCGCCGCTGTACTGGCCCGCGCCCTTGCCCGCCGCGTCCACCAGGTCGAACTGTTCGAGGAGTTCCTGGGCGCGCCGCGCCGCCCGCTTGCCGCCGAGGTGGAAGAGACGGCCGAACATCTCCAGGTTCTGCCGACCGGTGAGGACCTCGTCGACGGCCGCGTACTGGCCGGTCAGGCCGATGCGTCCGCGTACGACGTCGGGCTGTCGCACCACATCGGCCCCCGCGACCTCGGCCCGGCCGCCGTCGAGGCGCACCAGCGTCGAGAGGATGCGCACGGCGGTGGTCTTGCCCGCGCCGTTCGGACCGAGCAGTCCGTGCACCGTGCCGCGCGCCACGCGCAGATCGAAGGCGTCCAGAGCCTTCTTCTCCCCGTAGCGCTTGTCGAGCCCCTCGGCCCGCACCGCGTATTCGTTCGTCTCGCTCACTGCCCCTCCAGACCTTCCCGTCCCGGTCACCCGGATCGGACCCCATTCTGGGTACGCCGTACCCAATAGAGAGTACACCGTACTCAGTTTTGCGGGTACACCGTACCCAATTTCTGGTCAGGCGATTAGGCTGAGCGCCATGACGAGCACGAACGGCGGATCCGGCGACAACCAGCGCACCGGCGGCGACATCGCCCGCAGCCTGGAGCTGCTCTGGGACGCGGGCGAACGGCCCACGCGCGGCCCCAAGCCCGGACTCACCCTGGACCGGATCGTCACGGAGGCGGTGCGCCTCGCCGACGCCGAGGGGCTCACGGCGGTCTCGATGCGCCGCCTGTCCACGGAGCTCGGCACCGGCACGATGTCCCTGTACCGCTATGTCCCGGGCAAGGGCGAGCTGCTCGACCTGATGCTGGACCGGGTCTACATGCCGGCCCCCGACGCCGAACTCCCGAGCGGCGGCTGGCGCGAGGCCGTCGAGGCGTACGCCCGCGAGACACTCGTCCTCTACCGCGCACACCCCTGGCTGCTCCAGGTCAACCAGGCACGCCCCGTGCTCGGCCCCGGCTCCGTCGGCGGCCTTGAACTGACCCTGGCCGGGATCAAGTCGATGGGCCTGACCGACCCCGAGCTGATCGGCGTGATCGTCATGGTCGAGGGGTACGTCACCGGGGTCGCCCGCACCCAGGTGCACGAGGTGGAGGCGGTCAAGAAGACCGGCCTGACGGACGAGGCGTTCTGGGAGGCGCAGTACCCGACCCTCGAACGGATCATGAAAAGCGGCCGCTACCCCCACCTCGCGGGCCTGTCCGACGACGCGTTCGGCCCGCAGTTCGACCACTTCGAGTTCGGCCTGCAGCGCCTGCTCGACGGCCTCGACGTCCTGGTGGCCCGGCGCGAGACGGAGACGAGCGCCGCCGGGCAGGCCTGAGGTACGGCCCGCCGCTCCCGGTGGATCACCCGCTACTTGCGGCGGAACACCCGCTTCAGCCCGAAGAACGCGGCCAGCACCACGGCGAGGGTCAGCGCGCCCACCTTGACGTCACCGCCGAGCCCGGAGCCCCCGCCGTCCCCCGACTCACCGGAACTCCCGCCGCCGGACGCCGAGTTGCCGCCGCCCGCCCCCTCGACCTCGACGGGCTCGACCTCGCTCTGCCCGCCTTCGGTGCCGTACAGGATGGTCGTCCCGTCCAGGGTGTACGTCGCGGACTCGCCCTGCCGCTGCAACGGCACGCTCAGCCGCCCCTCGCGCTCGGGCTTCCTGCCCTCGCCCTTCCAGGTGTACGAGACGCCGCCGAGATACCCGCGCAGGGCGAGCTGCTTCCCGTCGGGCGAGAAGGCACCGTCCGTGGTCCACAGGCCGGTGGTGCCGAGGCGCTTGAAGACGTTGACCCCGGACGAGGACATCCGCGCGGGGCCCTCGTACAGCGCGCCGCCCTCCTCCTTCTTGTCGGCGATGTAGATCCGGCCGGTCTTCGGGTGCACCATCAGGGCCTCTGCATCGCGCGCCCCGTCCTCGTACTTCACCGTGTACTGCGTGGCGCGCACGGTCCGGTCGCCCAGCTCCTTCGGCTCGGGCAGCTTGTAGATCCACACGTGGGACCAGGTGCCGCCGAGGTTGTCGCCGATGTCGCCGACGTAGATGTTGCCGTCGGCGCCGACGGAGATTGCCTCCACGTCGCGGGGCTTGCCGACTCCGGTCAGGGTGAGGGTGGCGACGGTTTTGCCGGTCCTGCCGTCCACCGCGTAGAGCAACGCCCCGTTCTTGTCCTGGTCGTTGTGCGTCCAGTAGACGCCCGGGTGGGCGCGCGAGGCGGCGAGGCCGCTGGACTCGATGATGCGGGGGTCCTTGATGGTGAACCCGTCGTGGCTGTCGTCGGCGGCGGCGGGGCCGGTGGCGCCGGCGAGGAGGAGCAGGGCTCCGGCGCCGGCGGTGCCGACGGCACCGAGGACACCCATCGAAGAACGCAGTGAACGCATGGCCCAAGCCTGCCACCCCCGCGCCCGGGGCCGGGCGTTCGCCAGGTGTTCGGCCTCGCATCGGGTGTTCAGCCTCACATCGCAGGCCGGGGCCTTGATCCGCGATGATGAGCGGATGCTCAGGTTCATGTTCGTCGGCGACTCGATGACGATCGGCAGCGCGGGGGAACACACCTGGCGCTACCGGATGTGGCAGCACCTGCGGTCCTCGCTCGGCGAGCGGGGATTCGCGGTGGTGGGCCCGCGCAGCGCCCTGCACGACAAGGTCTCCGGCGAACCGGTCTCGTACGCCTACGCCGACGGCGACCCGGACTTTCCCCGCCACCACTTCGCGGGGTGGGGCGAGGGCTGGCTGCACATGGCGCCGCGGATGGCGGACGCGGTGCGGGAGGACCGCCCCGACGTCCTGCTCGTCTCCCTCGGCCTGATCGACCTGGGCTTCTACACGAACGCGGAACAGACGGCGGAGAACGTACGCCGCTTCGTCTCGGCGGCGAGGTCGGCCAACCCGCGGGTCCGCCTCGTCCTGCTCCCCGTGATCCCGAACATCCGGGCCAGGACGGACGCCCCGTTCGCGGCGGAGGTGTCCCGCTTCAACGTGCTCCTCGCGAAGGCGGCGGCGGACCTCGACACGGGCGCCTCCCCGCTGCTCCTGGCCTCGACGCCACCGTCGTACGACATCGACCGCGACACCTACGACGGCACGCACCCGGGCGCGAGCGGCGAACACAAACTGGCGGCGGCTTTCGCGGACGCGATGCACCAGGCGTGGGGTCTTGGCGCGCCGTACGGATCGACGCACCCGGCACCCTCCGAAGTGCCGGCCACCGCCTGAAGCCGTCCCCGCGATCGCCCCGGGCCGCCCCCGGCCCCCTTGCGTAGAGCGCACTCCAAGTCGTTGGCTTGGCAACCATGAAGTACACGCAGCTGGGACGCACAGGACTCAAGGTCAGTCGACTTGTGCTCGGAACCATGAACTTCGGGCCCCTGACGAACGAGCCCGACAGCCACACGATCATGGACGCCGCGCTCGACGCGGGCATCAACTACTTCGACACCGCCAATGTCTACGGGTGGGACGAGAACAAGGGCCGCACCGAGGAGATCCTCGGCACGTGGTTCACGCAGGGCGGCGAGCGGCGCGACAAGACCGTCCTCGCCACCAAGATGTACGGGAACATGGCCCTCGACGGAAAGCCCGCGTGGCCCAACCACGACCTGCTCTCGGCGGTCAACATCCGCCGGTCCGTGGAGGCTTCGCTCAAGCGCCTGCAGACCGACTACATCGACATCTACCAGTTCCACCACATCGACCGCAGCACTCCCTTCGAGGAGATCTGGCAGGCGATCGACACCCTCATCACCCAGGGCAAAATCCTCTACGCGGGTTCATCGAACTTCCCCGGATACAAGATCGCCCAGGCCAACGAGATCGCCGCGCGCCGCGGCAGCTACGGCCTCGTCAGCGAGCAGTGCCTCTACAACCTCGCCGAGCGCAGCGCCGAGATGGAGGTCATCCCGGCCGCCCAGGACTACGGCCTCGGCGTCATCCCGTGGTCGCCGCTGCACAGCGGGCTGCTCGGCGGCGTCCTGAAGAAGGAGGGCGAGGGCAAGCGGCGCACCGGCGGACGCGCCGCCCAGGAGCTGGCGAAGCCCGAGGTGCGCGCGCAGGTCCAGGCGTACGAGGACCTGCTCGACAAGCACGGCCTCGCGCCGGGCGAAGTGGCGCTCGCCTGGCTGCTCACCCGGCCCGGCATCACCGGCCCGATCGTCGGGCCGCGTACGCCGGAGCAGCTCACCAGCGCACTGCGCGCGGTCGAGCTGGAACTTCCGGACGAGCTGCTCGACGCCCTGGACGAGATCTTCCCGGGGCCGGGGCCCTCGCCGGAGTCCTTCGCCTGGTAGCAGGGTCCTTCGCCTGGTAGCGGGCGACACCTGACGGGCAGCGGCTCTACGCGGCCGCGGTCATCGCCTCACTGGCCGACCGCGGCCGCCACGGCCACCACGACGAACATCACTACGAGCACACCGGCCATGATCCGGTTCCTGGTTTTCGGGTCCACGTAGTCGAGGTTAACCGGCTCCGCCCAGCGGCCATCGACCGACCACCTCATAGCGGGGCCGCTCCCCCGGTACTCCGCTCACGGGCAGGTTGCTGCGTACGAGGGTCAGCTCGGCCACGGTCCACTCCGCGCCCTCGAAGTCCGCGAGGCCGTCGGCGTATGTGCGCAGGGGCGGCTCCCCGTGGCCGCGGGCCAGCGTCAGGTGGGGGCGGTAGTGGCGGTGCTCCTCCATGGTGATGCCGGACTTGCGGGCCGCGGCGTCCGCCCGCCGGGCGAGGAGGCGCAGGGTGTCCACGTCACCCGCGGCTCCGGTCCACAGGGCGCGGTCGCCGAAGTGGCCACCCCCGTGGAGGGCGAGGGGAAAGGGAGCTGTGTGCTTCGCCGCTCGGGACAGCCGCTCGGACAGCTCCGGGACCGTGGCGTCCTCGACCTCGGACATGAAGGCGAGGGTGAAGTGCCAGCTCTCGCGGCGCGTCCAGCGGAGGGCTTCGGCGCCCGGCAGGGTCTTCAACCGGTCCGCCGCGTCGGCCAGCTCGTCCGCTGCGGCTTCGAGCGGCAGCACGGCCGCGAAGAGTCTCATGGGGGAAGTCTTGCCTCCGGCGGGGTTCTTCCCCAACCCCGCCCCTTCCCGGCTGTGACATGTGCGGCTCCGCCGAGATCGTCCTCAAACGCCGGACGGGCTGGATATCCGGGCCCGAAGCGGGGGAGAAAAGGCCGCATGGACAGCCACATAACCATCCGTCCCGCCGGCCCCGACGACATCCCCACTGTCCTCGCCCTCTTCGACGAAGCCGTCGCCTGGCTCGTCTCGCAGGGCCGCACCGGGCAGTGGGGCGACCAGCCCTGGTCGACCAACCCCAAGACCATCGCCCTGGTCGAGAAGTATCTGACCACCGGCTCCCCCTGGATCGCGGAGATCGGTGGGCTGCCGGTCGGCACGCTCACGCTGACGGACGGGCCGGGGTCGTACATCGCGCCGGTGGACGAGCCGGAGCGGTACATCCATCTGCTGGCGTCCCGGCACGGGACAGGTGCGGGCGCCGCCCTCCTCGCGCACGCGGCGGAGGAAACCCGGAGACAGGGGGTCTCCCTGCTCCGGGTCGACTGCTACGCGGGCGGCGACGGCAAGCTCGTCGCGTTCTACGAGCGCAACGGCTTCACCCGGACCGAGTCCTTCGTCGAACAGGACGGCACCTGGCCGGGCCAGATCCTGGCCCGGCGGGTGTAACCGGGTAGCGGCTCACGCCGCCGTCGCCAGCTCTCGCGGCACGAACTGCACGTGCTGCTGCCCGCGCCGCAGATCCACCTTGAGCCGCAGGTTCGCGGCGCGGGCCAGCATCAGGCCGACCCCGATCGCGGCCACGGCGCAGATGAGGCCGCCCGCGGCCATGCTCACGCGCACCCCGTACGCGTCGGCGAGCCAGCCGAAGAGCGGGCCGCCCAGTGGCGTGCCGCCGGTGAAGACCATCATGAAGAGGGACATGACGCGGCCCCGCATCTCCGGGTCGGTGGCCATCTGGACCGAGGAGTTGGCGGTGACGTTCACCGTCAGACCGAGGATGCCGATGGGGACGATCAGCGCCACGAACATCCACAGCTCGGGCGCGAACGCGGCCACGATCTGCAGGACACCGAAGGCGATGGCGGCCCCGGCGAGCAGCCTCAGGCGTGAGGTGCCGCGGCGGGCAGCGAGCAGCGCGCCCGCGAGCGAACCGATCGCCATCAGGGTGTTGAAAAGGCCGTACATCCCCACGCCGCCGTGGAAGATGTCGTCCGCGAAGGCGCTCAGCCAGATCGGGAAGTTGAACCCGAAGGTGCCGACGAAGCCGACGAGGACGATCGGCCAGATCAGCTCGGGGTGCTTGGAGACGTAGTTCAGGCCTTCCTTCAACTGTCCCTTGCCGCGCGGCTTGCGCGGGGTGGGGTGCAGCTCGCGGGTGCGCATCAGCATCAGGCCGGTGAGCGGCGCGAGGAAGGACAGGCCGTTGGCGAGGAACGCCCAGCCGGGGCCGACCGCGGCGGTGAGACCACTCGCCACGGCGGGGCCGATGAGGCGGGCGGACTGGAAGTTCGCCGAGTTCAGCGAGACGGCGTTGCGGACCTGGTCGGGTCCCACCATCTCGGACACGAAGGACTGCCGGGTCGGGTTGTCCACGACCGTGACGAGACCCGTGAAGAACGCCGCGAGGTAGACGTGCCAGACCTGGACGTTGCCGCTCAGGGTGAGCGCCGCCAGGAAGAGGCCGCTGATGCTCATCGCGCCCTGGGTGCAGAAGAGCAGCTTCCGTTTGGCGAATCGGTCGGCGATGACGCCGCCGTAGAGGCCGAACAGGAGCATCGGCAGGAACTGCATCGCGGTGGTGATACCGACCGCGGCCGAGGAGCCGGTGAGGCTCAGGACCAGCCAGTCCTGGGTGATGCGCGCCATCCACGTGCCGGTGTTGGAGACAACGGCGCCGGAGGCGAAGAGCCGGTAGTTGCGGATCTTCAGCGAGCTGAACATCGACGTCTTGGCGGCAGGGGACTTGTCGAGGGTGGTTGGTGCGGGGGCGGAGTCTGCTCCGGATCCCGTACTCAAAGTGCGTTCGCCTCCTTGGCGTCGTACGGCTCACGGCGGGTGGCCCGGAGTGAGTACTGCTTATAGGTGCGCGGGTTACAGGTGCGCGGGTTACAGGTGCGCGGGTTACAGGTGCGCGGGTTACAGGTGCGCGAGCTTCTCCAGGACGGGGGCCGCGGCGCGCAGTCGCGCCCACTCGTCCTCGTCCAGGTGCTCCGTCAGGCCGGCCAGCCAGGCGTTCCGCTTGCGGCGGCTCTCCTCGAGCATGGCCTCGGCCGTCTCCGTCTGGGTCACCACCTTCTGGCGGCGGTCCTCGGGATGCGGCTCGAGCCGGACGAGACCCTTGGCTTCGAGCAGCGCGACGATGCGGGTCATCGACGGCGGCTGCACGTGCTCCTTGCGGGCCAGCTCACCGGGGGTGGCGTGGCCGCAGCGGGCGAGGGTGCCGAGCACCGACATCTCGGTGGGGCTCAGCGACTCGTCGACCCGCTGGTGCTTGAGTCGACGGGACAGGCGCATCACGGCGGAGCGCAGGGAGTTCACGGCGGCGGCGTCGTCACCATGGGAGAGGTCCGGCATGTTCGTTAGAGTAACTCATTACTCTAGCTAAAGACCACCTGGTTTCCCGCGACGAGAGTCACGGAACCCTTTCGTCACCCATATGAGTGAGGTGGCCGCGGAAAGTGAGACACGGTCCGCGGAACGGCAGGGACCCTGGCACGCATGGGATCGACAGTGCTCAGCCTGCGAATAGACGGTGAGCTGCTCGACCGGCTCAAGCAGCACGCCGCCAAGAGGGGAATGAGCGTCCAGGACTACGTGGTCGGGACGCTCATCCGTGGCGACTTCGACGAGCGCTTCCAGAGCGCCGTCGAGGAGACGGAAAAGTTCTACGGGGCGGCCTGATGGCCGCCCCGTAGGCATGTACGCGAGACCGGGTCGACTCGGTTACGTGAGGCCGAGCGCCGGCATCAGGTAGTAGAAGGCGAAGACGGCCGACACGATGTACATCGCGGCCGGCACCTCACGGCCGCGGCCGGACGCCAGGCGCAGCACGGTGAACGAGATGAAGCCGATGCCGATGCCGTTCGTGATCGAGTACGTGAACGGCATCATCATCATCGTCAGGAACGCCGGGATCGCGATGGTGAAGTCCGCCCAGTCGATCTGGCCGATCGAGCCGGACAGGATCAGGAAGCCGACCGCGAGCAGCGCGGGCGTGGCCGCCTGCGACGGGACCATCGTCGCGAGGGGCGTGAGGAACAGCGCCACGGTGAAGAGGCCGCCGGTGACGATGTTGGCGAAGCCCGTACGCGCGCCCTCGCCGACGCCCGCCGTGGACTCCACGAAGCAGGTGGTGGCCGAGGAGGACGAGGCGCCGCCCGCGGCGACCGCGATGCCGTCGACGAACAGGACCTTGTTCATGCCCGGCATGTTGCCGTTGGCGTCGGTCAGCTTGGCCTCGTCGCCGACGCCCATGATCGTGCCCATGGCGTCGAAGAAGCAGGACAGGAGCACGGTGAAGACGAAGAGGATGCCGGTGAGCAGACCGACCTTCTCGAAGCCGCCGAACAGGCTGACCTGACCGACCAGGCCGAAGTCCGGGGTCGCGACGGGGTTGCCGGGCCACTCGGGCGTCGTCAGGCCCCAGGAGGGCACCTTCGCGACCGCGTTGACGATCATCGCGACGATCGTCATGACGACGATGCTGATGAGGATCGCGCCCGGCACCTTGCGCACGATCAGGCAGAGCGTGAGCAGCGCGCCGAGCACGAAGACGAGCACGGGCCAGCCGTTGAGGTGGCCGTCGCCGCCGAGCTGCAGCGGGACCGTGGTGTGCGCGGCGTCCGGGATGCGCGAGACGAAGCCGGCGTCGACGAGACCGATCAGCATGATGAAGAGGCCGATGCCGATCGCGATGCCCTTGCGCAGGCCCAGCGGCACGGCGCTCATCACGCGCTCCCGCAGTCCGGTCGCCACGAGCAGCATCACGACGAAGCCCGCGAGGACGACCATGCCCATCGCGTCGGGCCACGACATACGGGGCGCGAGCTGGAGGGCGACCACGGTGTTCACGCCGAGACCGGCGGCGAGCGCGATCGGGACGTTGCCGATGACGCCCATGAGCAGCGTGGTGAAGGCGGCGACCACGGCGGTCGCGGTCACCAGCTGGCCATTGTCGAGCTGGTGCCCGTACATGTCCTTCGCGCTGCCCAGGATGATCGGGTTCAGCACGATGATGTAGGCCATCGCGAAGAAGGTGGCGAAGCCGCCTCGGACCTCACGGGCGAGGGTCGAACCCCGCTCGGTGATCTTGAAGAAGCCGTCGATGCCACCCTGCGGGGGCTTCGGCGGCTCTTTGCTGGCGTCGACCGGGGTGGTGGCCGAGGAAGGCATGCGGGACCTCGTGGACTCAGAGAAACGCAGAGAAAGGGGGAAGATCGTCAAGCGGCGGTCATTGATCGATTTGTTTGTTCTTACGAAAACAACCAGCCATTAACGAGCGGTTTCAGTATGAATACATGAAGGGGAATTCGCTATCTCCGCGCGTAGACCCTTGTGGCGTCAGGGCACACCGACCCCCGCGGAGGCCCGCCCCGGCGGCTCGTAAGCTAGGCGCATGGAGAAGTGGACCCCCAAGCACGAGGCGCCCGAGCCCCTGGAGGGCCCCGTCGTCGCCACCATCACGGGCGGCACGATCCTCTGGTTCGTCCTCTTCCTGGTGCAGCTGCCGTTCTACGGCTGGTTCGACGACCGCGACGCCACCTGGTGGGTGTGGACCTGCCTGGCCGGAGCCGGCCTCGGCCTGATCGGCATCTGGTACGTGCGGGGCCGCGACGCGGCGATCAAGCGGGACGCGGCGCGCAAGGCGGCCCCGGCCGCCGAGTAGTCCGTTCGTCGCGCGGCCGCCCGCACGACCACGGGACTCCAGTACGACCACGGGACGGTCCGTCTCCTACCGTGGTCGGATCTTTGGGCCACTCAAGGGGTGAAGCCCCCGCCCCGCCCGTACCGTCGATGCCATGACGCATATCGACGCGGGCGCCGAACTCGACCCGGTCCACCCGGTGGCACCGCCCACCGGACGCGCGACGGGTCTGACCGCCGCCGAGGTCGCCGAGCGGGTCGCACGCGGCGAGGTCAACGACGTACCCGTCCGCAGCTCCCGGTCCACCACCGAGATCATCCGGGCGAACGTCTTCACCCGCTTCAACGCGATCATCGGCGTGCTCTGGGTGATCATGCTCTTCGTCGCGCCGATCCAGGACAGCCTCTTCGGCTTCGTGATCATCGCCAACACGGGCATCGGCATCATCCAGGAGCTGCGCGCCAAGAAGACCCTGGACGGACTCGCGGTCATCGGCGAGGCCAAGCCGACCGTCCGGCGCGACGGCACGGCGTCCGAGATCTCCACCTCCGAGATCGTCCTCGGCGACCTGGTGGAGCTGGGTCCCGGCGACAAGATCGTGGTGGACGGCGAGGCGGTCGAGACCGAGAGCCTTGAGGTCGACGAGTCACTCCTGACCGGTGAGGCCGACCCGGTCATCAAGAAGCCCGGCGACAAGATGATGTCGGGCTCGTTCGTGGTCGCGGGCGGCGGCGCGTTCACCGCCACGAAGGTCGGCCGCGAGGCGTACGCGGCGCAGCTCGCCGAGGAGGCGAGCCGCTTCACGCTCGTCCACTCCGAGCTGCGCACCGGCATCTCCACGATCCTCAAGTACGTGACGTGGCTGATGGTCCCGACCTCGATCGGCCTCATCATCAGCCAGCTCGTCGTCAAGGACGACAACTTCAAGGAGTCCGTCGCCTACACCGTCGGCGGCATCGTCCCCATGATCCCGGAGGGGCTCGTGCTCCTCACGTCGGTCGCCTTCGCGATCGGCGTCATCCGGCTCGGCCGCAAGCAGTGCCTCGTGCAGGAACTCCCCGCGATCGAGGGCCTGGCCCGCGTCGACACGGTCTGCCTCGACAAGACCGGCACCCTCACCGAGGGCGGCATGGACGTCACCGAACTGCGCCCGCTGAACGGCACGGACGAGGCGTACGTACGAAAAGTCCTCGGCGCCCTGGGGGAATCCGACCCGCGGCCCAACGCCTCGCTCCAGGCGATCATCGACGCCTACCCCGACCACGAGGAGTGGCGCTGCACCGAGTCGCTGCCCTTCTCCTCGGCCCGCAAGTACAGCGGCGCCTCCTTCAGCGAGGGCGACGGCAACACCTCGACGTGGCTCCTTGGCGCCCCCGACGTCCTCCTCCCCGACGGCGACCCGTCCCTCGCCGAGATCGAGGACCTCAACCAACAGGGCCTGCGCGTACTGCTGCTCGCCCGCGCCGCCGGTGAACTGGACGACCCTGACGTGGCCGCGGGGGCCCGCGCCACCGCCTTGGTCGTCCTGGAGCAGCGGCTGCGCCCGGACGCCGCCGACACCCTGCGGTACTTCGAGGAGCAGGACGTCAGCGCCAAGGTCATCTCCGGCGACAACGCGGTGTCCGTGGGCGCGGTCGCCGGGAAGCTGAACCTGCCGGGCGCGGAGAACACCGTGGACGCCCGCAAGCTGCCCGCGGAGCAGGGCGAGATGGCCGAGGCCCTGGACGCCAACTCCGTCTTCGGCCGGGTCACCCCGCAGCAGAAGCGCGACATGGTGGGCGCCCTCCAGTCACGCGGCCACACGGTCGCCATGACGGGCGACGGCGTGAACGACGTCCTGGCCCTGAAGGACGCCGACATCGGCGTCTCGATGGGCTCGGGCTCCGAGGCGACGCGGGCGGTCGCCCAGATCGTGCTCCTGAACAACAGCTTCGCGACACTGCCCTCGGTGGTCGCGGAGGGCCGCCGCGTCATCGGCAACATCACGCGGGTCGCGACGCTGTTCCTGGTGAAGACCGTCTACTCGGTCGTCATCGCGCTGCTCGTGGTCTGCTCGCAGGTGGAGTACTTGTTCCTGCCGCGCCACCTGACGCTCCTGTCCACCCTGACGATCGGCGTCCCGGCCTTCTTCCTCGCGCTCGCCCCCAACAAGGAGCGGGCCAAGCCCCACTTCGTACGCAGGGTCATGCGGTACGCGATCCCGGGCGGGGTCGTCGCGGGCGCGGCGACGTTCTGCACGTACCTCCTGGCACGCAGCCACTACTCGGGCGCGGGCGCGCGGGAAGCCGAGACCAGCGCGGCCACGCTTGCGCTGTTCCTGATCGCCATGTGGGTCCTCGCGATCATCGCCCGCCCCTACACGTGGTGGCGGCTCGGCCTCATCGGCACGATGGGTCTCGGCTTCCTGCTGGTGCTCACCGTGCCGTGGCTCCAGGACTTCTTCCAGCTGAAACTGGTCGGCACGACGATGCCGTGGGCGGCGGTCGCGATCGCGGCGGTGGCCTCGCTGATCATCGAGGTCATCTTCCGCTGGGTCGGCCGCCGCTTTCCGGCGTAGGTGCTTGTGGGCTGCTAGTTGACGTCCACGAAGTCGCTGGTCGACGTCACGGCCGGAGTCGTGGACGTACCGGCGAAGACGTAGCGGTAGTAGCCGTCCGCGGAGGCCGTCACGGTCGTCCTCAGGTTGCCCTTGGAGTCGGACGTGATGGTCTTGAGGGTGGAGTAGGAGGTCGCACCCTTCTTCTTGTACTGGAGCTTCACCGACTGCTTGGTGTAGCCCGCGTACTTCAAGGTGTCCCAGTTGGCGCGGGTCAGGGCGCCGGTGACCGTGAGGGTCTTGCCCTTCTTGACGGGCTCCGGGGAGGCGTTGGTGGTGAGGCGGGCGTTGCGCTGGATGCTGGCGTAGCCGACCGTGTCCTTGCTGATGGAGTCGGCGTCGTTGCCGATCGCGTACGCCGACACCTTCCACTTGCCGGCCAGGATGTTGCTGTAGAGGTCGAGCTTCGGGTCGGCGGTTACGTTGACCGTGCAGGTGGAGGTGGTCGCGTTGACGACCTTGCAGGTGGCCCCGGCCTCATCGGAGAAGAGCAGGCCGTCGACGTCGGTCTCGGCGTCCGAGCCGTGCCACAGGAGGGCATCGGCGTCGTAGATGCCCTCGGGGTCGGTCGCCGTGACGGCGATGGTGAACTTCTTCTTCTCGGTGGTGCCGACCACGATGTTCTTGCCGCCGTTGACGACGACCTTCGTGATCTTCGTGTCGCCGACGACCTCGTCGGCCGGTGCGTTGGCGGCGAAGGGCGCGAGCTTCGGGTCGTTCGGCCCGTCGGCGGCCTGGGCGGCCGGGACGACGAGGGCGGACAGGGCCAGGGTGCCGGTCAGTACGGCCACGGTGGCACGGATGCGCATGTGTTTCCCCAGGTGGGAAGGGGGCGCCGCGGTATATGGGGGTTGTCACGCGGAGCCCAGTGATCTAGGAGTCTGTTGACTCGGAAGATCAGACCCGCGACCCGCCCCTCTGGTTGTACGGGAAGTGAAGATTTTGTGACCGGGAAGGGGAGCGGGGGCTTCCGGCAGGGTTCGCCGGAAGAAGCGTTCGCCGGAAGCCGGTCGTCAAGCGAGCGGTCCGCTCCCCGCTGCTCAGTCGAACCAACGGTCCCGCTCCAGCTCGTCGGTCCGGGAGGGGTCTTCGAGCAGCGCCGCGACCTCGAAGCGGCGCGGCCACTGGCCCGCCGCCCACGCGAGTCCCGCGGCCACGCCCTCCAGCGTGGCGGCGTGGACCGTGCCGTCCGGCGTCCGGCGCCAGTCCAGCTCGACGCCGCCCGCGATCAGCTCCTCGTGCTCCACGTACGTCTCCGGGGTCCCGGAACCCAGCAGAATCCGCACCGGCTCCGGCACCGGATGCTCGGCGCCCTCCCCCGCGGGCTCCACCGCCGCCGTCTCGCTCAGCCTGCGCACCTGGAACAGCTCGGCCAGGTCGCCCGCCCTGCGGGGCTCCACGGGCAGCAGCGCCACGCCCCCCGCCAGCGGCAGCAGGTCGGGGGTGTCGGCGACGACCGCGTCCGCCACGTCGACGACCACGACGTCACCGTCCACCACGGCCCGTACCTCGTCCGGCAGCGTCACCTGCTCCGGGTCCAGATCGGCCAAGGCGCCGTACAGCGCGTGCAGTTGGGACGCCGAAACGGTCCTCTCCGGATCAGCGAGCCGTTCGAGCAGCTCCGCGGCGCCGCCGGGCTCCGCGAGGAGTGCGGCGACCGACGTACGGACGCCGAGCGCCCGCAGCACCTGCTCGTCGTCGAAGCCGGACGCGTCGGCCGCGTCGTAGAGCCCTTCGAGCAGCGGATCGCCGCCCGACGCCCGCAGACCGGCGGGACGCCGCCCGCCGAGCACCGGATTCCCGCGCAGCCACCACGCCGTGTACGAACGGACGCTCTCCGTCGTGCCGTCCGGGAGCAGGATCCGCAGCGGCTGCGTCAACGCGTCCCGCAGCGGCGGGCACGAGAGCATCGCGAGGGCCTGCGGCCAGCAGTCGTCGTCGACCAGGTCCAGGTCCCGTACGGCGATGATCTCGGTGGCGACCGGCGGGACGGGAGTCTCCGGCAGCCGGTCGAGGGTGTCCTCGCACCACACGTCGACCGCGTCGAGCAGCCCCGCGTCGTCGGGCTCGGCGAAGTCGCCCTCGCGCGGATCGAGTTCATCGGGGTCGAGTACGACGTCCGTGGCGCGGACGAGCGCGAAGGTGGCGAGCACCCCGCACGCGGCGAGGGGCTGCTCGCCCCAGCGCTCGGCCAGCTCGGCGTCCACCGTGGCGAGTTCGTCCTCGCGCATGACCTGAGCGAAGGGGCTGCCGGGGAAGACGAGTTCACCGGCGGGCGCGAGGTCGCCGTCCTCGTCGTCGGGGAGGGCGAGCGCGCCGAGCCAGGGCTCGTCGCCGGGCGCGAGGTTCGCGTCACGGACGAGCGCGAGCACGATGTCCGCGAGCTCGTCGGCGTCCGGGGCGTCCTCGTCCCACGTGTCGTCGTCGAGCGATGCGGCGACGGCGGCGCGGACCTGCGGGGTCGTCAGGACGGCGCGGGGCGTGGCGGGCAGGGCGCCGAGCTTCTCCAGGAGGGGGTGCACGGCGTCGGGGTGCGCGACCTTCAGACCGAGGCGGACCAGGGCCGCGGGGTCGCTGTCGTCGCCGATGACCGGCAGGAGGACCTGGCGGGGCCCGATGGTGGTGCGGCTTCCCCCAGAGCCGAAAGCCTGGGAGGTGCCCCCAGCGAGGGGGACGGGAAGCCCGGTCAAACGGTCGGGATCGACACCCGCGAGAGTGTCGTACAGCCGTCGCCACCAGCTCGGCTCCCGCTCGAGCCCCGCGAGGCGGTCGATCGCCTCGGTCAGCGGTACGCGGGCGACACCGAGGGTGCGCAGCTCGGCACGCCGTTCGAGCCCGGCGGGCAGCAGGCTGGGCAGGACGTCGGCGAGCACGCGTACGGTGTCGGCGCCCGCGCCCTCCACGACCTCGGCGTCACGCGGGCGCAGCGCGACGGGGACCTGCCACTCGGGTACGTCGGGGTCCTCTTGCGGGACGGCCTCCACCGCGGGCGGCAGGAAAGCGGTGCGGGGCAGCCGGTCGAGGATGGCCTGGCGCAGGGCGCCGTCGAGTTCGCTCTTGCCGAGCGGGCCGGGGACGAGGCTGATGATGCCTTCCCCGACGGGCCGCCAGGCGGCGAGGAGTTCGGCGTACGCGTCGGCCGCGCGCTGCACGAGGAAGTCGGTCAGCGGGCCCGGCGCCGCGTGCCGCCGTGTCGTGTCCAGCGGGAACGAGGCGATGAGCAGGGCGGGCACTCCGAGCGGCTCGTCGCTCGGGGTCGGCGCGTGCAGGACGGGGGCGCTGCGGGGAGCCTGCGGGGCGCCCTCGCGGTCGGTGGGGACGGCCCAGGTGACGGACCAGTGGGGGCGCAGCCGCTCCTCGACGGGCCGGTCGGCGAGAAGATCCTGCTCCAGGCCGCCCTGCCGGCTGACGGTACGCCAGCGGGTGTCGCCGTCACGGGTGTCGGAGACGTCCACGTAGCCGGGCTCGGCGGTGCGGCGCAGGGTGCGGGGGGCGTGGTCGCCGACCTGGACCGTCACTTCCGCGAGGCCGGGGAGAGCGAGGAGGAGCGCGTCATCGATGTCGCTCAGGAGCCGCAGGACGAGGTCCTCGGCGGCGGCGTCGCGCAGGGGCAGGATGACGACGCTGTCGTACCCCTCCGGGGCGGTCCCTTCGGCGGCGAAGGGCAGCCGCAGCAGGGGTACGTGGCCGTCGCGCCTGCGGATTTCATCTCCGAGGCCGGGGCTGAAGCGGGCCGTGTCGGCGGCGAGTTCGCGTGCCTCGCTCAGGGACCAGCGGACTCCGCCGGTACGTCCCACGAGGGCGGGCTCGTCGGAGACGGCGAGGACGGCGGCGAAGCCGACGCCGAAGCGTCCGACGGCGCCGTTGCCCTGATCCTCCCGCTTGGCGGAGGCGCGGAGGGTGGAGAGGGATTCGACGCCGGTGGCGTCGAGGAGGGCGCCGTTGTTGGCGGCGGCGAGTACGCCGTCCCGGAGGGTGAGGGCGAGTCGTCCCGGGGCCCCGGCCCTGGCCGCGGCATCAGCGGCATTCTGGGCGAGCTCGACGATCAGGCGGTCCCGGTAGCCGCCGAGGGCGAGGTCCTCCTCGGCGTTGGCGTCCTCCCGGAACCGGGCCGGGCTCGCCGCCCAGGCGTCGAGGACTCCCCGGCGGAGCCGTGCCGTGCCGAACGGGTCAGTGCCCTCGGCCGCCGGCCGCACGGTCTTGCTCACGGTGTCGTCTCCCTCGCTCGGTTCGCGGGGCGAACGGTATCGCGTCCTGCGGTTTTGCCCACCAGTGCGGGTCCCTGCGGGGGGGCTTGCGGCGGTGTCCTCTCCCGCGCTGCGCGCGGGGCATCCCCGCCCGTGCTCTTCGCGGCGCGGGGAGACCTGATCCTCGTCCCGGCGAACATCACCCCGCGCTCCGCGCGAATTTCCCCCACCCACCCACCCGATCACCCCGCAGCACGAGCCATCACGTAGGAGCCCCTCGCGGCGCGGGCAGACCCGATCCGCGGCCCGGCGGTCGCTTGAGCCCGCGCTCCGCGCGAATGCTCCCCGCCCACCCACCCGGTCACCCCGAAGCACGAGCCATCACGTAGGAACCCCTCGCGGCGCGGACAGACCCGATCCGCAGCCCGCTGGTCGCTTGAGCCCGCGCTCCGCGCGAATGCTCCCCGCCCACCCATCGCGAAGGGGCCCTGTGCGGCGCAGGGAGGGGGAGTTCCGTTCCACGGACCGGCAGACACCACCACGCGCTCCGCGCGGTTTCTCCCGGCAAACGGGTGGGTGGGCGGGGAAAATCCGCGCGCAGCGCGGACACGAGCGACCACCGGGCCTCGAGGCAGAAACCCGGCGCACGCCAACGACGCCAACCCCTACACCCCAGGGCAAACGGGTGGGTGGGTGGGGATGATCCGCGCGCAGCGCGGGCACAAGCGACCGCCGGGCCTCCAGGCAGAAAACCGGCGCACGCCAACGACGCCAACCCCTACACCCCAGGGCAAACGGGCGGGTGGGCGGGAAAAACCGCGCGCAGCGCGGGTACGAGCGACCACCGGGCCGCCAGGCAGAAAACCGGCGCACGCCAATGTCGCCAGCCCCTGCACCCCGGGGCAAACGGGTGGGTGGGTGGGGATGATCCGCGCGCAGCGCGGGCACGAGGGGCCGCCGCCACGCAGGCAGAGCGCGAGCGCACCCCCCAGCGAAAGCCCGCCAGGGCCAGGCCCCACGTAATCTCAGCTGTGGCCGAGATCCTCCGCCGCACCCTCCAGCGGGACCGAGCCCGAGTCGGGGGACGGGCGCAGGGGGAGGACGTCTACGCGGGTCTCGTCGAGGACGGGCGCGGCAGGCCGCGACGGCGTAGGCATCACGGCCGCCTCCGAGTGACCCCCGCAGCCGTACGCGAGGGAGACCACGTGCCCGTCCGCAGGACCGAACTCATTCGCGCAGACCCCGAACGCCTGCCCGAGCGATCCGCCGATCGGGGCAAGGAAGCCGCAGCTGACGCAGGACGCGGGCGCCGCCTGCGCCATCGCCGTCTTCGCGCCGTGTGACTCCTCCCAGCGATCGGCCGCGGCATGCAGGCCGTACCGGGACAGGACACGCGCCCGGCGCATGCCGAGCTCGTCCGCGAGCGCCGCGATGGAGCCACGCGCCGGCGCAGCCGGCAGCTCGGCGGGCGAGCCCGCCGTCACGTCCGCGTCCTCCGCCTCGACGAGCTCCGCCATCTCCTCGGAGAACACGGAGTTCGGCGGCGGCTCCTCCTCGCCGGAGTAGCCGGGCTCCAGGCGCAGATCCTCCGCGTCCGTGGGGAGCAGGTCCCCCGGGCCCATGTCACCGGGACGCAGCCGCTCGCTCCACGGCACCCACTCGGGGGCCAGCAAGGCATCCGGGCCGGGCAACAGCACCGTCTCGTCGAGCGTGACGACCTTGGCGCGCGAGGCGCGGGCCACCGTCACGGCCCAGCGCCAGCCCCGGTAGCCGAACTCCTTGCACTCGAACAGGTGCGTGACGACGCGGTCGCCCTCGACCACGACCTCGACATGCTCACCGACCACACCGGGCGCGGCGGCCTCCTCGGCCGCGTCGCGGGCCAGTCCCACCGCCTCGGCGCACAGGCGGTCGGGAGTACGCGGGGTACGCGGGGTACGGCTTCGCGTTGTCGCTGCGCTCACAGGTATCGCTTCTCCATTACGCCGTCTCACGAGTGCGCCACCCATACGCGGGAGTGCGGACGGAGCGGACCAAAGGGCCGCGTCGACGTCCGCGCCCGAACGTCCTCGGGCGCACCTACGTCATCCATTCTGCGGGATGACCGAGAGGCGCGCGGCCAAGAACAACCGCCGCAGGCGCGCTACGCACGCTACCTTCTCCTGGCCCCTGGGCCTACACCGGCGTGCGGCTGCCCTCCCCACCGAGCAGAGCGTTTCGCCGCTTCGCGGCGTTTCTCCCGCCCACCCACCCGTACAGCGCGCCTTTAGGGGGCACTATGACGAGGTGGCAGCCGCAAGGTCGTCGTCCCAGGGATACAGCGGACGGGGTCCGGTCCTGAACCGGTCCGCCCGCTGGGTCGGCCGTGCCCTGCACCTGCCCTTCACCGGCACGGCCCGCGGCATCCGCAAGGCCACGCACGCGCACGGCGCGGGCGAGTCGGGCCTCGGCAAGCTCATCGAACTGCACGCCGTGAACGGCGCGGGCGACGTCATGATCACGATCGCGCTCGCCTCCACCGTCTTCTTCTCCGTGCCGACGGACGAGGCCCGCGGCCGTGTCGCCCTCTACCTCGCCATCACCATGGCGCCCTTCACCCTCCTCGCCCCCGTCATCGGCCCCCTCCTCGACCGCCTCCCGCACGGCCGCCGGTACGCGATGGCCGCCGCGATGCTGGCCCGCGCCCTCCTGGCGCTGCTGCTGTCCGAGGCGGTGATCACCGGGAGCCTGGAGCTCTATCCGGCCGCGCTCGGCGTCCTGGTCGCCTCGAAGGCGTACGGGGTCGTACGGAGCGCCGTGGTGCCCAGACTCCTGCCCAAGGGGTTCTCCCTGGTCAAGGCCAACTCCAGAGTCACGCTCGGCGGGCTCCTCGCCACCGGGATCGCGGCCCCGATCGGCGCGGGGCTACAGGCGCTCGGACCACGCTGGCCGCTCTACGGCGCCTTCGTGATCTTCATCGTGGGGATGTTCCTGTCCATGTCTCTGCCGCCCAAGGTCGACTCGGCCAAGGGCGAGCACAAGGCGCTGCTCGCGGCCGACGAGGAACATCTGCATCTGCACGCGCGCGCCGAGGCCGCGTCGGACACGTCCAAGAAGCGTCGCCTGGGTCTGCGTACGGTCGGGCCCGCCGTCACCCACGCCCTCACCGCCAACGCCGCACTGCGGTGTCTCTCCGGCTTCCTCATCTTCTTCCTCGCCTTCCTGCTGCGCGAGGAACCGCTCGGCGGCCAGAGCGCCGCGGTGTCCCTGGGGATAGTGGGTGTCGCGGCCGGAGTCGGCAACGCGCTCGGCACCGCCGTCGGCGCCGGCCTCAGATCGCGGGCGCCGGAGGTCATCATCGTGACCGTCGTCGCCGTCGTCCTCGGCGTGGCCGTCACCGCGGCGGTGTTCTTCGGGGCCGTGGGTGTCGCCTGCCTCGGCGCGGTGGCGGGCTTCGCCCAGGCCATGTCGAAGCTCTCCCTGGACGCGCTGATCCAGCGGGACGTACCGGAAGAAGTACGGACCTCGGCCTTCGCCCGCTCGGAGACCCTGCTCCAGGTGTCATGGGTGGTGGGCGGCGGAATCGGCATGGCCCTGCCGCTGAACGGGTCACTGGGGTTCTCGGTGGCCGCGGCGATCGTCGCCGTCGGCTGGCTCTCGACCGTGCGGGGCCTGCTTTCGGCGGCCCGGCACGGCGGGAAGCGCCGCTCGCGGGTGGCGTGAGCCCGACAAATCAACGGGTGCGGCACGCCGCGACCCCCACGTGGCGGGACGGCACGGGGTGCCCGATAGCCTTCGCCCATGACCTCCCTGCTCCGCGGCGGAGCCGCACACGTCCTCAGCCCGGCGCGTCGCCGCCGTTCCGTGGCCGCCCTTGGCGCTGTCTCCGCCGGACTCCTCGTCCTGTCGGCCTGTGACAAGCCGACGCCGCTCGCCACCGTCACGGTCGGCAGCAACTCGGTGAACTCCGAGGCCTCCTGCTACAACGACGGCAAGGAGCTCGAGCAGTCCCAGCTGCAGGGCTGCCTCAAGGACACGGACGTCGAGTCCATCACGGTCGACCCCGACGAGAAGGTCCGCTTCGGCGTCGACCCCGAGGTCGCCGACAAGGGCTGGACGCTCCTGATGAACGGTCAGCCGCTCACCGAGGCCAGCAACAAGACCTACGTCGTCATCCCCGGCAGCGTCTTCTTCAACCAGCAGTACGGCGGCGGCAAGAACTCCACCACCGTCAGCCTGCTCGAAGGCGGCAAGGGCTCCACGGCCAAGGCGACCGGCCTGTGGTCGTTCAAGCTCAAGAAGGACTCCTGACCCTTCCCTTGGCTTCCACCCCTCGCGTACTGGTGGCCACCGCGGTCCCGGCCGAACGGGACGCGGTGGCCGACGTGCTGCCCCCTCACATGGACGCCGTCGCCGTCGGTGTCGGCCCCGCGGCAGCCGCCGCGCACACGGCGGCCGCCCTCGCGCGCGGCCCGTACGACCTGGTGATCTCCGCCGGGATCGGCGGCGGCTTCGGGCCCGACGCGCCTCTCGGCGCACTCGTCCTCGCCGACGAGATCACCGCGGCCGATCTGGGTGCCGAGACGCCCGACGGCTTCCTGCCCGTCACGGAGCTCGGGTTCGGGGCCGTCACCCACGCGCCGCCGCTGTCCCTCGTACGGGATCTGGCCGCCGCCTGCGGCGGTCTCATCGGCAGCGTCCTGACCGTCTCCACCGTGACCGGCTCCGCCGAGCGCGCCGCCGAGCTGCGCCGACGCCACCCGCGGGCGCTCGCCGAGGCGATGGAGGGTTTCGGCGTCGCCGAGGCGGCCGCCGCGTACGCACTGCCCGTCCTGGAGATACGCGCGATCTCCAACGCCGTCGGACCACGGGACCGCGCGGCCTGGCGGATCGGCGAGGCGCTCGGCGCGCTGGGAGAGGCGTTCGGGAAATTCGCGCCCGTACTGGAGAGTTGGAAACGGCATGACTGAATCGCCCGCGCAGGAAGCACACGACGCTCACGACGCGAACACCCTGCGGATCGCTTACTCGCCCTGCCCGAACGACACGTTCGTCTTCGACGCCTGGGCGCACGGCCGGGTGCCCGGCGCGCCCGCACTCGATGTCACCTTCGCCGACATCGACATCACCAACGGCATGGCCGAGCGCGGCGAGCTCGACGTCCTGAAGGTGTCGTACGCCGTGCTGCCCTACGTCCTCGACGAGTACGCGCTGCTGCCCTGCGGCGGTGCGCTCGGGCGTGGCTGCGGGCCGCTGGTCCTGACCCGCGAGGCGGGCGTCGACCTCAGGGGCAAGACGGTCGCGGTGCCGAGCGAGAAGTCGACGGCGTATCTGCTGTTCCGGCTCTGGGCCGCGGACACCCTGGCCGGTGACGGCGTGGGCGAGATCGTGGTGCTGCCCTTCGACCAGATCATGCCCGCGGTGCGGGACGGCAAGGTCGACGCCGGGCTCGTCATCCACGAGGCGCGCTTCACCTATCAGAATTACGGCCTCAACTGCCTCGCCGACATGGGCGAGCACTGGGAGCGGACGACGGGCCTGCCCATTCCGCTGGGCGCGATCATCGCCAAGCGGTCCCTGGGCGAGGAGCGTCTGCGGCAGCTCGCGGACAGCGTCCGTACGTCGGTGCGAATGGCCTGGGACGACCCCGAGGCCTCGCGGCCCTACGTGCAGGAGCACGCGCAGGAGATGGATCCGGCCGTCGCCGACCAGCACATCGGGCTCTACGTGAACGAGTTCACGGCCGATCTGGGCGAGAACGGCTACGCGGCGATCCGCGGACTCCTGACCCGCGCCGCGGCGGAGGGGCTCGTACCGCCCCTCGCGCCGGACGCGCTCACCTACGTCTAGAAAGTACCGATACGACCAGAGGCCACCGGCTTCTACACGTCCAGTTGGTCCGCCACCGCCCGGAGCAGGCCGGCGATCTTCGCGCCCGACGCCTTGTCGGGGTAGCGGCCCTTCTCCAGCATCGGCGTGATGTTCTCCAGGAGTGTCGTCAAGTCCTGGACGATGGACGCCAGTTCGTCCGGCTTGCGCCGCTGCGCGGCCGCGACGGACGGCGTCGGGTCGAGGATCGTCACCGACAGGGCCTGGTCACCGCGCTGACCGGCGACGACGCCGAACTCGACGCGCTGGCCGGGCTTGAGTGTGTCGACACCTGCGGGCAGTACGGAGGAGTGCACGAAGACGTCGCCGCCGTCATCGCGGGAGAGAAAGCCGAAGCCCTTCTCGCTGTTGAACCACTTGACCTTGCCGGTAGGCACCTGAAGTCCTCGTCCTCGTACTTGTCGTCGAACGCGTCTATGCCGCGGAAAACGGCTCTGGATAGCACTACAGCGGGTCGCCCGACCCGCCGGAACCAAGACTATTGGTCCGGGGGCCGGTGACAAGACGTCCCCGGATTCTTCCTTCGCGCTGGGAACTACCCTGGTGGGGTGCGTGACAAAACCCAAGCGAATTCCGCCGGACCGGGCGATGGCCTGGTCCGTACCGGAGCGATCGTTTTCTTCGTCGGAGCCGTGGCCACTCTGGTCACGGTGGCCCCACTGTTCCTCGGCACCGACCCCTTCCCGTCCATCGCGTACGCGGTGTGCATGCTGATGGGCGTCGGATTCCTCATCGCCGGGGCAGGAGTGCTGCGCGGTATCGCCGTGCAGCGCCTCCCCCGAGCTCTTGATGAGCAGGGAGGGACCCCCACGGCGAAATCCGCGGCTACCTGACGGCGCCGCCCGCGACGTGGGCGTCGAGCCAGGCCGGGAACTCCGTCAGGTCCGTGAGCACGACGTCCGCGCCCGCCGCGCGCAGTTCCGCTGCGTCGCACGGCCCGGTGGCCACCGCGACGGAGAGCGCGCCCGCCGTACGCGCGCCGCGTACATCACCGGTGTGGTCACCGACGTACACCGCCGCGTCGTGCTCGCGCAGCGCCTCCGCCTTCGCCTCGGCCCACAGCCAGCCGATCACCGCGTCCGCCTCGATGCCCAGGTGCGCCAGGTGGAGCTTCGCGTTCGGCTCGTGCTTGGCGGTCACCACGATCGCCCGGCCGCCGTGGGCGCGCACGGCGGCCACCGCCTCACGGGCGCCGGGCATCGCGAGCGTGGGGGCGATGGCGTATGTGGGATAGATCTCACGGTAGCGGTCGCCCATCTCCTGGATCCGGTCGGCGGGGAACCAGTTGCGCAACTCCTCCTCGAGCGGCGGCCCGAGCCGGGTGACGGCGAGGTCGGCGTCTATGTACGTCCCCGTCTCGGCGGACAGGGCCACGTAGGCCTCCCTGATGCCGGGGCGGGAGTCGATCAGGGTCATGTCGAGGTCGAAGCCGACCGTCAGTGCGCGTGACGTCATGAGGCCATTGTGCAGAGGCCTGACCGCCGGATGACCGGCGCTGGGGCCGCCCCTATTCTTAGCCAAGCCTTACCGAGCTTCCCCGCTCAGCCCCCACCGATCCGAAACGAGCTCAGCCGATGCGTGTGCCAGCCGGACGCGTTGTCGCGATGACGGCAGCCGTGGTGGCCCTGCTGCTCGCGGTCCTGCTCAGCCTCTCCGTCGGCGCCCGCGCCATCGCGCCGTCCGCCGTCATCGACGCCCTGCTGCACGGCGGGCACAGTGACGCCGCCGACGTCGTCCGCGAGATGCGGGTGCCGCGCACGCTCATCGGCCTGATGGTCGGCGCCGCGCTCGCCCTGGCCGGCACGGTCCTTCAGGGCATCACCCGCAACCCCATCGCCGACCCCGGCATCCTCGGCGTCAGCCAGGGCGCGTCGGTGGGTGTGGTCATGGCGATCGCGTTCGCGGGCGTGCACACGCTGACCGGATACGTCTGGTACGCCTTCGTCGGCGCGGGCATCGCGTCCGTCGCGGTGTACGCGATCGCCGCGAGCGGGAGGGGCGGGGCGACCCCGGTGAAGCTCGCACTCGGCGGCGCCGCGATCAATGCCCTGCTCGTGTCCGTGACCACCGGGATCCTCACCACCAAGGCATCGGCCCTCGACGAGTTCCGCTTCTGGCAGGTGGGCTCGCTCTCCGGGCGTGACGCGGAGATCGTCGGGCAGATCTGGCCGTTCCTGCTCGTGGGGCTCGTGCTGGTGCTGTCCGTGGCACGCGGGCTCGACGCGCTCGCACTCGGCGAGGACGTGGCCAAGGGGCTCGGCCAGAAGGTCGCGACCGTGCGGATCGTCGGGGGGCTCGGGGCGACCGTGCTGACCGGTGCGGGCGTCGCGGCCGCCGGGCCCATCGCGTTCATCGGGCTCGCGGTCCCGCACATCGCGCGAGCGATCGTGGGCAGCGGACACCGCTGGGTGCTGCCGATGGCCGCCGTGCTCGGGCCCGTCATGCTTCTCGTCTCCGACACCGTGGGGCGCGTGATCTTCCCGCCGAGCGAGGTGCCCGCCGGGGTGATGACCGCGCTGATCGGGGTGCCGTTCCTGGTGACCCTGGTGCGCCGGAAGGCGGTGGCAGCGTGACGGCCCGTTTCCCTGGTGGGCAGGCGTTCCGCAGGGCGATTGGGGCCTCCCCTGCTCAAACGAAGTTGAGAGCTTGGGGAAGGGTGGGCACCACCCTTGATGCGGGCCGGCCGGTAAAGCTGCGTCCAGCAGGGTATTCCGTACTGCGGCTACGGAAAGCCGCGTTCCTCGTGCACCGCCGGGCAGCGGCAGCCGCAGTCGCCCTCACCCTGCTCCTGGCGGCAAGCTGCCTCGCGTACCTCTGCGTCGGCGAGTCCTTCGTCGCGCCCGGCGAAGTCCTGAAGGTCCTGACGGGGCAGCCGTCGCCGGACGAACTGGTCGTGGGAACGCTGCGCGAACCCCGCATGGTCGTAGGCCTCCTCGTCGGCGCCGCCTTCGGCGTCGCGGGCGGGCTCATCCAGACCGTCGCCCGCAATCCGCTGGCCAGCCCCGACATCATCGGCATCAGCCAGGGCGCGAGCGCCCTGACGGTGGGGGCGATGACCTTCGGCGTCACGTCGGCCGCCGTCCTGCCCTACCTCTCGGTGCTCGGCGGCGTCGCGGCGGCCGCCCTCGTGTACGTCTTCGCCTGGCGCGGCGGCCTGCACGCGACCCGCTTCGTGCTCATCGGCATCGGCTTCGCGATCGCCCTGCGGTCCATCACCACGCTCTTCATGACCAAGGGCGACTATCTCGTCGCCCAGCAGGCGCAGATCTGGATGACGGGCTCCCTCAACGGCCGCGGCTGGGCGGAGGCCGCGCCGCTCGCCTGGACCCTGCTCGTACTGCTGCCGTTCGTGTTCTGGGCCGCCCGCGCCCAGCGCTCGGTGACCATGGACGACGACACGGCGACCGCGCTCGGGGTGCGCCTGGGACACGTACGCCTCGGTCTCGTGCTGCTCGGCGTCGTCCTGGCGTCCGTGGCGACCGGCGCCGCCGGTCCCGTCGACTTCGTGGCGCTCCTCGCCCCGCAGATCGCCCGCCGCCTCACCCGCACCGCGCAGATCCCGCTGCTCTGCTCGGCCCTGACCGGCGCACTCATCATGGTCCTCGCCGACCTCCTTGCCCGGCGGCTCTTCTCGCCCACCGAGCTGCCGGTCGGCGTGCTCACGGCGGCCGTCGGAGCCCCGTACCTGATCTGGCTGATCGTCCGAAGTCACGGCGCCCGCAGCCGTTCCGTGAGCAATGGAGGCACCTCGTGACCGCCGCCCGCCTCAGCGCCCGCGAGCTGACCCTCGCCTACCAGGACCGCGAAGTCGTGCACGAGCTCGAACTCGCGGTGCCCGACGGCAAGGTCACGGTCATCGTCGGCCCCAACGCCTGCGGGAAGTCGACGACCCTGCGCGCGCTCGGCCGCCTCCTCAAGCCCAAGAGCGGCGCGGTCCTGCTCGACGGCGACGCGCTCGCCAAGCTGCCGACCAAGAAGATCGCCCAGCAGATCGGGCTGCTCCCGCAGACACCCGTCGCACCCGAGGCGATCACCGTCGCCGACCTCGTCGCGCGCGGACGCCAGCCGCACCAGCACTGGTGGCAGCAGTGGTCCGACGAGGACGAGCGGGCCGTGACGGAGGCGATGGAGCGCACCGACGTCGCCGTGCTCGCCGGGCGGTCCGTCGACGAACTGTCGGGCGGTCAGCGCCAGCGGGTGTGGATCGCGATGGCCATCGCGCAGGAGACGGACATCCTGCTCCTGGACGAGCCGACGACGTATCTCGACATCGCGCACCAGGTCGAGGTCCTCGACCTGGTGCGCCAACTGGCCGCCGACACCCCGGACGGCGGCCGCGGCCGGACCGTGGTCGTCGTGCTGCACGACCTCAACCAGGCCGCGCGGTACGCCGATCACCTCGTCGCCATGAAGCAGGGCCGCATCGTCGCCGAGGGCGCGCCCGACGACGTCGTCACCGAGGATCTCGTGCGCGAGGTGTTCGGTCTGGACTGTGTGGTGGTACCGGATCCCGTGACGGGGTCGCCCCTGGTCGTCCCCGGGGCCCCGTGGGCCGCCGACGCGCGCCCGCACACCTCGTCCGACCGAAAGGTGGCCCCCGGACCATGACCGTCAAGAGCAGCTCCCCGCACCGCCGCCGCGCCCTCACCGCCGGGGCTCTCGCCCTCGGTGGCGCTCTCGCGCTCTGTGCCTGCGGATCGTCGGACTCCGGCAAGGAGGACGCCCGTTCCGGCGGGACGCACGTCGTGAAGACCGCCATGGGTGACGTGAAGGTCCCCGTCGCCCCGAAGCGTGTCGTCGTCCTCGACACGGCCGAGCTGGACTCCGCGATCACGCTGGGCGTGAAGCCGGTCGGCTCCACGCACGTCGAGGCGTCGTCGGGCTTCCCCGGCTACCTGCCCGAGGACAAGGTCAGCGGCATCAAGGACGTCGGCGAGATGCTGAACCCGAACATGGAGGCCATCGCGGCCCTCGAACCGGACGTCATCCTCACCAGCAAGATCCGGCACGCGGCCAAGTACGAGCAGCTCAAGCAGATCGCGCCGACGGTGATGACGGAGAACACCGGCCACCCCTGGAAGGCGAACTTCCAGGTGCACGCCGACGCGCTCGGCAAGAAGGCCGAGGCCGAGAAGGTCGTCTCCGCGTACGACGCGCACGCCGAGAAGGTCACCACCGCGGTCGGCGGCCCGGCGAAGGCCGAGGCCACGGAGGTCAACGTCGTGCGCTTCGTGGAGGGCGCGGACATCCGCATCTACGGCGAGCGGACGTACATCGCCACGCTCCTCGACGACGTGGGTCTAGGCCGCCCCGCCATCGCCGCCAAGGCCAAGGACGGCTTCTCGTACGACGTGTCGCCCGAGAAGATCGACCTCGCCGACGCGGACGTCATCTTCCGTTCCACGTACGGCGATCCGAAGAAGTCCAGGCAGACACAGACCGTCGGCAGCAGCCTGTGGAAGCGCATGGACGCGGTGCGGCAGGGCAACGTCCACACCGTCGACGACGAGCTGTGGATCCAGGGCATCGGCTACACGGCGGCGAACAAGATCCTGGACGAGATGCAGGCGGCTCTGACCAAGGCATGACGGAGGAATGACGAACGAGGCGGCGCACTCCGACCGGTGTCGGTGTGCGCCGCCTCCAGGGTGTCCGGCCCGCCGTGTCGCGGCGGTCACTTGGGGTCGTCGTTGAACTTCGCGGTCGCCCAGAAGTAGCCGAGCAAGGTCAGTCCCAGGCACCAGCCGACGGCCAGCCAGCCGTTGTGGCCGATCTCGGTGCCGAGCAGGAGGCCGCGGAGGGTCTCGATGGCGGGGGTGAAGGGCTGGTACTCGGCGATGGGCCGGAACCAGCCCGGCATCGAGTCGACCGGGATGAAGGCGCTGGACAGGAGCGGCAGCAGGATCATCGGCATCGCGTTGTTGCCGGCGGCCTCGGCGTTCGGGCTGACCAGGCCCATGCCGACCGCGACCCAGGTGAGGGCCGTGGCGAAGAGGACGAGCAGTCCGAAGGCGGCCAGCCACTCCAGGACGGTGGCGTCGGTGGAGCGGAACCCGATGGCCACCCCGACGGCGCCGACGAGGACCACGCTTATGACCGTCTGGATCACGCTGCCGACGACGTGCCCGACGAGCACCGAGCCGCGGTGGATCGCCATGGTGCGGAAGCGGGCGATGATGCCTTCGGTCATGTCGTTCGAGACGGAGACCGCGGTACCGATCACGGTGCTGCCGATGGTCATCAGCAGGATGCCGGGAACGATGTAGGCGATGTAGTCGGAGCGGTCCGCGCCGCCGATGCCCGTGCTCATCACGTCGCCGAAGATGTAGACGAAGAGCAGGAGCAGCATGACCGGCGTGAGCAGCAGGTTCAGGGTGAGGGAGGGGTAGCGCCGGGCGTGCAGGAGGTTGCGGCGCAGCATCGTGGACGAGTCGCGGACGGCGAGGGAGAGGGAGCTCATCGGACGTTCTCCTTGGTCTTGTCGGTCTGGGCGGGGACGTGGGCCGGGCCGGTGAGGGCGAAGAAGACGTCGTCGAGGTCGGGGGTGTGGACGGTCAGTTCGTCGGCCTCGATGCCGGACGAGTCGAGCCGGTCGAGGATGACGCGCAGCTCGCGCTGGCTGCCGTCGCTGGGCAGTTGGAGGGTGAGGGCCTCGTCGTCGCGGGTCACGTCGTGCAGGGCGAGGGCGGCGGACCGGTAGGCGGCCGGGTCGGTGAAGCGCAGGCGTACGTGGCCGCCGGGGATCAGTCGCTTGAGCTCTTCCGCGGTGCCTTCGGCGGCGATCTTGCCGTCGTTCAGGACGGCGATGCGGTCGGCGAGTTCGTCGGCTTCTTCCAGGTACTGGGTGGTGAGGAAGACGGTGACGCCGTCGGAGACGAGTTCGCGGATGATGGCCCACATGTTGTGGCGGGAGCGGGGGTCGAGGCCGGTGGTGGGCTCGTCGAGGAAGATGATGCGCGGGCTGCCGACCAGCGTCATGGCGATGTCCAGGCGGCGCTTCATGCCGCCGGAATAGGTCGAGGCGGGCTTCTTGGCGGCTTCGGTGAGGTCGAAGCGCTCCAGGAGTTCGGCGGCGACCTGCCGCCCCTCGCTCTTGGAGAGATGGTGCAGATCGGCCATCAGGAGCATGTTCTCCTCGCCGGTGATCAGCCCGTCGACCGCGGAGAACTGGCCGGTGACACCGATCGCGGCGCGGACGGCCTGGGGTGCGGTGGCCAGGTCGTGGCCGCCGACGCGCAGGTCACCGGCGTCGGCGGTGATGAGGGTGGAGAGGATCTTCACGGCGGTGGTCTTGCCGGCGCCGTTCGGGCCGAGCAGGGAGAAGACCGTTCCTTGCGGGACGGCCAGGTCGATGCCGTCGAGCACGGTCTTGTCGCCGTAGGACTTGCGCAGCCCGTTCGCGGCGATGGCCAGGTTCGTCATGAGGAGTGCTCCTAAAGGGCTGCGGGTCGGCTGCCGGTCGGCTGCCGGGGTCAGATGCTGCGGGCGGTGATGTCGCCGTAGGCGGTGGTCGCGTGGATGTTCAGGCCCGCGGCGGCGCCTTCGGCGTTCTGGAGCGTGTTGTGGATCCGGCCGTAGGAGGTGCCGGCGTCCAGGGAGGCGGAGACCCCACGGGCCGCGCCGACCGCGATCTCGCCGGACTCGGTGCGCAGGGTGACCGTGCCCTGCACGGCCTCGCCGACGGTCAGGTCGCCCTTCTGCGTGCTGATCTCCGCGGGCCCGCCGAGGCGGCCGACCGTGATGTCACCGGCCTGGAGGGCGAGGCGGGCGCTCGCGGTCTCGTCGAGCTTGACCGTGCCCTGCGCGCCCTCGAGGACGACGTCCCCGAGCCGCCCCACTCCGCGGAGGTCGGCGGCGGCGGTCTTCGCCTCGACGTGGGATCCGGCGGGCAACTGGACGGTCACCTCGACCGATCCGGAGCCGTTGCCGAGGATGCCGTGCTTCGCCGGTGCCGCCGCGATGCGCAGGACACCGTCGGCGTACTCGACCGTGGTCTGCTCGGCCGCCGTCACGTCGCGGCTCATCGAGGCGCTCGCGGGCCGGACCTCGACCGCGGTGTCGGCCCGGTCGGCGGCGATGAGGCGGATGTGGCCGGCGGGGATGTCGATGACGGCGGAGATCGGGGTGGGGGTGTCGAAGTTCTGCATGGTGTGTTCCTTCGGGTTGTTGTTCCGGTCGTTGTGTCGGTCGTTGTTTCCGACATGGGAAAAGCTACGTTGCGTTCACGATGCTGACAACACCTTCGTTGCGCTTGAGTGAGGTATATGCAGCTCAGAGCAGCTATTTCGTTGCAACAGTTCAGAAGCTAATGCAACAAGGTGAACCGTTGCGTTGCAATGGACTGGAAGTGAACGCTATGCTGGGCGCATCCGATGGGTACGAAGGAGATCGCGATGCCGGGCGGCAGACTCACGCAGCAGGAACGTCAGCAGATCGCGCTGGGGCTGGCCGACGGCCTCGCCTACGCGGAGATCGCCAGAAGTCTCGACCGGCCGACGTCGACGATCACGCGCGAGGTGATGCGGAACGGCGGCCCCACCGCCTACCGCGCCGACCTGGCCCACCGCGCCACCGAACGCCGCACCCAGCGGCGCAGGCAGGCGGCGCCCCGCGAGCCGCAAGCCGCCCCGCAGGCGCACGGACGCGACGCCGAGGCCGTGCGGGAGTTCGAGGAGACGCTCACCACCGTCTTCATGCAGTCGGGGATGCCCAAGATGATGGCCCGGGTGCACGCCTGCCTCTGCACCACCGACTCGGGCAGCCTCACCGCGGCCGAACTCGTCCAGCGGCTCCAGGTCAGCCCCGCGTCCGTCTCCAAGGCCATCACGTACCTCGACGGGCAGGGACTCATCCGCCGGGAACGCGACGAACGCCGCCGCGAGAGGTACGTCGTGGACGACGACATCTGGTACCAGTCGATGATGGCGAGCGCCCGCTCCACCGCCCACGTCGTCGAGACGGCACGGCAGGGCGTCGGCATCCTCGGCCCCGGCACCCCGGCGGCCACCCGCCTCGAGAACATCGCCCGCTTCCTCGACTTCGTCAGCGAGAGCATCGCCCGCGCGGCGGACCAGGCCCGCGAGGTGCTTCACACGAAGCCGGAGGGGGGTACGGACGGCCGCGGCTGACCGCGGAGCGCGGAGCGCGGCCGTCCACCACCGCTTACGGCCGTCGGCGCTGAGATCTCCACACGAGGTAGAGCGCGGAGGCGATGGCGGCGCCGCGCACCACCCACGGCCAGGTCTCGGCCATCGCGTCGCTCATGTGGCCCTCGCGGATGTGATCGCCCCAGCGGCCCTCGTTCCTGCCCCAAAGCCAGGTGATCCCGGCAGCCACGGACAGACCCGGCAGTCCGATCACGGCCCACTTCGCCTCGGCGCGGCTGAGCCTGCGCGAGGCGTAGGCGAGGAGCCAGCCGCCGCCCAGGGCAAGCCAGTTGCCGAGGACGGCGCCGACGGTGAGGAGGGCCGCCGCGAGCAGGAGCAGGGGGTTGGTGAAGCGGGGCCCGGCGGAGGCGACGGCCGCGGTGACGGGCCGCCGGATGCGAAGGCGGCGACGGGGCGCGGAAGCGGTCTCGTCCGCCTCCTCCCACTCCTCCTCTTCCTCGTCCCCGTCCTCGCTCTCGTCCTCGGCGTCGCGCTCTTCCGCTTCGGGGCGCTTCTTCGGCGGGGGCTTGAGGAGCTCCGGGATCTCCACGCCTCCGGTGAAGCCCGGGACGCTGTCGGCGAGGCCGAAGGGACTGCTGTCCACCCGCCACCAGTCGGGCTCGGAGCCGGGGGCTCCGAGCTCGTCCGTGCTCGCGAGGTGCGGCGGGGAGGGCAGGTCGTCCCGGGGCGGCTCCGGTTCCTCCGCGGCGGGACGCGGGCGGGGGACGACGCGGCGCAGGCGCTTGGGCCGTTCCTTCGGCCGGGCGGTGCGCTGGGTGGGGACGGCGGGGCGGGTCTTGCGGGCCTTGGGCAGGTCACGGTCGTCGGCGCCGTCGCCTACGACGCCGTTGTCTGTGGAACCTCTGCCCCCCGAGCCCGCCGCTTCGACCAGTTCCTCGGGAGAGCCGAGGCGGTCCAGGATGCGGCGTATCGCGGCCGGGTTGTCGGCGGAGGTTTTCGCTCTGCTGCGGTCGATCTCGTTCCGCAGATCCGCCACGAGGCGCATGCGGGCGGCGGACGGCAGCAACTGCTGCTGGGCCAGGTCGCCGACGCGGCTCAGATAGTCGAAGACGAGCTGATCGCTCTCGATCCCCACGAAGTCCCCTCCGGGGCGGCGCCGTTGACGAGCCGCCCGTTGTGCCCGGTAGGACGACGGTACCTTCTCCCGGCGTGGCCGGCCTGCCTGTCTCGCCTCCTCGGGCCGGGCTCCGGCCCCACGGCCACACCCCTCACGAACAAGCTTTCCCACCCACCCGCTCGATGACCCCGCATGCACCCTCGCCACCCCCGCCACATGGACAGCCGCCAGGAACGCCCGGCCTCGCACCCCAACCCGCTACCGTGAGCCTGATGAGCACCGACGAGCAGCCCCAGCGCCCAGCGGACACCCCCCGGTCCCTCGCCGAGGCGCTTCGTTTCCGTGACGACGCGTCCCTCGGCGCGCTGCTCCACGCCCGCCCCGATCTGCTCACGCCGGTCCCGAACGACCTCACCCAGCTCGCCACCCGCGCGGCCACCCGCGCCTCCGTGGTCCGCGCCCTCGAGCGCCTCGACCGGTTCGCGCAGCAGGTCGCCGAGGCGCTCGCCGTGGCCCCGGAACCGGCCGCGTACGAGGAGCTGCGCGCGCTCGTGGCCGGGGACGAGGGAGGTGACAGCACCGTCGAGGCGGCGCTGGGCCGTGCCCTCGCCACCCTCCGCGAGCAGGCCCTCGTCTGGGGCACCGACGACCGCCTCCGCCTGGTCCGCACCGCACGCGAACTCCTCGCCCCCGCCCCGCAGTACCCCTCCCCCACCGGCCTCGGCCCGACCGTCGCCGAGGCCACCGCGGGCATGTCGCCGAACCGCATGCAGGACATCGTGGCGGCGGCCGGGCTGCCGTCCACGCACGACGCGGTCTCCGCGGTGCGCTCGCTCACCGAACTCTTCACGGACCGCGCCCGGATGTCCGCGCTCCTCGACGAGGCCCCCGCGGAGTCCGTCGAAGTCCTGTCGCGGCTCGTCTGGGGCCCGCCGTACGGCCAGGTCACCGCCGATCCGGCACGCCACCTGCGCTGGCTCCTGGACCGCGGCCTTCTCCTGCCGACCGCGCCCGGCACCGTCGTGCTGCCCCGCGAGGCGGCCCTGCACCTGCGCGCGGGCCGCGCCCACCGGGTGCTCGAACCCGCGCCGCCCGCCGTCGAGGCGCTGCGCGAACACCGTCCACAGGCTGTGGACGCGGCGGCGGCCAGCCAGGCGTACATGGCGCTCGACACGGTCGAGGAACTCCTGAAGGACTGGGACGAGGGCGGCCCCACCGTGCTCCGCGCGGGCGGCCTCAGCGTGCGCGACCTGAAGCGCACGGCGGTCGCCCTCGACCTGCCGGAGCCGGTGGCGGCGTTCTGGGTCGAGCTGGCCTACGCGGCGGGCCTGGTGGCGTCGGACGGCGAGGCGGAGGAGCGGTACGCGGCGACGCCCGCGTACGACGACTGGCAGGAACTGCCTCCCGCCGAGCGCTGGTCGGTCCTCGCCACGGCCTGGCTGACGGCGACCCGCACGGCGGGCCTGATCGGCGGACGTGACGGCAAGGACCGCACCCTGTCGGCGCTCGGCCCGCACCTGGACCGCTCGTCGGCGCCGGAGATCCGCCGCCGGGTGCTCACGCTCCTCACCACCCTGCCGGACGGCGCGAGCCCCACCCCCGAATCGATGCTTGCCCGCCTGCGCTGGGAGCGCCCGCCGCGCGGCTCGTCCGGAGGCGGCGCGTCCACGGGCGGCGTCTCCACCCACGCTCCGGTCGGCAACGCCCCCCTGGAGCTGCGCGCCCGCATCGCCCAATGGACGCTGAACGAGGCGGAGTTGCTCGGTGTCACGGGACGCGGGGCGCTGTCCGCGCACGGCCGGGCGCTGCTCGGCTCCGAGAGCGAGGACGACTCCGTGGGGACGGCGGCCCCCCAGCCCTCCCCCGCCGAACTCGCCGCGTCCGGCGCGCGAGCCGCCCGGCTCCTGGCGCCGCTGCTCCCCGAACCGCTCGACCACGTCCTGCTGCAGGCCGACCTCACCGCCGTGGCCCCCGGCCCGCTGGAGCGGCCGCTCGCCGAGACGCTGTCCGTGCTCGCCGACGTCGAATCGAAGGGCGGGGCGACCGTGTACCGGTTCACGCCCGGCTCCGTGCGGCGGGCCCTCGACGCGGGCAAGGCCGCCTCCGACCTGCACGCCTTCCTCGCCGCGCACTCGCGTACGCCGGTGCCGCAGCCCCTTGCGTATCTCATCGACGACGTGGCCCGTAAGCACGGCCACCTGCGGATCGGCGCGGCATCCGCGTACGTACGCTGCGACGACGAGGCCCTGCTGAACGAGATCCTGGCCGACAAGCGCTCCCAGGGCCTGCGCCTGCGCCGCCTCGCGCCGACCGTGCTCGCCGCGCAGGCCGACCCCGGGGCGCTCCTCGAAGGCCTGCGCGGGATGGGCTTCGCGCCCGCCGCGGAGAGCGCCGAGGGCGACGTACTGATCACCCGGGCCCACGCCCACCGCTCGCCGCCCCGCACCGCTCCCGAGCCGGTGCACGACGGGCCGCCGCTGCCGGACACCACCTTGATCGGCGCGGCCGTACGCGCCATCCGCGCCGGTGACCTCGCCTCCACCGCACCCCGCAAGGCGACCCCGGAGAAGGGCGACACGCTGCCCCGCACCACGGCCGCCGAGACCCTCGCCACGATGCAGGCCGCGGTCCTGACGGGCGAGGCGGTGTGGATCGGGTACGTCAACGCCGAGGGTTCCGCGAGCCAGCGGGTGATCGCCCCGATCCGGGTGGAGGGCGGCTTCGTCACCGCATACGACCACACGGCGGACGAGGTACGGACGTACCCCTTGCACCGGGTCACGGGCGTGGCGGAACTGGCGGAGTGACCCCCCGGCGCCCGGCTGTAGCCGACGTCACCTCTGTCACCCTTCGCGATGCGGCACACTGGAGGTTTGGCTTACCGAAAGGGTGCGCGCGTGAATGGTCCCCTGATCGTCCAGTCGGACAAGACTCTCCTGCTTGAGGTCGACCACGAGCAGGCGGAGGCCTGCCGCCGTGTCATCGCGCCCTTCGCGGAGCTGGAGCGTGCTCCCGAGCACATCCACACCTACCGCGTGACGCCGCTCGGCCTGTGGAACGCCCGTGCCGCCGGGCACGACGCCGAGCAGGTCGTGGACGCGTTGGTGGAGTTCTCCCGCTACCCCGTGCCGCACGCGCTGCTCGTGGACATCGCCGAGACGATGGCGCGCTACGGCAGGCTCACGCTCTCCAAGCACCCCACGCACGGTCTCGTCCTGACCACCACCGACCGGCCGGTCCTGGAAGAGATCCTGCGGTCCAAGAAGGTGCAGCCGCTGGTCGGGGACCGGGTCGACGCGGACACCGTCGTGGTCCACCCCTCCGAGCGCGGACAGATCAAGCAGACCCTCCTGAAGCTGGGCTGGCCCGCCGAGGACCTCGCGGGGTACGTCGACGGCGAGGCGCACCGCATCGACCTCGCGGAGGACGGCTGGGCGCTGCGGCCGTATCAGAAGCAGGCGGTCGAGGGGTTCTGGCACGGCGGCAGTGGTGTGGTCGTACTGCCCTGTGGCGCGGGGAAGACGCTGGTCGGAGCCGGTGCGATGGCCGAGGCCAAGGCGACGACGCTGATCCTGGTGACGAACACGGTCTCCGCCCGGCAGTGGAAGAGCGAGCTGATCAAGCGGACCTCGCTGACCGAGGAGGAGATCGGCGAGTACAGCGGTACGCGCAAGGAGATCCGCCCGGTCACCATCGCCACGTACCAGGTCCTGACCACGAAGCGTAAGGGCGTCTATCCGCACCTGGAGCTCTTCGACTCCCGCGACTGGGGCCTGATCGTCTACGACGAGGTGCACCTGCTGCCCGCCCCCGTCTTCAAGTTCACCGCCGACCTCCAGGCGAGGCGACGCCTCGGTCTGACGGCGACGCTGGTCCGGGAGGACGGCCGCGAGTCGGACGTCTTCTCCCTGATCGGACCCAAGCGGTTCGACGCTCCGTGGAAGGAGATCGAGGCGCAGGGCTACATCGCGCCCGCGGACTGTGTCGAGGTGCGGGTCAACCTCACGGACTCGGAGCGGCTCGCGTACGCGACGGCCGAGGCCGAGGAGAAGTACCGCTTCTGCGCCACGACGGCCACGAAGCGGAAGGTGACCGAAGCCCTCGTCAAGAAGCACGCCGGTGAGCAGACCCTGGTCATCGGCCAGTACATCGACCAGCTGGACGAGCTGGGCGAGCATCTGGACGCGCCGGTCATCAAGGGTGAGACGACGAACGCGCAGCGCGAGAAGCTGTTCGGCGCGTTCCGGGAGGGCGAGATCTCCGTTCTCGTCGTCTCGAAGGTCGCGAACTTCTCGATCGACCTGCCCGAGGCTACGGTCGCGATCCAGGTGTCGGGGACGTTCGGCTCCCGGCAGGAGGAGGCACAGCGGCTCGGTCGTGTGCTGCGTCCGAAGGCCGACGGCCATGAGGCCCGCTTCTACTCCGTGGTGGCCCGGGACACCATCGACCAGGACTTCGCGGCGCATCGGCAGCGCTTCCTCGCGGAGCAGGGGTACGCGTACCGGATCGTGGACGCGGACGAGCTGCTGGCCGACAACTGAGCACCAGGGCCAGGGCGAGCAGGGGGTAGGGCGACGCCAACGGCTGCTGCCAGTCGGGCAGTCGCAGGTCCGCCTCCCCCTGGTGCGGGATCAGCCACAGGGTGCGGGCCGTGAAGAGGGTCGCCACCGCCGCGGTCAGGCGGGGGCGGCCCTCCGCCATGAGCAGGACCATGAGCGGTACGCACCAGACCCAGTGGTGGGACCAGCTGATGGGCGAGACGAGAAGCGCGGTGCCGGCCGTGAGGAGGACGCCGCGGGGCTCGCTGCGGGCACGGCGGGCCAGCCACAGCCCGGTGGCGGCGACGAGGACCGCGGGCACGGCCCACACGAGCCCTGGGTGCGGGTCGTGCGTCATGCGCGCGACCAGCCCCTGGAGCGACTGGTTGTCGACGATCCACGCCTTGCCGACGCGGCCCGTCTCGAAGAGCCGTTGCGTCCAGAAGTCGACGCTGGCGGCGGGCAGCACGAGCGCGCCGAGCGCGAGGGTGCCGGTGAGGGCGGCGGTGGCCGTGAGCCCTTCGCGTACGCGTCCGGTGAGGAGGAGATACGCGATGAAGATCGCCGGGGTGAGCTTGATCCCGGCGGCGACCCCGATCGCGAAGCCCTTGCCGACGGCGCCGGGAGGCCTGGTCAGATCCCAGAGGACGAGGCAGGCGAGGGCGAGGTTGATCTGCCCGAAGAGGATCGTCTGGAAGACGGGCTCGACCCAGATGCCGAGGGCGGTGGCCGCGAGGAGCGGGCCGACACGGGTGGGAAGCCCTGCGAGGCGGCAGGAGAGGTGGACGAGGTTCGCCAGGAGAACGAGGTTCCCCACGATGAAGGCGAGCTTGAGGACGGGGAGGGGCAGCCAGGTGGTGGGTACGAAGAGGATGGCCGCGAAGGGCGGATAGGTGGCCGGGAGGTCCCACTCGGTGACGGTGAACCCGTAGAGATCGCTCCCCCCGGCGACGGCGGCGCCTTCGGCCCGGTACACGAGGGTGTCGGCCATGGGGATGCGCTGGGCGAAACAGAGGGCGGCGAAGGCGACAAGGCTGACGGCGAGAAGAACGGTGACGCAGCGTGGCGTGACACTCACAGACGGTACCTTCACGGCGGTGACCCTAGTGGATCACGCAGGAGAAGGCTGTTCGCCCAGAGTCGGATGCGGGGCAATCGGGCGGGTGGGCGGGAAAGTCTTGTTCGCCCAGGATCGGATACGGGCGGGAAAGCCCCGCCCGGGGTGACGGGGCCGCGGGGCAGCTGACCCCCGGGACGCCCCCCCCCGCAGCGGGGATAAATCGGTGGCCCCGCCATGCAGCGGGGCATAAAATGCCCGGTCTGCCCGGACGGCAACCGGCCAGCCCCAACAACCCGCACCCCCGGCCGGAGGCAACCGTGCACGCCCACCCCGACCCGCTCTCCCGAGAGCGGCACCACCTCGCCGCTTCCCGCTCGGCCCTCCGAGCCATGCGCGAGGACGCCGAAGCGCTCGACATCCGCGACGTCACCGCGAACTGGGTCAACGCCGCCGTCCTGCAGAGCCAGATCGACGAGCGGATCAAGTCCCTCGCCGATCTCTCCCACACCCCGCTCTTCTTCGGGCGGCTCGACTACCTCCACGCCCCCGGCGCCGAGCAGGCGGAAGGCGCCGAGGGAGAGCAGTTCTACATCGGGCGGCGCCACGTCCACGACTCCGACGGCGACCCCATGGTCATCGACTGGCGCGCCCCGGTCTCGCAGCCCTTCTACCGCGCCTCGAAGAAGGCGCCGATGGACATCGCCCTGCGGCGGCGGTTCGGATACACGGGCGGCGACCTCACCGCGTACGAGGACGAACACCTCAGCGACGCCGACGAGGCCGAGCGGACCAGCAAGCTGCTCCAGCAGGAGATCGAACGGCCCCGCGTCGGCCCCATGCGCGACATCGTCGCCACGATCCAGCCCGAGCAGGACGAGATCGTCCGGAGCGGCCTCGGCGGCTCGGTGTGCGTGCAGGGCGGCCCCGGCACCGGAAAGACCGCCGTGGGCCTGCACCGTGTCGCTTACCTCCTCTACGCCCACCGCGAGCGCCTCGCCCGGACCGGGACCCTCGTCATCGGGCCCAATAAGTCCTTTCTGCACTACATCGAGCAAGTGCTGCCCGCTCTCGGCGAGTTGGAGGTCAAGCAGGCCACCGTCGACGACCTCGTCGCCCATGTGGAGGTACGCGGGGCGGACGAAGCCGCCGCCGCCGTCGTCAAGGGCGATGCCCGCATGGCCGAGGTGCTGAGGAAGGCCCTGCGGTCGCACGTGAGCATGCCCGGCGAGCCCGTCGTCGTCGTGCGGGGTTCCCGGCGGTGGCGCGTCCCCGCGTACGAACTGGAGGAGATCGTGCGCGAGTTGCTCGCCCGCGACATCCGGTACGGGGCCGCCCGCGACGCCCTGCCGCAGCGCATCGCCCACGCCGTGCTCGTACGGATGGAGCAGGCCGGCGAGGCCCCCGACGACCGGGTACAGGACGCCGTCGCACGCAACGCCGCCGTGAAGGCCGCCGTCAAGGCCGTGTGGCCGCCCGTCGATCCGGCCAAGCTCGTCCTTCGGCTGCTCTCCGACGCCGAGTTCCTCGCCACGCACGCGGAAGGAATCCTCGATCACGAGGAGCAGAAGCTCATCCTCTGGGCGAAGCCCGCGCGGAGCCTGAAGGCCGCCAAGTGGTCCGCCGCCGATGCCGTGTTGATCGACGAGGCCACTGATCTCGTCGCCCGGACCCATTCCCTCGGTCATGTCGTCCTCGATGAGGCGCAGGACCTCTCCCCCATGCAGTACCGCGCCGTCGGGCGCCGCTGCACCACCGGCTCCGCCACCGTCCTCGGCGACCTCGCACAGGGCACCACCCCGTGGGCGACCCGGAGTTGGGAGCAGGCCCTGGAGCACCTGGGGAAGGGGGACGCCGTGGTGGAGGAACTCACCGCCGGTTTCCGTGTGCCGCGGGAGGTCATCGCGTTCGCCTCCCGGCTGCTTCCCTCCATCGCGCCCGGTCTCGCCGAGGTGAAGTCCGTGCGTGAGTCGCCCGGTTCACTCGTGGTGCGCCACGTGGCGGACGCCGACGCCACCGCCTCCGCCGGCCTCGACGCCGCTTCCCTCGAAGCCTGTGTCGAGTCGCTGCGGCAGGAAGGTTCCATCGGGCTCATCGCCGCCGACGCCCGCATCCCCGCGCTCGCCGAAGCGCTCGGCGCCGCCGGGATGACGTACCTCTCGCCCGGCGACGAGACCACTCCCGAGACCCGGCTCACCCTCGTGCCCGCCTCCCTCGCCAAGGGCCTCGAGTACGACTACGTGGTCCTGGACGAGCCCGCGGCCGTCGTCGACGGCGAGCCCGACGAGCGGACGGGCCTGCGGCGGCTGTACGTCGCCCTGACCCGAGCCGTCTCGGGGCTCACCGTCGTGCACGCGGCCGCGCTTCCCGGGCAGCTCGCCCGCTAGGGCCTCTCCGCCGGGCCGCCGGCGGACGGCAGGTGCGTGACGACGAGGACGATGCCCGCGAGCGTCACGATCCTCGTGGCCGCGTCCAGGCCGTTCCAGTCCTCCGACTGCCACATGGCGAACCATTCGCCGCCGATACCGATGAAGCCCGCCCCGAACAGGAGCAGCACCATGAGGAGGCCGACCGTGCCCGCCCGCCGGGCCCGGATCAGTCCCTGCGGGCGGCGCAGCGCCCCGGCCCACAGGACCGTCGCCGCGAGGAGGACCAGCGCCGCCAGGGTCTCCCACACGATGATCCCGACGTACGCGATGTCCTGCAGCGTGGTGGACTCCACCGCGCGCCACATCAGGTCGTCGTCCTTGAAGGTGGTGTCCATCGCCAGGACATGGCGCACGAACTGCTGGTTGGTGCCGAAGTCGGTGATGTTCCCGAACGCCACGAGTGCGATGTAGAGCGCCACCGTCCCGGTGAGCAGCGTCGCGGCGACGGGCAGCGCCCCGGCCGCGAGCATCCGCTCCGCGGGACGCGTCTTGCTGGCTGGTGTCGGCATGAAGTCCCCTCCCTGTCACTCCAGTTGTACCGCGTCCCGCGCGTCAGCCCCACACGCATTTTCCACCCGCGTGCAGGCTCAGCACATGAGCCCCGCGCGTGAGTCCCGCGCGCAGAGCGATCAGGCGTCCAGCGCCTCGCGCCACGTACGGACCGCGTCGGCCGAGACCGGTGCAGACCAGCCGTCGGGGCGCGAGGCACCGCCGATGTGGAAGGCGTCGACGCCCGCGGCCCTGAGCCGCGGCAGGTGGTCGAGGCGCAGGCCGCCGCCGATCAGGATCTGCTGCTCGTAGCCCGGTTCGCCGGACCGCGCCGCCTCGTCGAGCAACGTGCCCATGCCGTCGTCCACGCCCCCCGCCGCACCCGCGGTGAGGTAGGTGTCCAGGCCGGGCAGGTCCGCGAGCTGCTTGCGCAGGGAGTCGCGGTCGGGGGCGCGGTCGATGGCCCGGTGAAACGTCCAGCGGCAGCCGTCGAGCGCGTCCACCACGGCCTCGACCGCGGCCAGGTCGGGGCCGCCCGTCTCGTCGAGGAATCCCAGGACGAACTCGTCGGCGCCGACGTTCCTGAGCTCGCGCGCACGGCGTACGAGAGCGTCGACGTCGCCCGCGTCGAAGCCGTCCGCGAGGCGCAGCATCACGCGCAGGGAGATGTCCACGGCGGCGCGGATCTCGGCAAAGGTCTCGCGGGACGGGGTCAGGCCGTCCGCGGCCATGTCGGTGACCAGCTCGAGGCGGTCCGCGCCTCCGGCCTGGGCGGCGACGGCGTCCTCGGCGTCGAGGGCGATCACCTCCAGGACTGCACGCTTGCTCATGGATGTCTTCCTTCGGGTCCGGGGCCGCGGGGGCGGGCGACGCGGAGGCCTTGAAGCCGCCACACATAGGTCTAGTCCAATTACCCAGCCTACGCGCAGATCACCCCGGCGCGCCCCCACCGCACCGGGGTGATCGTAAAGACATGTACACGTCGGCCTTGCCGCAGGTTCGGCCGAGCGGCCCCCCGGCGTTCAGCTCAGCGGCCTGAACCCCCTCAGGCGCAGGCTGTTGCCGACGACGAAGACCGAGGAGAACGCCATCGCGGCACCCGCGATCATCGGGTTCAGGAGGCCCGCGGCGGCCAGCGGCAGTGCGCCCACGTTGTAGGCGAAGGCCCAGAACAGGTTGGACTTGATCGTGCCGAGCGTGCGGCGGGAGAGGCGGATGGCGTCCGCCGCCGCCCGCAGGTCTCCCCGTACGAGGGTGAGGTCGCCCGCCTCGATCGCGGCGTCCGTGCCCGTGCCCATCGCCAGGCCCAGGTCGGCCTGGGCAAGCGCCGCCGCGTCGTTCACGCCGTCGCCGACCATCGCCACGCTCCGCCCCTCCGCCTGGAGGCGCTTGACCACGTCCACCTTGTCCTGCGGCATGACCTCGGCGATCACGTCATCGGGTGCGATGCCCACCTCGGCGGCCACCGCTGCCGCGACCGCCTTGTTGTCGCCGGTCAGCAGGATGGGCGTGAGGCCCAGGGCGCGGAAGCGACGGATGGCTTCAGGGCTGGTGTCCTTCACCGCGTCCGCGACCTCCAGGACAGCGCGCGCCTCGCCGTCCCAGGCGACCGCGATGGCCGTACGTCCGGCCGCCTCGGCCTCCGCCTTCGCGCGCTCCAGCTCCGCCGGCAGCGGTATCGCCCACTCGGCAAGGAGCGCCTCGCGTCCGACCAGGACCGCGTGGCCCTCGACGATGCCCTGGACACCGAGGCCCGGCACGTTCGCGAAGTCCTCGGGGGCGGGCAGTTCGCCGGCCTTCTCGGCGGCGCCCCTGGCGACTGCCTGCGCGATGGGGTGCTCCGACGGGTGCTCCAACGCCCCTGCCAGGCGCAGCACTTCGTCCTCGCCGACACCCTCCGCGACGGTCGTGGCGAGCAGGGTCATCTTGCCGGTGGTGACGGTGCCGGTCTTGTCCAGGACGATCGTGTCGACCTTGCGGGTCGTCTCCAGGACCTCCGGGCCCTTGATCAGGATGCCGAGCTGGGCGCCGCGTCCGGTGCCGACCATGAGGGCGGTCGGCGTCGCGAGCCCCAGGGCGCAGGGGCAGGCGATGATCAGCACGGCGACGGCCGCGGTGAAGGCCGCCGTCAGACCGGAGCCGTTGCCGAGCCAGAAGCCGAGGGTGGCGACGGCCAGGGCGATGACGACCGGCACGAAGACCGCGGAGATCTTGTCGGCGAGGCGCTGGGCGGCCGCCTTGCCGTTCTGCGCGTCCTCCACCAGCTTGGCCATGCGGGCGAGTTGGGTGTCGGCGCCGACGCGGGTGGCCTCGACGACCAGGCGGCCGCCGACGTTGAGGGTGGCGCCGGTGACGGAGTCGCCCTCGGCGACCTCGACCGGCACGGACTCGCCGGTGAGCATGGAGGCGTCGACGGCGGACGCACCCTCGATGACCTTGCCGTCGGTGGCGATCTTCTCGCCGGGACGCACGAGGAAGCGGTCACCGGTCGTCAGGTCGCCCACGGGGACGGTCTCTTCGCGCCCGCCGTCACGGATGACGGTGACGTCCTTGGCGCCCAGCTGGAGCAGCGCCTTCAGAGCGGCGCCCGCCTTGCGCTTGGAACGGGCCTCGAAGTAGCGCCCGGCCAGGATGAAGGCGGTGACGCCTGCCGCGGCCTCCAGGTAGATGTTCCCCGCGCCGTCCGTGCGGGCGATGGTCAGCTCGAAGGGGTGCGTCATGCCGGGCGTGCCGGCCGTACCGAAGAACAGAGCCCACAGCGACCAGATGAACGCGGCCGACGTGCCGAGCGAGATCAGCGTGTCCATCGTGGCCGCGCCGTGCCGCGCGTTCGTGTACGCGGCCTTGTGGAAGGGCCAGGCCGCGTACGTCACGACCGGTGCCGCGAGGGTCAGGGACAGCCACTGCCAGTACTCGAACTGCAGGGCGGGGACCATCGCCATCGCGACGACGGGCAGGGAGAGCAGCACGGCCGCGATCAGTCGCTCGCGCAGCGGCCGCAGCGCGTCGTCGGCCGCCTGCTCGTCGCCGTCCGCGTCCGGCTCCGTACGGGCCGGGGCGGGCTCCTGCGCGGTGTAGCCGGTGGCCTCGACGGTGGCGATCAGGTCCTGTACGGCGACGTCCTGGCCGCGGTAGCTGACCTTGGCCTTCTCGGTGGCGTAGTTGACGGTCGCCTCGACGCCGTCCATGCGGTTGAGCTTCTTCTCGATCCGGGCTGCGCACGAGGCGCAGGTCATGCCACCGATGGCTAGTTCTACTTCTGCCACCTCGGTGGTGCCGGGTGTGGTGGACATGGCTGCGGGCTCCTCGTGACGGGGGCATCGGTGTGTCGATGGGTACCCGGGGTGGGTACCTTCGACCTGCGTCCCTTTATACCCCTGGGGGGTATCGAACGCAAGAGTCGCCCCGGGCTTGACTTCATACCCCTAGGGGGTATCTTCGAGACATGGAAGGCCGGTCGTCATCCGTTCCGCGCCCTCACTTGACCCGTCTCTTGGGAGTCACCATGAACACCGGACTGAAGATCACCGCGTTCGCCGCGGCCGTCGCCGCGACCTTCGGCACCGCGTACGGAGTGGGTCAGGGCGTCGACCCCGTGACCGCGGAGAAGAAGCCCGCGAGCGAGCACGGGGGGCATGCGGGCGACAGCGGCAAGGAGAAGGAACCAGGAGGAACGGACGCCGGCGCGGGCCACGCGGAGACCGTGCCAGGCGGCCTGCAGATCTCCGAGCGCGGCTACACCCTGGACCTGGAGACCTCCCGCATCGACGCCGACAAGCGCGAGGACCTGCGGTTCACGGTCGTCAAGGACGGTGCGGGCAAGGACAGCGCGGCCAAGGACGCCCGGGGCAAGAACGTCACGGCGTACGAGGAGGAGCACGGCAAGGAGCTGCACCTCATCGTCGCCTCGCGCGACCTGACGACCTACCGCCACCTGCACCCGACCCGCGCGGCGGACGGCACCTGGTCAACGCCGGTCGAGCTCCCGGAGGCGGGCGGCTACCGCGTCTTCGCCGACTTCAAGCCCGCGGGCGCGAAGGAGGGCCTGACGCTGGGCGCGGACCTCGCGGTGGCGGGGACGTACGAGCCGCGGTCGCTGCCGAAGCCCGCCACGAAGACTCGCGTCGACGGCTACGAGGTCAGCCTCAAGGGCGAGTTGAAGCCGGGGAAGGCGGCGGACGTGACCCTGAACGTGGAGAAGAACGGCAAGCCCGTCACCGACCTCCAGCCCTACCTCGGCTCGTACGGCCACCTGGTCGCCCTGCGCTCCGGCGACCTCGCCTACCTCCACGTGCACCCCACCGGCGAACCCGGCGACGGCCGGACGAAGCCGGGCCCCGGTGTGTCCTTCGCGGCGACGGCTCCGACTGCGGGCGCCTATCGGCTGTTCCTCGACTTCAAGCACGAGGGGGAGGTGCGGACGGCGGCGTTCACGGTGTACGCCGGTGCGGGTGCCGGTGGCGGCGGCGAGGACGGGCACGGGGGTACCCCCGAGTCGACGGACTCGGAACACGCACACTGACGCCGCCCCCTGCGGGCCCGCAGACGTACGTGAGCTGGCTCAGTCGAAGATCGGCAGCTCCGATTCCCTTGCTCCCGCCAGTTCATAGCGCGTTCCCGCGAGAGGGCGGCCCGTGCAGAGGCGGATCAGGGTCGGTGCGTCGCCGATGTAGCGGGCCGGGGGGCGCTTGCCGTCGGGGACGCCCAGGGAGAGCGGCTCGTCCCTGCCGTCCACATCCGCGTGCAGCGCGAGGGCCGACGTCGTCCTGCTGTACTCCCCGAGCAGGGTCAGCGCATCGGGCAGCCCCGCACCGCCGTACGCCCCGGGCAGTCCCCACGCCTCCCGCACGTCCCCGGCGTGCACCCACTCCCCCAGCGCCACGCCGTCGAGGCGCCCCTTGAACTCGACCATGACCGCTCCCGCCTCCGTCATGCCGCGCTCCAGCTCGTCCACGACACGGGAGTTGGACCAGTCGGCGCGCTCGGCGATGTCGCGGTCGTTGCTCTCGGCGCTGTAGACGCCCTTCTCGAAACGGCGGTCGACGACGCGCGCCAGAGCGGCGCCGCAGTGCGCGAGGACGTGCCGCACGGTCCAGCCGGGGCAACAGGTCCTGACCGCGTACGCGGAGTCGTCGGCATCCCTCAACAGCGGTATGAGCAAGTCGCGTTCGGTACGCAGCAGCCGCCCGGGCAGCTCGGGGTCATAGGTCTCGTCGCGGTGCGTCATGGAGGTCATACGGGCAAGCCAATCGCGTACGGCGGCATACGGCAACGGACTTCGCCGGGAGCCCCCGTACGCCGGACGGGCGGGACGCGACACAAGACGTCACCATACCCCCACCGGGTACTTGGCCAAGTGACCGCTAGAGTCGCCCCATGCCCCACGACGACAAGGACCTCCGCGCCCGCTGGCACGCGACCCTGCTCCGCGCGAGCGAGGGAACCCCCGACCCCGCCCCCTACGCGGACAACCTGCTGACGCGCTGGGCCGAGCCGCAGCGGCGGTATCACACCACCGCCCACCTCGCGGCGGTCCTCGACCACATCGACGTACTTCAGGAGCACGCCGAGGAACCCGATCTCGTACGGCTCGCGGCGTGGTTCCACGACGCCGTGTACGCGCCGGACCGCTCCGAGAACGAGGAGCGCAGCGCCCGCCTCGCCGAACGCGCCCTGACCGAGGCCGGGTTGACCGAGGCGCGGACCGCCGAGGTGGCCCGCCTCGTCCGGCTCACCGTGACCCACGACCCCGCCGACGGCGACCACAACGGCGAGGCGCTGTGCGACGCCGACCTGGCGATCCTGGCCGCGGCCCCGGACGCCTACGCCGCGTACGCCGCCGCCGTCCGCGAGGAGTACGCCTTCGTGCCGGACGAGGACTTCCGCACGGGCCGGGCCGCGGTGCTCCGGCAGCTCCTCGCGCTGCCGAGGCTGTTCCGCACGCCGTACGGAGCGGCCGAGTGGGAGGGTCCGGCGCGCGCGAACCTGGCGACGGAAATGGAGCTGCTGGACTCCTGAGGCTCCCGTACGCTCGCCGCATGCTTTCCATGGGTGGGGACCAGATCGAGGAGGCCGTGGCATACGCGGCGAAGGCGCTGCGCGCGGGGGTGGAGCTCGACTGGAGCGTCGAGGCGGGCGGTCTCGAATGGAGCTGCCTGGAGACGGCCGAGCACATCGCGGGCGTCCTCGTCGCGTACGCGGGGCAGCTGACGGGCCGGGCGACCGACACATGGGTCCCCTTCGAGGTCGCCTTCGACGAGGGCTCGGGTCCCGCGGACGCGATCAGCGTCATCGAAGCGACCGGCGGCCTGCTCTCGGCGGTGGTGCGCACCACGCCCCCGGGAGTGCGGGGCTATCACCCGTACCCGTCCGGAAGCGCGGACGCGACCGGCTTCGCGGCGATGGGCACGACGGAGCTGCTCCTGCACACGTACGACATCGGGCAGGCGCTCGGCCTGAACACACAGCCGCCGGCCCAGCTGTGCGAGGCGGTGCTCGCCTGGCTCTTCCCGCAGGTCATGCCCGCGCGCACGCCCGACGACCAGTGGGCGACGCTGCTCTGGGCCACGGGCCGCGGTGAACTGGCCGGACGGCCCCGCCTCGACAAGTGGCGCTGGCACAACGCCCTCGCGATCCCCGCGGGACGGATCTCGCTGCGGGAGGTCTCCCCCGCGGCGGCGGCGGATCTCGCCGCGGGCGGCACGGGGGGCCTGACGTGGATCGAGGGCGGGCCCTTCGACGGGACGCGGCGGGCGGCGGAGGGGGTCACGAAGGCGTACGCGTCCGGGGTGCACCGGCCCGAGTGGGGCATGTTCGCGCTGGTGCGCGTGGAGGACGAGGTCGCGGTCGGCGGCATGGGCTTCCACGGCCCGCCGGACGAGGAGGGCGTGGCGGAGGTCGGTTATGACCTGGCGGTCGCCGCGCGGGGCCGGGGCTATGCCACGGAGTCCCTCCGCGCGCTCTCCGACCGGGCCTTGGACCACCCGGCCGTCTCGGCACTCCTGGCCGTGATCGAGCCCGAGAACGAGCCCTCGCAGGCGGTGGTCACCAGGGCGGGCTACACCCGCGCCTCGGACCGCGAGAACCTTCGGTCCTACTTGCGCCGCCCCTGACCGCCCCGGGAACACACGCGGCCCGGGGAATGTCAGCAGCCACCCCGGCGTTCACCACTGTTATGCCGACACCTGACCCAAAGGCCCCTTTCCCCAAGGCCCCCGAGCCAGGGAAAAGCCGTACCCGCATGCCCCTGGCCGTCTACATCCTCGGCCTCGCCGTCTTCGCGCTCGGCACGAGCGAGTTCATGCTGTCGGGGCTGCTGCCCCCCATCGCGGACGACATGGGCGTCTCCATCCCCCGCGCCGGCCTGCTCATCTCCGCCTTCGCCATCGGCATGGTCGTCGGCGCTCCCCTCCTCGCGGTGGCGACCCTCCGCCTCCCGCGCCGTACGACCCTCATCACCCTCATCACCGTCTTCGGGCTCGGCCAGGTCGCCGGTGCCCTCGCGCCCACGTACGAGATCCTCTTTGCGTCCCGCGTCGTCAGCGCCTTCGCCTGCGCCGGATTCTGGGCGGTCGGCGCGGCCGTCGCCATCGCGATGGTGCCGGTCAACCAGCGCGCCCGCGCCATGGCCGTGATGATCGGCGGTCTCTCCATCGCGAACGTGCTCGGCGTCCCCGCCGGCGCGTTCCTCGGCGACAACTTCGGCTGGCGTTCGGCCTTCTGGGCGGTGGGCGCCGCCTCCGCGGTCGCTCTCGTCGGCGTACTGACCCTCATCCCGCGCATCCCGCTCCCGGCCGAGAAGCCGCGCCTGAAGCGGGAGTTGCTCATCTACCGCGACCGGCAGGTCTGGCTCTCCATCGTGATCACCGCCCTCGCGGCGGGCGGCGTCTTCTGCGCGTTCTCGTACCTCTCGCCGCTCCTGACGGATGTCGCGGGGCTCGACGAGGGGTGGGTGCCGACCGTGCTCGGCCTCTTCGGGCTCGGCGCCCTCATCGGTACGGCGGTCGGCGGCCGCGTCGCCGACGCGCACCTCTTCGGCGTCCTGCTCAGCGGCATCGCGGCCTCGACGGTCTTCCTCGTCGCCCTCGCGCTCTTCTCCGGCACGACGGCCGTCGCGGTGACCCTGTCCTTCCTCCTCGGTGTCTCCGCCTTCTACACGGCCCCGGCCCTCAACGCCCGCATGTTCAACGTCGCGGGCGCCGCCCCCACCCTCGCGGGCGCGACCACGACGGCGGCGTTCAACCTGGGCAACACCGGCGGCCCCTGGCTCGGCGGCACCGTCATCGACCTGGACCTGGGCTACGCCTCGACGGCGTGGGCGGGCGCGGCGATGACGGCGGTGGCGATCGTCGCGGTCACGGCATCACTGCGGCTGCACCGCAGGACGCCGAGCCGCGTGGTCACGGCATCGGCGGGCGACACGGGCGACACCACACCGGCCGCCGAGAGCCCCGTAAGGGGCGCGGCCGGCTCCCACCGGCCCGCACATCCCGCGCCCCGCTCGACCCGCCACTAGGCCGGCCGGCGACGGCCCTACGCAGGCCGCCCCTTGGGCCTCCGCAGCCCCGCGTCCGTGAGCCTGCGCACCAGTTCCTTGGAGCCGATCTCGACCGCGCCCGCGCGCACCGCGTCCTCGTAGCGGTGCGAGGGCAGGTCGTAGTGGTCGCGCTCGAAGGCGCGCGCGGGGGCGCCGATGCCGGCCGCGAACGCGTGCAGTTCCTCGTACGAGACGTCGCTGACCAGGTGCGACCACATGCGGCCGTGGCCGGGCCAGGTCGGCGGGTCTATGTAGACCGTCACGTCAGGCCGCCCACGGGGGCCACCACGACGCCCGCCTTGCCGCACACCCAGTGCGGGTCGGGGCCCAACTCGGGCTCCACGTCCAGGGCGTGCGGGTCGCCCGCGCCGCAGACGGGGCAGAGCGGCCAGCGGCCGTAGCGCTCCAGGAGCGCGTCCTGGACGTCCTGGGCGACGAGGCCCGCGACGTAGTCGACGCCCTCCGGCCACTGCTCGACCCACCAGCGGCGGTGCGCCACCGACTGCTCGACCAGCGAGACGACCTCGGCCTGGGCGACCTCGCGGGTCACGAGGTCGGCGAGGACAAGTGCACGAGCGGCGTGCAGCGCCTGCTCCAAGGGGTCGATCGCGTCCATGCAGCCATTGTCCACCCCACACGCGACTCCCCGGAGATCCGTCCGAGAACGGGCCCGAGATCGGCAGCGGGTCCCGACCGAGATCGGGACCAAAGGGGTCTTGACCCATCCGGGGTCCGAAAATATCTTTCAAGCGTGACCAATGACGTGAAGGAAATTTTCGCGGGTGCGGCGCCCCCCGCCCCTGCCGCCCTCGCGGCCAAGGTGCGGACCCTCGCGCCGTCCATGACCCGCTCCATGCAGCTGGTCGCCGAAGCCGTCGCCGGCGACCCCGCGGGCTGCGCGGCCCTCACGGTCACCGGCCTCGCCGAGCTCACCGGAACCAGCGAGGCCACGGTGGTCCGCACCGCCCGCCTCCTCGGCTACCCCGGCTACCGCGACCTGCGGCTCGCCCTCGCCGGACTCGCCGCCCAGCAGCAGTCGGGCCGGGCGCCCGCCGTCACCGCCGACATCGCCGTGGACGACCCGATCGCGGACGTCGTGGCGAAGCTGGCGTACGACGAGCAGCAGACCCTCGCCGACACCGCGGGCGGACTCGACACCGTCCAGCTCGGCGCCGCCGTCGCCGCGCTCGCCGTCGCGCCCCGCGCCGAGATCTACGGAGTCGCGGCCTCCGGCCTCGTCGCCCAGGACCTCGCGCAGAAGCTCCTTCGCATCGGCCACATCGCCCACGCGCACTCCGACCCCCACCTGGCCGTCACGAACGCCGTCACCCTGCACTCCAAGGACGTGGCGATCGCGATCACGCACTCCGGGTCGACCGGTGACGTCATCGAGCCGCTGCGGGTCGCCTTCGAGCGCGGGGCGACGACCATCGCGATCACCGGACGCCCCGGCAGCCCCGTCTCGCAGTACGCGGATCACATACTGACCACCTCCACCGCCCGCGAGAGCGAGCTCAGGCCCGCCGCGATGTCGTCCCGCACGAGCCAGCTGCTCGTCGTGGACTGCCTGTTCGTGGGCGTCGCCCAGCGGACGTACGAGACCGCCGCCCCCGCCCTCGCCGCCTCGTACGAAGCGCTCGCGCACCGGCACAGCCCGCGCGGCGGCAGCCGCTGACCTCCGCCCCCCTCAAGGGCGCACCGCAACCCCCCGCCACCCCCCGCCGCACACGAAAGAGCCGCACCTCATGACCTCCACGACCGACGCCACGGACTCCCCCGCCCCCGGAAGCGGATCCACGGACACGTACGGCGAACTCCGCGCCCAGCTGGACACGCTCACCACCGAGGCGTTCCGGCCCGAGCTCTCCGAGATCGACCGGCTGCCCACGTCGGAGATCGCGAAGATCATGAACGGCGAGGACGCCACCGTGCCCGCGGCCGTCGCCGAGCAGCTCCCGGCCATCGCCGCCGCCATCGACGGCACCGCCGAGCGCATGGCCCGGGGCGGCCGGCTCATCTACGCGGGCGCGGGCACCGCGGGACGCCTCGGGGTGCTCGACGCCTCCGAGTGCCCGCCCACCTTCAACACCGACCCGGCGGAGGTCGTCGGCCTCATCGCGGGCGGCCCGAGCGCCATGGTCACGGCGGTCGAGGGCGCGGAGGACAGCAAGGAACTCGCGGCCGAGGACCTCGACGGGCTCGGGCTCACCGCGGACGACGTGGTCGTCGGTGTCTCGGCGTCCGGCCGCACCCCGTACGCGATCGGCGCGGTGGAGCATGCGCGGACCCGTTACGGCGCGCTCACCATCGGGCTCTCCTGCAACGCGGACAGCGCTCTCGCGGCGGCGGCCGACCACGGCATCGAGGTCGTCGTGGGCCCCGAACTCCTCACCGGCTCCACCCGCCTGAAGGCGGGCACGGCCCAGAAGCTCGTCCTCAACATGCTGTCGACGATCACGATGATCCGCCTCGGCAAGACCTACGGAAACCTGATGGTGGACGTACGCGCGTCGAACGAGAAGCTGCGCGCCCGCTCGCGCCGGATCGTCTCCCTCGCCACCGGCGCCTCCGACGAGGAGATCGAGGCCGCGCTCGCCGCCACCGACGGGGAGGTGAAGAACGCCATCCTCACGATTCTCGGCGGGGTCGACGGCCCCACGGCCGCGGACCTGCTCGCCGCGTCGGACGGCCACCTCAGGGCAGCCCTCGACACCTCGCGCACGACGCACGCCTCGGGCACGACCCACGCCCCCCGCACCACCTGACCCCAGCCGCTGGAAGAACAGCGCCACCCCGCACGCACAGCAAGGCACCCCGCACCATGGCAACTGACAAGAACCGCGCCACAGCCGCCGCGATCCTCCCCCTCGTCGGCGGCGCCCAGAACGTCACGTCCATCGCCCACTGCATGACGCGCCTGCGCCTGACGCTCGCCGACCGCTCCCTTGTCGACGACGAGGCCCTCAAGGCGCTGCCCGCCGTGCTTGGCGTGGTCGAGGACGACACGTACCAGATCGTGCTGGGCCCGGGCACGGTCGCCCGTGTCACGCCCGAGTTCGAGGCCCTGGTGGCGGAAGCCGGGGCGGCGGCCCCGCCGGAACCCACCCGCACCGCGGACGAGTTGGCGGAGCAAGGGGCAGCCATCAGGGCGGCCCGCAAGGAGAAGAACTCAACCCCCTTCAAGCTCTTCCTGCGCCGCATCGCGAACATCTTCGTGCCGCTGATCCCGGCCCTCATCGGCTGCGGCATCATCGCGGGCATCAACGGCCTCCTGGTCAACCTGGAGTGGCTGCCGTCGATCACCCCGGCGCTGGCGGCCATCGCCTCCGGTTTCATGGCGCTGATCGCCGTCTTCGTCGGCTTCAACACGGCGAAGGAGTTCGGCGGTACGCCGATCCTGGGCGGCGCGGTCGCGGCGATCATCGTGTACGCGGGCGTGGCGAACATCGAGGCGTTCGGCCAGAAGCTGTCGCCCGGGCAGGGCGGCGTACTGGGCGCCCTGGGCGCCGCGGTCCTCGCCACCTACGTGGAAAAGTGGTGCAGGAGGTGGGTCCCGGAGGCTCTGGACGTCCTGGTCACCCCCACGATCACGGTCCTGCTCTCCGGCCTGGTCACGATCTTCGGCCTGATGTTCCTGGCGGGCGAGGTCTCGACGGGCATCGGCACGGCGGCGAACTGGCTCCTGGACAACACGGGCGCGTTCGCGGGCCTGGTCCTCGGCGGCCTCTTCCTTCCCCTCGTCATGCTGGGCCTGCACCAGGCCCTGATCCCCATCCACACCACGCTCATCGAGCAGCAGGGCTTCACGGTCCTGCTCCCCATCCTCGCGATGGCGGGCGCGGGCCAGGTGGGCTGCGCGATCGCGGTCTACAAGCGTCTGCGCCACAACACATCAATCCGTACGACGATCAAGTCGGCGCTCCCCGCAGGCTTCCTGGGCGTGGGCGAACCCCTCATCTACGGTGTCTCGCTCCCCCTCGGCCGCCCTTTCATCACGGCGTGCGTGGGCGGCGCGGCGGGCGGCGCGTTCATCGGCTTCTTCTCGATGATCGGCGACAAGGTCGGCTCCACGGCGATCGGCCCGTCGGGCTGGGCCCTCTTCCCCCTCCTCGACGGCAATCAGGGCCTCGGCCCGACGGTCGCGGTCTACGGCGGCGGCCTCCTGGTCGGCTACGTGGTGGGCTTCGTCGCGACGTACTTCTTCGGCTTCAGCAGGCAGATGCTGGTGGAACTGAACACGGAGACAACCCCCCACGACCAGGTCGTCGCGGGCTCGCCAGGCACGGCGGCCGAGCCGACGGCTCCGGAGGCGGAGCCGGCGAGGGCCTAGGACTCCGGGTCGTACGTTGATGAGTGAAGGGCGGCACCAAGCGGGTGCCGCCCTTCAGTCGCATCCTGCCCTGCGTCACTCGATCCGGCGAGGCTGAGCCACAACGGCTACTATGTCGTCTGCGACATAATACGGTCCACCGCATGGAAGCTTTGCACACGATCGAGATGGAGCCGGGCGTCCGCGCCTGGCTCGAACTCCTCACGGATCGACAGCACCGAAAGGTCGAGGAGTATGCGGAGTTGCTCGCAGACATGGGCGCATCCACACCCATGCCGTTCGCGCGCCCGCTGCGCGATGGGGTGTACGAGCTCCGCCCAACCTTGGACGGACAAGACACGCGCATCACCTACTGGTTCGCGCCGAACCGCCGCATCGTGCTTCTCACGGTCTTCCACAAGACCCGGATACACGAGAAAGATCAGGTCGACCGTGCAGTGCGGATCCGTAAGGTGTGCGAAAGCGAGCACGGCCCGGCCCATGTGACGTATGACCGAGCCAAGGACGGAGACGCGAAATGAGCCACACACGCTGGAAGCTGGCCCGCGAGAGGAAGCTCCGCGAGGGGCACGCCGAGTCACCCGAGGCCGAGGCCGACCGCGCCGAGATTCGCCTCGCGATGGCTTTCGCCAAGGCCGTCTACGACCGCCGCAAGGAGCTGGGACTCTCACAGACCCAGCTCGCCGAGCGCGCAGGCCTCACCCAGGCAAAGATCTCTCGCATCGAAGGCGCGGACGCGGTCCCCACCCTGCCCCTCCTGCGGCGCGTGGCCACCGCGATGAACGCCTCCCTGAACATCGCCCTGGACGCCGACCACGAAGAGGTCACCTTCACCGCCCTCCCCGCGGCCTGACCCCACCACATCACGCACCCCCGGGGTTCACCTCTCGCCCGCCGCCCTCCGCAGAAACCGCACCAGGTCATCCACGTCGTATCCCAGCTTCGGACCGCGTTCGGCGGCCATCAGGAGCAGTTGGCCCACGATCTCCGCTCCCCAGCCGTCGGTGCCGTCCGAAGACCATTCCCACAGCTTCTCGATGCCCAGGTCCGTCATGAGCAGCCCGTGCTCGGCACGGATCTCGGCACACAGCTCACCCACCGCATCCAGCAGGGTCGCCCCCGGACGCTCACAACGCAGCCCGAAGTACTCACCGAAGCGCTCGGCGGTGCACCCGGCGGGCGGGGCAGCCGTGATCGCCGCATATCGCGGATCGTCGGAGGCGACCCGACCCACAGGACAATGGATGAGCCTGAACCGCTGCCACCCCGGTGGCAGGGGAGGAGAGGGCCAGTGAACGGTCAGTCCGAACGCCTCGTGCACGAGAGCGCCAGCCTCGTCATACGTATCCGCCGTCACCGTGACAGCTCTGTCCCCGTCGTCCCCCTCAGCTGTCCACTGTCCTGTGCTCTCATCTCGCGTGAAGCGGATCGATAGCGCCATGGCCCGACGGTCTCACCTGCCACTGACAACTCCTGCGCCCTACGCCGTTCGTCCCCTTCACACCGGGGGTGTCCGCGAACGCCCCCGGAATTGTTCTTGATCGGTAACGGACCGGGCCCCGGTGCATCCCGTCACCGCCGTTCCTCGTCCTGCCAGGTGGCTGCGCGCGGTCGGGGAGCGGCGAGGGACTGGACGCAAAGGGGCGGACGATGGCACGGCACAGTAGTGGGCGGGGCTGGTACGGCAAGTTGGTCGGGGCCGCACTCGGGGTGACGTTGCTCGCCACCGGCGCGGGGGTGTGGAGCGCGCAGGCCGGTACGAGCGACTCGGCACCGGCGGCGAAGAAGCCCAGTGCCGTCAAGCCGGTCTCCAAGACCATCGCGCACGCCTCCGAGAAGGGGAAGCGCGGCATCAACCTCACCATCGACGACGGCCCCGACCCCAAGTGGACGCCCGAAGTCCTCGCCGTACTGCGGGAGTACGACGTGAAGGCCACGTTCTGCATGGTCGGAACTCAGGCCGAGGCCCACCCCGACATGGTGAAGAAGGTCGTCGCCGCCGGGCACCGCCTCTGTGACCACTCGGTGTCGCACAACACCGGCATGGACAAGGACTCCAAGGCCTACCAGTCACAGCAGATCCTCGACGCCGAGCGCATGATCACCAAGGCGTCCGGTGGCGTCCGGCCGATGTACTACCGGGCCCCCGGCGGCGCGTTCACCCCGCACAGCCGCAAGCTCGCCGCCGAGCGGGGCATGCGCCCGCTCGGCTGGAACGTGGACACCAAGGACTTCGAGCGCCCCGGCACGGACGCCATCGTCGCCACGGTCGAGCGGGAGCTGCCCAACGGACCGACGCTCCTCTTCCACGACGCCGGCGGCGACCGCACCCAGACCGTCGAAGCCCTGCGCACGCTCCTCCCCCGCCTCAAGCAGCAGGGCTACACCTTCGGCTTCCCGGTCCGCTGAGACTCCCGATCACGGCAGCCGCCGCTCCCGGTTGAGCTGCCGCACCCTCTCCCGCAGCACCTCGCCCGGCGGCGCCTGGCCGACCTTCTCCGGCGGACAGTCCCACTCCCGGCCTCCGCCCAGGGGCCGCAGCTGTACGAGACCGCCCTCGCACCCCATGACCTGCCCGACGCTGCCGTCCCGGAAATCGACGGCGTACGTCCCTGCCTCCGGCACGCTCGGATCGTCGGCGTTCACCGTGCGCCCTCCAGCACGGCGGCGAGCCGCAACGCGGTGTCGAGGTTGCAGCGCCCCAACTCCACCAGCGGCAGCGCGCCCTCCGCCGCCGCCGTCAGCGGGTCCATCCGCAGGGACGGCAGCGTGACGCCGACCTCTTCGAGCCCCGCCCTCAACTGCCGCACGGCCTCCTCCGCCGCCCGCACCCGTTCCTCCGCCGTCAGCGCCATGGTCTCTGCCTCTCACACTGGGTGTTGCCGATTCATCACCCAGCGTGGCCGGTGGTGCGTAGCCTGAGAAGCAACGGCTTCCCAACAAACCGGCTTGTTGGAAGAGGAGTTGTCCATGACCGGACGCCGCAAGGACCTCGACCCCTCATCGAACCCCCGCGCCCTCCTCGGCTGCGAGTTGCGTCACGCACGGGAACGGAAGGGGATCAGCCAGGAGGCGCTGGGCGCGCCACTGTTCGTGAGCGGCTCGTTCATCGGCCAGTTGGAGGCCGGGACACGGCGGATGCATCTGGATTACGCCCAGCACTTCGACGAGGTGCTGGGTACGGGGGGCTTCTTCGCCCGGAACTGCAAGGCAGTGGCCAAGTCGAAGTACCCGGATCACTTTGCGGAGGCGGCTGAGGCGGAGGCGGTTGCTACGGCCATCAAGCAGTACGCGACCTCGCTTATCCCTGGGCTGCTCCAGACGAGGGCATACGCGAAGGAGATCTTCCGCGCCTATCACCCGACGGCGACAGACGACGTGATCGACGCCCAAGTTGAGGCGCGACTCGAACGCGCCCATCTCCTCGACAATCCAACAACGCCGTTGTTGTGGGCTGTTGTTGACGAAGCTGCCCTCAGACGGCCGGTCGGCGGTGGTGCGGTGATGATGGAGGCTCTGCGCCACGTGGCGACTCTCGCTCGGAGGAACCGCATCATCATGCAGGTGCTGCCATTCGACGCCGGCTCGCACGCGTCAATGCACGGCTCCCTGAAGCTGATGGAGTTCAAGGACGCACCCCCGCTCTCCTTCGTCGAAGCTCCGGACATGGGCAAGCTCCTCGACGACCCGGCCACCGTGGCCCGCCACACACTGATGTTCAACCTCCTCCAAGCCACAGCCCTTCCCCCCAGGAACTCCCTGGCCCTGGTCGAATCGGTGGCGCAGGATTACGAGCATGGACAACAACACCCGTGAGGACGAGTACGAACTGAGCACGGCTGTCTGGCACAAGTCGAGCTACAGCGGTGGTGACGGAGGCGACTGCCTGGAGGTCGCCCGCTGGCGCAAGTCCACGTACAGCGGCGCCAGCGGCGGCGATTGCCTAGAGGTGGCCGACCGTCACCCGCACATCGTCCCCGTCCGCGACTCCAAGAACCCCACCGGCCCAAGGCTCGTGTTCCGGGCCACGACCTGGTCCGCATTCGTCGCGAACCTCAAGGACAACTGACCCGGGGCTCAAGCCCCAAGCACCGAGCCCTCTTTGCAAGGAACGGGAGGCGGGTCTCAACCCGCCCTCCCGCCCTTGGAGTTGGCGCAGCCGATCACTTTCAGAGTTCGACTTGCCACGCAGCGTGACAACGCTCTAGCGTGCCCGAATAACGAACAACCCCCGCCCGGTGCTGCGAACACCTGCGGGGGTTTAACCATCACGATCGAAAGTAGAGTTTTCGACCCATGGCTGACGCCAAGCTTAGTGCCGCCTTCCGCCCTGCGCACGCAGACCCGCACCCCATGGCCAGTCCCGGCTACGGAAAACGTTCGGCGCCCGAACAACGGCCCCCCACGAACGACGACTTCACCCACCTCCCGCCCCGCGAGGCAGCCGTCGCAGCGTGCCTCGACCGGCTCCCGGAGGGCGCGGACATCTCCGTGAAGACCCTGGCCAAGCACCTTCCGTACGGCCAATGCGCGCTCCGAACCGCTCTCAACAGGCTTGAGGCCGCAGGCCACTTGAGGCGCGGCAGGGAACACCTGCACGGAAGTGGCAGCGCCCGTTGGATCACTCGAACGTGGTTCTCGCGAACCGCGCGGGACGACGCCTGGTGGGCGGCGTTCGTGCGGGGCGACGTACCGGATTCGGAACCGGACAGACCCCGGCACCCCACCCGCAGCCGCGCGTTCATCCTCCTCGCGGCCCTCGGCCGCACGGCCCCCGCACTCTCCCTGTCGTACGCGGACTGCGTGGCCCTGGAGCCCCAGCTCACCGGGTGGTTCACGCGGGGCGCCACCGAGTCGGACATCCTCCGTGCCCTGACCGCCGGGCTGCCCAGCCCCGTCCACAGCCCGGTGGCCCTCGTCCGCAGCCGCCTCACGACGAAGCTCCCGCCGGAACCAGCCCTCCGCCCCGTACTCCGCGTACTGGAATGCGGGAGATGCGGAACGCCCGGCCGCCCGGAGGCCCTGCCGGGCGGCACCTGCGGCCCGTGCCGGGGCGAACCCGGGCCGACGCGCACGGCGGCGCTCCTGCCGCCCGCAGCGGTCCGCAGCCACGCTGCGGCAGCCCGCGCCGCAGCCACCAGTCCACAGCCAGGCCTGGCGTGACCGCCTCCGCCGTTTGCCCGGCGGACACCCAGGACGTACGACTTCCTGTACGTACAAGAAGTCGTTCATACCCAAGGAGGAGTACGAGTCGCTGAAGGAGACTGCCTACCTGCTGCGGAGCCCCGAGAATGCCCGTCGCCTGCTGGCCTCCATCGACCGTCTTGAGAGCGGTGGCGGCACAGTCAGGGAGCTCGCGGAATGAAATTCGTCTGGGACGAATCCCCTTGGCAGGACTACGTCTGGTGGCAGACGCAGGACCGCAAGATCGTTGAGGACGAGATCCGTATCGCCTCCTGCCGGTACCACTACGAACGCTGACCTCATCGCCCGGAGACTGAACCGCCCTCTCCCCGGTCGCCTTCGCGACATACTTCCCCGGCTTCGGCAGGCCCCGCCGACCGAGTTGCGCCACTGTCACGACCGACGCCCGACCGTCGACCACACGATCCTGGTTTCGCTCCGGCCGACGCAGTACACATGCGGCCATTCCCCCTTTGTCCGAAAGGACCCCGCTCCCCGCGCGGAAACCCGAGACCACCTTCCGGCACCTACGTGACGTATCGAAGATGACACCGAACGTCATCGATGCGTCACCGAGCGGCACAACCGGAGGGGACCCTTCATGACCGAGCTCAACGGGCCCGACGAGCCCAGCGAAGCCACCGAAGAGCAGATCATCGAGGCCTGGCGGTCCGCCGCCCACATCACCCTGGCTCCCGGCCCCCAGGAGGTTTCCGAGGCGGCCCCCACCCCGGACCAGGAGTGGACGCTGCCGGGCGGCAAAGCCTGGGTGTATCTCGCCGACCCCGCGCAGGGGCTGACCAAGCCGGTGATCCTCGCCGACGGCTTCAGTGCGGGGCCGAGTGACCTGGACTTCCTCTACGAGGGCCTGGACCGGGGCGAGTACGCGCTCATCAGCGAGCTGCGGGCGCGCGGCAGGGACGCCGTCATCCTCGGCTTCGACGAGCGCAGCGCCTCGATCCTGGACAACGCCGTGACCGCACGGTCGGCGATCCTGGAGGCGATCGCGCGCCGCACCGGCGACCACCCGCTGGCCGTCGGCGGCTTCAGCATGGGCGGCCTCGTCACGCGGTACGCGCTCGCCAAGATGGAGCACGACGGCGGGGACGAGAACAACCACCAGACCGAGCTGTACTTCTCCTACGACAGCCCGCACCGCGGTGCCTGGATCCCGATCGCGCTGCAGTCGTTCGCGCACTACATCCGGCGGCTCAACGCGGCCTTCTCGAACCAGATGAACAGTCCGGCCGCGCGTCAGCTCCTGTGGCAGCACATCGCGGAGTGGAACGACACCCCGGAGACGGACAAGGAGCGCGTCGAGTTCCTCGCCGAGCTGGCACGGGTCGGCGGCTGGCCCAGGCGCCCGCGGAAGATCGGCGTCGCCAACGGCGTGCGCACCGGCGTGGCCAACGGCATCGCCCCCGGCGAGCGGGCGTTCCACGGCAAGGGCCTGGCCATCACCGGCACCCACCTGTACACGCAGCGGGCGGGCGACGACCAACTCATCGCGCAACTGCGGGTGGTGACCCTGCGCAAGCCGCAGATCCGCACCTCGGGCCTGCCCGAGATCGACGGCGCCCCCGGCGGCACCCTGGAGGGCTTCGGCATCCTCGCGGACGAGCTGGACAAGATCCCGGCGATCATCGGCCTCGGCTCGGAGGCGGAGATCCGGGAGCACTGCTTCGTCCCGGCGGTCAGCGCGGTCGCGCTCCGCGACATCGACACCCACGAGAAGCTCCACGACCCGTTCCCGGAACAGTCCGAGGACAGCGAGCTCGACGAGTACCTCTGCGCCACCCACAACGAGGCCCACACCCTGATCACGCAAGAACTCTGCACCTGGATCGTGGAGCGGCTTCCGTAGGCCCCGCGGTCTCCTGCACGGCACAACGCCCGAGGGCGGCACCCCCCAGTGGGAGGTACCGCCCTCGGTTCGCGTACAGCGATGAACCGCCGATCAGCCAGAGGCAGATCAGAAGTCCATGTCACCGCCCGGCATGCCGCCGCCGGCCGGGGCAGCGCCCGCCTTCTCCGGCTTGTCGGCGATGACGGCCTCGGTGGTGAGGAACAGCGCGGCGATCGACGCGGCGTTCTGCAGGGCAGAGCGCGTGACCTTCGCCGGGTCGAGGATGCCCTCGGCGATCATGTCGACGTACTCACCGGTCGCGGCGTTCAGGCCGTGGCCGACGGTCAGGTTGCGCACCTTCTCGACGACGACACCACCCTCGAGGCCGGCGTTGACCGCGATCTGCTTCAGCGGGGCCTCCAGGGCCAGCTTCACAGCGGCGGCACCGGTGGCCTCGTCGCCCTCGAGCTCAAGCTTCTCGAAGACAGCGGCGGCCTGGATGAGGGCCACGCCACCACCGGCGACGATGCCCTCTTCGACGGCGGCCTTCGCGTTGCGAACGGCGTCCTCGATGCGGTGCTTGCGCTCCTTGAGCTCGACCTCGGTCGCGGCACCGGCCTTGATGACCGCAACACCGCCGGCGAGCTTCGCCAGGCGCTCCTGCAGCTTCTCGCGGTCGTAGTCGCTGTCCGAGTTCTCGATCTCGGCGCGGATCTGGTTGACGCGACCCTGGACCTGGTCGCTCTCACCGGAGCCGTCGACGATCGTGGTCTCGTCCTTGGTGATGACGACCTTGCGGGCGCGGCCGAGCAGGTCGAGACCGGCGTTCTCCAGCTTGAGGCCGACCTCCTCGGAGATGACGGTGCCACCGGTGAGGATGGCGATGTCGCCGAGCATGGCCTTGCGGCGGTCACCGAAGCCCGGCGCCTTGACGGCGACGGACTTGAACGTGCCACGGATCTTGTTGACGACCAGAGTCGACAGGGCCTCGCCCTCGACGTCCTCGGCGATGATCAGCAGCGGCTTGCCGGACTGCATGACCTTCTCGAGGAGCGGAAGGAGGTCCTTCACGTTCGAGATCTTCGAGTTCACGATCAGGATGTACGGGTCGTCGAGCGACGCCTCCATACGCTCCATGTCCGTGGCGAAGTACGCCGAGATGTAGCCCTTGTCGAAGCGCATGCCCTCGGTGAGCTCAAGCTCGAGCCCGAAGGTCTGCGACTCCTCGACGGTGATGACGCCTTCCTTGCCGACCTTGTCCATCGCCTCGGCGATGAGCTCGCCGATCTGGGTGTCGGCGGCGGAGATGGAGGCGGTCGAAGCGATCTGCTCCTTGGTCTCCACGTCCTTGGCCTGCTCGAGCAGGGCGCCCGAGACGGCCTCGACGGCCTTCTCGATGCCGCGCTTGAGGGCCATCGGGTTGGCACCGGCGGCCACGTTGCGAAGGCCCTCGCGGACCAGCGCCTGCGCCAGGACGGTCGCGGTCGTCGTGCCGTCACCGGCGACGTCGTCCGTCTTCTTCGCGACCTCCTTGACCAGCTCGGCGCCGATCTTCTCGTACGGGTCCTCGAGCTCGATCTCCTTGGCGATGGAAACACCATCGTTGGTGATCGTGGGGGCACCCCACTTCTTCTCGAGGACGACGTTGCGACCCTTGGGGCCCAGGGTCACCTTGACGGCGTCGGCGAGCTGGTTCATGCCGCGCTCGAGGCCGCGCCGTGCCTCCTCGTCGAACGCGATGATCTTGGCCATGTGAAGTGGTCCTCCCGGACAGGGGTGGCATGCTTCCGGATCGCGCCAGCGCCCGCGACGGACGGCCTGCAGACCTTGTGGTTCCTTGCCCCACCCGGCCTGCGGGCCTCACCGACCCGATCCAAGTTCTGTCACTCTCACTCGGAGAGTGCTAAGCCCAATGATTAGCACTCGACCCCTACGAGTGCAAGCGCCTCTTACGGATCCCAGACGTACGAGGGGGCGCCCCGGAGTGCTCCAGGGGGGCGCGCCCCCGGGGACGCACGAGGGGCCCGTACCCCTGTCGGGATACGGGCCCCTCGTCACTCGCTAAGTTCGCTGGCCGATCGCGCCGAGATCAGACGGCGAGCTTGACCATGTCCGCCTGCGGACCCTTCTGGCCCTGCGAGATCTCGAACTCCACTCGCTGACCTTCTTCAAGGGTGCGGTAGCCGTCCATCTGAATCGCGCTGTAGTGGACGAAAACATCCGCACCACCGTCGACCGCGATGAAGCCGTACCCCTTCTCCGCGTTGAACCACTTGACGGTGCCCTGAGCCATGCCTAACTCCCCTATTACTGGCCCTTGCACGGACCCGCACTTCGCGGACCCGGGTCAGACCTCACCCCCCCAATGGGTTGTGGAGGCGTGCGCCGGAACGCGTCGACCGCGGCTGAATGTATCTGTCCAACTGCCCTCTGCAACAGGTCAATCGGACGAGAATTCTGGGCACGCCTGATCGGTAATATGCGGAGAATTCACCGGAGTTCAGGGCAAGTCGGGCCAGGCAAATGCCACGAGAAGGGCAAATGGGCGGTGCACTTTGGCTACTTCTTGTCGCCCTCGGGGCGACTTCGTATATGCGCTCGGCACAAACGGGGAAGCTCGCTTCCCAACTGTACCGCGCTCAACCACATGGAATTGCCCCCTCCGTTTCTCTCGCGGAGGGGGCAACAAGGATTACGCAGGGTATTTCCTTAAAGGATCAACCACCCGCGACGGCGGGAATGATGGAGACGCCCGCGCCGTCCGGCGTGGCGGTCTCCAGGCCCTGCTCGAAGCGGACGTCGTCGTCGTTCACGTAGACGTTCACGAAGCGCCGCAGCTTGCCCTGGTCGTCCAGGACGCGGGCCGCGATGCCGGCGTGCTTGGCCTCCAGGTCGGCGATGACCTCGGAGAGGTTCGCCCCCTCGGCGGCGACCTCGGACTGACCGCCGGTGTAGGTGCGGAGAATGGTGGGGATGCGGACCTTGACGCTCATGGATTCACCTCGGGGTGTGTGGGGCCCCTTCAGGGGCGCGGGGAACTGCGCGAGGACGGACCACGACCGCCGTCGAGAACGGCGGTCAGGCCCTACGGCGCCTAGTCGGCGAGCCCGGCGGCGCGGAACGCGTCGAGGCTCGGCTTGATCGTGGCCGTCGCCTGAGAGGTCTCGGCAACAGCGTCCAGGGTCTTGAGACCGTCACCCGTGTTCAGGACCACCGTGGTCAGCGAGGGGTCGATGAGCCCCGCCTCGATCAGCTTCTTGGTGACACCGACCGTCACACCCCCGGCGGTCTCCGCGAAGATCCCCTCGGTCCGGGCGAGCAGCTTGATCGCGTCGACGACCTGCTCGTCGTTCACGTCCTCGACCGCACCGCCCGTGCGACGCGCGATGTCCAGGACGTACGGCCCGTCGGCCGGGTTGCCGATGGCGAGCGACTTGGCGATGGTGTCCGGCTTCTGCGGGCGCACGACGTCGTGCCCGGCCTTGAAGGCGGTGGACACCGGCGAGCAGCCCTCGGCCTGGGCGCCGAAGATCTTGTAGGGCTTGTCCTCGACGAGGCCGAGCGCGATGAGCTCCTTGAGGCCCTTGTCGATCTTCGTGAGCTGCGAGCCCGAGGCGATCGGGATGACCAGCTGGTCGGGCAGGACCCAGCCGAGCTGCTCGCAGATCTCGTACGCGAGGGTCTTGGAGCCCTCGCCGTAGTACGGCCGCAGGTTCACGTTCACGAAGCCCCAGCCCTCGCCGAGCGGGTCGCCGATGAGCTCGGAGCAGAAGCGGTTCACGTCGTCGTAGTTGCCCTCGATGCCGACGAGCTCGCCGCCGTAGACCGCGGCCATGACGACCTTGCCCTGCTCCAGGTCGTGCGGGATGAACACGCAGGAGCGGAAGCCGGCGCGGGCCGCCGCGGCACCGACGGCGCCCGCGAGGTTGCCGGTGGAGGAGCAGGAGAGGGTGGTGAAGCCGAAGGCGCGGGCCGCCTCGATGGCCTGCGCGACGACGCGGTCCTTGAAGGAGTGCGTCGGGTTGCCGGAGTCGTCCTTGACGAACAGCTTGCCCTGCTCGACGCCGAGCTCGCGGGCGAGGTTGTCGGCCTTGACGAGCTTGGTCCAGCCGGGGTTGATGTTCGGCTTCTCGGCGACGTTCGCCGGGACGGGAAGCAGCGGGGCGTAGCGCCAGATGTTGTCGGGGCCGGACTCGATCTGCTTGCGGAGCGCCTCGGGGTCACCGGTCGGCAGGTCGTACGCGACTTCGAGCGGGCCGAAACAGGCCTCGCAGGCGAAGATCGGGCCGAGGGCGTAGAGCTCGCCGCACTCGCGGCAGGAGAGGCCCGATGCGGGGCCGAGGTCCACGGACCCCCGGTCAGCAGCCGTGGTGGTGGAGGGGGTGGTGTCGTTCGTTGCGACAGTCTGCGCAGCCATGGAGGCGAGGCCCTTTCTCCTCATCTTCCTCGCGACGCATCTCGCCGCGAGACGGAATTGGCACCTTCCCCACCGAGACCTCGCGTGCGCGGTCGGCGGGATGGTTGCCGGGGCTTCAACGGGCCGTATCCCTCTGCCCCTCTGGATGAGCGGTATGGCGCCGGGCTTCAGGGGCCCGAGGCATTTGTTACGCGATGACCCCGGCATGCGATGGTCATCGGCGTTGTTCAAGACTGTAACCGACGGCCTGGACCCTTGAGATAGTCGTCCGAACCGCGAGATGGATCACATGTAGGCCACACACAGGAGGAGCCACCCGTGCTGGAAGAGGCCGAGCGCTGGCTGACCAGGCGTTCCTGGTCCGTTGCCGACCGTCCGCTCAGCGCACTCGTCGCCGCCAAGCGGGCGTCGGGGGCCTCGGTGAGTGTCGTCCTGCCCGCGCTCGACGAGGAGGGGACGGTCGGCGAGATCGTCGCCGAGATCCGCCGGGAGCTGGTCGAGAAGGCCGCGCTCGTCGACGAGCTCGTGGTGATCGACTCCGGCTCGCGGGACCGTACGGCCGAGGTCGCGCGGGAGGCGGGCGCACGGGTCGTGCACCGGGACGCGATCCTGCCGCGCGTGCCGTCCGTGCCCGGCAAGGGCGAGGTCATGTGGCGCTCGCTCCTGGTGACCGGCGGTGACATCGTCGCGTTCGTCGACGCGGACCTGAGGGAGTTCTCGGCGGACTTCGTGACGGGCATCGTGGGCCCGCTGCTCACGGAGCCCGACGTGCACTTCGTGAAGGCGATGTACGACCGCCCCCTGGGCGAGACCGCAGGCCAGGGCGGCCGGGTGACCGAGCTGATGGCGCGCCCGCTGCTCAACATGCACTGGCCCCAACTGGCGGGATTCGTGCAGCCGTTGGGCGGCGAGTACGCGGCGCGCAGGTCTCTTCTGGAGCGGCTGCCGTTCCCCGTCGGCTACGGAGTGGAGCTGGGGCTGCTCGTCGACGCGCTGCACACCGTGGGCCTCGACGCGCTCGCGCAGGTCGATGTCGGGGTGCGCAAGCACCGGCACCAGGACGGGCAGGCGCTCGGCCGGATGGCGGCGGCGATCTACCGGACGGCGCAGCTGCGGCTCGCGCGCGGCCATCTCGTACGGCCCGAGCTCACCCAGTTCGAACGGGGCGAGCAGGGGTTCGAGCCGCGGACCCATTCGGTGGACACGGAGGAGCGCCCGCCGATGTGCGGCATCGCGGAGTACACGGCTCGCCGCGTGGCGTAACCACCCCGAGCCGGGCATTTTGTCTACATTCCCCACTTATGTGGGTCAGACGAGCAAAGGGAAGCGCGCTACGCGTCGGTGCCGTGGCCTTGGCGACGGCCGCCCTCGCGGCTGGAGCACTCGGCGCGGCCATCGCGCCCGCCGCCGCGGCGGATGCCGGCACCGGACCGAGGATCAGCCACACCGACGACATCACCCGGTGGGCGCAGGAGCGGCCCGCGCCACGGGAGCGAGGGGGCGAGCCCGTGCGCCGGGAGGGCGCCACGGGGCAACTGGCCAAGTCGGGCAGCGACTCGGACACGATGCTGTACGCGGGTCTGGCGATCTCCCTGTGCGCCCTGGGCGCGCTGGCGGTGGCGGCCGCGAGGAGCAGGCGTGACTAGCCGCCACGGCTGAACCGGCGCCGATTGTGTACGGCCGGGCCGTCGGGGTCCGGCCGTACGTTTGAGTGCCCGCCCCAGGGGCTAGGTTCGCCACATGGTCTCCGAGCACGCCTCCGCCCAGGTCCTCGTCGCGTCCAACCGCGGCCCCGTCACGTACACCCTGGAGGAGAACGGGGAACTGACGGCCAAACGGGGCGGAGGCGGGCTCGTCTCCGGGCTCAGCGCGATCGGCGACTCCGACAGCGGCGACGCGACCCTGTGGGTCTGCGCGGCACTGGGCGACGGCGACCGGGAGGCCGTGCGGCGCGGGGTGGGTGAGCCGGGCGTGCGGATGCTCGACATCGACCCGCGGGTGCACGCCGACGCGTACAACGGCATCGCGAACTCGGTGCTGTGGTTCGTCCACCACATGCTCTACCAGACGCCGCTCGAACCGGCCTTCGGCCCGGAGTTCCGGGCGCAGTGGGCGTCGTACGAGGCCTACAACCGGGCCTTCGCCGAAGCGCTCGCGCAGAGTGCGGGCGCGGACGCCGCGGTCCTCGTCCAGGACTACCACCTGGCGCTGGTGCCGGGGATGCTGCGGGAGCTGCGCCCCGACCTGCGCATCGGCCACTTCTCGCACACGCCGTGGGCGCCGGTGGACTACTTCCGGATGCTGCCGGACGACATCGCGGAGCAGCTCCTTCGCGGCGTCCTGGGCGCCGACCGCGCGGCGTTCCTCACGGGCCGGTGGGCGGACGCGTTCACGGAGTGCTGCGTCGCCGTCCTCGGTGGTACGTCGGGGACGCGGATCGGGGTGCACGGGCTCGGGGCCGACGCGGACTTCCTGCGGGAGCGGTCGCGGCGGGCGGACGTGGAGGAGCGTCTTGTCGCGCTGCGGGAGCAGATCGGGGGCTCCGGCGACCGGAAGGTGATCGTCCGGGTGGACCGGACGGAGCTGTCGAAGAACATCGTGCGGGGGTTGCGGGCGTACCGGGAACTGCTCGCCTCGCGGCCCGAGTGGCGGGAGCGAGTCGTGCATGTCGCGTTCGCCTACCCGTCGCGGCAGGATCTCGCGGTGTACCGCGACTACACCGCATCCGTGCAGGCACTCGCGGACGAGATCAACTCCGAGTACGGGGTGGAGGGTTGGACACCGGTCGTCCTGCACGTGAAGGACGATTTCGCCCGCTCGCTGGCGGCGTACCGCCTGGCGGACGTGGCCCTGGTGAACCCGATCCGGGACGGGATGAACCTGGTGGCCAAGGAGGTTCCCGTCGTCTCGGACGAGGGGTGCGCTCTTGTTCTCTCCCGGGAGGCGGGGGCGTTCGAGGAGTTGGGCGAGGACGCGGTGGTGGTCAACCCGTACGACGTGACGGGGACCGCCGCGGCCTTGCACACGGCACTGACCATGCCCCTGGAGGAACGAGCGGAACGCACCAAGCGCCTCGCCGCGGCGGCCACCGCTCTGCCTCCTGCCCAGTGGTTCCTGGACCAGCTGCGGGCGCTGGCGGGCTAGTTTTTCTGTCCCCGACCCCGCCCCTTCCCGAAAACTCGCTCGGCGCGAGGGCCCTGTACTGCCTAGGCTATTTCAGCCCGGCCGGCGTTTGAGGCCGTCTTGTCAGGGTCTGGGGCGGAGCCCCAGGCAGGTCCGGGGCGCAGGCACGGTTTTCGGGAAGGGGCGGGGTCGGGGACAAGTCCCTTGCGGTCAGGGAAGCCGGGCGGCAATTGCTGCCAGCAGGGCCACGACCCCCTTGGGCCCGTCCACCACGAGGTCCGCGCGGTCGGCGAGCTCGGCGACCTCCGCGCTGCCGCTGCACACCAGCAGCCCCCGCACCTGATCGGAACGCAGCTTCTCCACCGCCGCGAAGGCGGGCAGGTCGCCCAGGTCGTCGCCCGCGTACAGCACGGTCTCAGCACCCACCTCCCGTACGTAGTCCGCGAGGGCCACTCCCTTGTCCATGCCGGGGGGCCGCAACTCCAGGACGAGGCGCCCCGGTTCGACGATGAGGCCGTGGCGGGACGCCAGCTCGGCCAGCGGGTCCCGCAGCGCCTCGAAGGCGGCCTGCGGATCGGCCGCACGCCGGGTGTGGACGGCGACCGCCCGGCCCTTCTCCTCTATCCACGTCCCGCGCCACGCGCCCATCGTGTCCAGGAAACCGGGCAGTTCGGCGCGCACGGCCGCCACGCCGGGGTGCGGCTCCGCCGCGTGCACGGTGGACGAGACGGCGTCCCAGCGCTCGGCGCCGTAGTGCCCGAGCACGACGAGGTGTTCGAGGCCGGGCACGCCCGCGAGGCCCCCGTACCGCACCGCCACACCCGCCGGACGCCCGGTGACGACCGCGACGGAACACACCTTCGGCGCGAGCGCGGCGAGGGCGGGGACGGCGCCGGGGTGGGCGCGGGCCTGCTCGGGGTCGGCCACGATCGGAGCGAGCGTGCCGTCGAAGTCGAGCGCGATCACGGTTTTCCCGGGGCGCGCGAGCAGCGCGGCGAGACCCTCGCGCCCGGCGGAGGTCACGGGCTCGGGCAGCTCGGGAGAGTACTCAAGGTCACCCATGGGCCCGACCCTACGCTCAACGCTCCCCGCGCCGGGACTCCCTGACCCGCCGAAGCCGGTTGACGGTGACCGGATCGTGCGCGAGGGCGCGGGGATCGTCGAGCAGGGCGTTCAGGAGCTGGTAGTAGCGGACCGGCACCAGGCCGAGCTGCTCGCGCACGGCCCGCTCCTTGGCGCCGGGTCCGGTCACCCAGTCCCGGCGCTCCAGGGCGAGGATCGCGCGGTCCCGCTCGGAGAGGCCGGTGTCGGGGAACGCGTCGCCGCCCTTCACGTCGCCGTCCCTCGCGTCGCCGTCCGTGCCATCGGTCATGCCGGTCACGCTATTCCGAGTTCTCCTCGGTCGCCGCCTTGGACTGGATCTGGCTGAGGATCGACGCCGGATTGCCGTTCGTGTCGACTGCCTTGCCGATGTACTTCTTGACCTGGACGGACACCTGCGCCCAGGACGTCTTGCCCACGGGGTACAGCTGCGAGGTGGGCAGCTCGTCGAGGAACTCGGCGAGCGCCTTGTCGTTCTTGTTGCCCGTCATCTCCTCGGCGGCGGAGTTCGTGACCGGCAGCAGGTCGTACTCGCGCGAGAAGTCCAGGACGTTCTTCGTGCTGTAGGCGAAGTCGAGGAACTTGCCGATCTCCTCGCCGTTGCCGCGCTGCTTGAAGGCCATCATCCAGTCGGCGACGCCCATCGTGGCCTGGGTGTGGCCGTTCACCCCGGGCATCGGCACCATGCCGTACTTCACGCCCTTCTTCGCGGCCATCTGCATCAGCGTGGGGTGGCCGTTGAGCATGCCCACGTCGCCGCGCGTGAAGGCGGCGAAGGCCTCGGCGCGGTCGAGCTTGGCGGGCGGCGTGGGGCCCGTCAGGCCCTTGCCGACCAGCTCGTCCTTCAACCAGGTGAAGGTCTTCACGTTCTGCGTGGAGTCGATGTCGTACGTGCCGACGTTGTCGGTGTAGCCGCCGCCCCCGCTGAGCAGCCACTGCATCGTCTCGGCCTGCGCCTCTTCCTTGCCGAGCGGCAGGGCGTAGGGGATCTTCACGCCGCGCGCCTTGAGCGTCTTGGCGTCGGCCGCCAGCTCGCGCCAGCTCTGCGGCGGGGTGAGGCCGGCGTCCTTGAAGATCTTCTCGTTGTAGAAGAGCAGACGCGTGGAGGAGGCGAACGGCATGCCGTACTGGACGCGCTTGACCTCGCCCGCCTCGGAGAGGGGGGCCATGAAGTCGGCCTGGGTGGAGATGGAGACCAGGTCCTCGGTGCGGTACAGCTTGTCCGCCGCGGCGTAGTCGGCGTACGCGCCGATCTGGGCCATGTCGGGGGCGTCGCCGGCCTTGACCATGTCCTTGACCTTGCGGTCCACGTCGGTCCAGGAGTAGACGCTGACGTCGACCTTGATGCCGGGGTTCTCGGCCTCGAACTTCTCGGCGATCCTGTCCCAGTACTTCTGGGAGCTGTTGGCCTTGGAGTCGCCGTAGTCGGCGGCCACCAGCTTGAGGGTGACGTCGCCGGAGTCGCCCGGACCGCCACAGCCGGCGAGCACCGCCGCCATGCCCAGTACGGCTATCGCCGCGGTCAGTCCTGTCGCGCGCCGCTGCACAGCTGTTCCCACCCTCGATGATCTACGTGAACTGCGATTTTCCCTCGCGTATGGACACGAGGTCTACACCACCTCAGTATCGCTTGTGCAACGGCGTACCACTGACAGCCCACCGGCAAGGAGTCTCGACGCATGTCGCGTACCGCAGCAGAGATAGCAACTCAGCCCGCCTGCTGGCACCGGGCGGCCGAGGCCGCTCTCACCTTCGACGGGCTGCCGAAGCCGGGCGAGCGGGTGGCCGTCACGGGGTGCGGGACGTCGTGGTTCATGGCCATCGCGTACGCGGCGCTGCGCGAGGCGGCCGGGCAGGGCGAGACGGACGCCTTCGCTTCGTCGGAGTTCCCGGCGGGGCGGACGTACGACCGGGTGGTGGCCATCACCCGGTCCGGTACGACGACGGAGGTCCTCGATCTCCTCGGCGCGCTGAAGGGCGTGGTCCCGACCACGGCCCTGACCGCCGATCCGAAGACCCCGGTCATGGACGCGGCCGACGCGGTGGCGGTCCTCGACTGGGCGGACGAGGAGTCGGTCGTCCAGACCCGCTTCGCCACGACCGCGCTCGCCTTCCTGCGGGCCGGGCTCGGCGACATCCCCGGCGTGAAGTCGATCGCCGACGCGGCGGTCGACGCGGAGCTCGCGGTGTCGGAGCCGTTGCCCGCCTCCGTGGTCGGCGCCGAGCAGTGGACGTTCCTCGGGCGGGGCTGGACGTACGGTCTCGCCCTGGAGGCCGCGCTGAAGATGCGGGAGGCCGCGGGCGCCTGGACGGAGTCGTACCCGGCGATGGAGTACCGCCACGGGCCGATCTCCATCACGGGTCCCGGCCGGGTGGCGTGGATGTTCGGCGTGCTTCCCGAGGGACTTGCGGGCGATGTCGCCCGGGTCGGCGGGGAGCTGGTGGCCCGCGAGGAGCTGGATCCCCTGGCGGATCTCGTACGGGCCCAGCGGCTTGCCGTGGCCCTGGCCGAGTCCCGGGGCTTCGACCCCGACCGGCCGCGGAACCTGACGCGGAGCGTCATTCTGGGCTAGCGGGTGACTTCGGGGTGAACGGGTGGGTGGGCGGGAGACATCGCCGCGAAGCGGCGGTTTCAGGGCCCCCGCCCACCGAGGGATCCCGGCGATTGGGCGAAGTGGACTAGACCTCTCGCGGCGTAGGCGCGACACTGTCCCCCGTGAGACACGTCATCGCCCTCGATGTGGGCGGCACCGGAATGAAGGCCGCCCTGGTCGGGGCGGACGGCGCGCTCCTCCACGAGGCGCGGCGGGCCACCGGCCGGGAACGCGGTCCCGACGCCGTGGTCGAGTCCATCCTCGACTTCGCCGCCGATCTGCGCGCCCATGGGATCAGGGAGTTCGGGGAGCCCGCCGCCGCGGCCGGCGTCGCGATCCCCGGCATCGTCGACACCGAGCGCGGCACAGCGGTCTACGCCGCGAACCTCGGCTGGCGCGACGTCCCGATGCGCGACCTCCTGAGCCGGCGGCTCGAAGGCATCCCGGTGGCGCTCGGCCACGACGTCCGCACCGGCGGCCTCGCCGAGGGGCGGATCGGCGCGGGCAAGGGCGCCGACCGGTTCCTCTTCGTGCCCCTGGGCACGGGCATCGCCGGGGCGATCGGGATCGGCGGCGGCATCGAGCCCGGCGCCCACGGCTCGGCGGGCGAGATCGGGCACATCATCGTGCGCCCCGGCGGCCCGCTGTGCGGCTGCGGCCAGCGCGGCTGCCTGGAGCGGCTCGCCTCCGCGTCCGCGGTGAGCGAGGCGTGGGCGAGCGCGAGCGGCGACCCGGACGCGGACGCCGCGGACTGCGCGAAGGCCGTGGAGTCGGGTGACCCGCGCGCCCGGGAGGTCTGGCAGAACGCGGTCGACGCGCTCGCCGACGGCCTCATCACGGCCCTCACCCTCCTGGACCCGCACACGCTGATCATCGGTGGCGGTCTCGCCGAGGCCGGGGAAACCTTGTTCACACCCCTGCGGGCGGCCATGACGGAACGCATCGTCCAGTTCCAGACCCAGCCCCTCATCGTCCCCGCCGCCCTGGGGGACACCGCCGGGTGCCTGGGCGCGGGCCTGCTCGCCTGGGATCTGCTCGAAGGAACCGACCCCGCTCCCGACCCCGCCCCATCCACGGAGGTAACCGCCTGATGGCCGCTAGCAAAGTTCTCGCCGGTGCTCAGGTGGTCCTGCCCACCGGGACGGTCACCGGCGGCCGTGTGATCGTCGACGGTCAGCGCATCTCCGGGAGCGCTCCCGCGCACGCCGAAACCATCGACCTCCCGCCCGGCCACTGGGTGGTCCCCGGCTTCGTCGACATCCACAACCACGGCGGCGGCGGCGCCTCCTTCACCTCCGGCACGGTCGAGGAGGTGCTCAAGGGCGTCCACACGCACCGCCTGCACGGCACGACCACGCTCGTCGCCTCCACCGTCACCGGCGAGATGGACTTCCTCGCCCAGCGGGCGGGGATGCTCAGCGAGCTGGCCGAGCAGGGCGACATCGCGGGCATCCACTTCGAGGGCCCCTTCATCTCACCGTGCCGCAAGGGCGCGCACAGCGAGGTGCTCCTGCGCGACCCGGACCCCGCCGAGGTCCGCAAGCTCATCGACGCGGCCCGCGGCCGGGCGAAGATGCTGACGCTGGCCACCGAGCTGCCGGGCGGCATCGACTCCGTACGCCTCCTGGCCGAGCACGGTGTGATCGCTGCCATCGGGCACACGGACGCCTCGTACGAGCAGACGGTGCAGGCCATCGACGCGGGCGCCACCGTCGCCACGCACCTCTACAACGCGATGCCGGGCATCGGGCACCGCGAGCCCGGCCCGATCGCCGCGCTCCTGGAGGACGAGCGGATCACGGTCGAGCTGATCAACGACGGCACGCATCTGCACGCCGCCGCGTTCGAGCTGGCCTTCCACCACGCGGGCGCCGCCCGCACCGCGCTCATCACGGACGCCATGGACGCGGCGGGCTTCGGGGACGGCCGGTACATGCTCGGTCCGCTGGAGGTCGAGGTGAAGGACAGCGTCGCGCGCCTCGTCGAGGGCGGTTCGATCGCGGGCTCGACCCTGACCCTGGACCGTGCGTTCAAGCGCTCGGTGACCGTGGACGGACTGCCGGTCGAGGACGTCGTGCGGGCCATCTCCGCCAACCCGGCCAGGCTCCTCGGGATGTACGACGAGATCGGCTCGCTCGAACCCGGCAAGGACGCCGACCTGGTGGTTCTGGACGCGGAGTTCGACCTGAAGGGCGTCATGCGCAAGGGCGAGTGGGTGGTTGCGCCCCATTAGGCGCAACTGGGATGATTTCACCACCCGTTGAAGAGGCAACGAAGAGAAGGCGGTTGGCCCGGACCCCTGGGCCAACCGCCTTCTCTTTGGCATGATCAGCCCCGGCAGGAGACGGGCGGCAAGCGCGTCCGGAAGCGAACTCGGGGGTGAGTGACGAGTGATCCTCACAGTGACGCTGAACGCCGCCCTGGACATCACCTACCGCGTCCCCGCCCTCGTCCCGCACGCCTCGCACCGCGTCACCGAGGTCATCGAACGGCCCGGCGGCAAGGGCCTGAACGTCGCCCGCGTCCTGGCCGCCCTCGGCCACGACGTGACGGTGACCGGCTTCGCGGGCGGCGACACGGGCCGCGTCCTGCACGAGCGCCTGACGCGCGATCCCCGCGTCACGGACGCCCTCGTGCCCGTCGCCGGCGCCACCCGCCGCACGCTCGCCGTCGTCGACGCGGCGACCGGCGACACCACACAGCTGAACGAACCGGGACCGGCGGTCTCGCCCGCCGAATGGACCGCGTTCCAGGAGTCGTACGAGGAACTGCTGTGCCGGGGCGTCGCCGCGGTCGCGCTCTGCGGGAGCCTGCCGCCGGGCGTCCCGGTCGGCGCGTACGCGACGCTCGTACGGGCCGCGCGCGCCGCCAGGGTCCCCGTGCTCCTGGACACCAGCGGGGAGGCGCTGCGCCGCGGTGTCGCCGCCCGCCCCGACATCGTCAAGCCGAACGCCGACGAACTGGCCGAGCTGACCGGCTCCCACGAACCCGCCCAGGCGACCCGTGACGCCCGCCGCAGGGGCGCGCACGCCGTGGTGGCGTCCCTGGGCGCCGAGGGCCTGCGCGCCGTCACACCGGAGGGCACCTGGCAGGCGGCCCCGCCCACCCGCGTGCACGGCAACCCGACCGGCGCCGGTGACTCGGCGGTCGCGGGCCTGCTCTCCGCCCTGGTGGAGGAACTCCCGTGGCCGCGGCGCCTCGCACGGGCCGTGGCCCTGTCCGCGGCGACCGTCGCGTCCCCGGTGGCGGGCGAGTTCGTGCCCTCGACGTACGAAGACCTGCTCGCGCGGGTCGCGGTGACCGGGGAGGCCACCGCGGCGTGAGATCACGCGTCACCGCGTGGGCGACGCACAACGGGCCGTGCCGGCCCAGGAATTGGGGACATTCATCGTGCCACTCGTATCCACCGGCGACCTGGTTTCCGACGCGCGCGCCACGGGGCGCGGAGTCGCCGCGTTCAACGTGATCACGCTGGAGCACGCGGAGGCGATCGCCGCGGGCGCCGAGCGGGCGGGCTCCCCCGCGATCCTCCAGATCTCCGAGAACGCCGTGCGGTTCCACGGCGGCAGTCTGTCCGCCATAGCCGCGGCGGCAGCGGCGGTGGCCCGCACCTCGTCGGCCCCGCTCTCCCTGCACCTGGACCACGTCATGGACCCGGAGCTCCTGCGGGCGGCGCACCCCGAGGGCTTCAGCTCGGTGATGTTCGACGCGTCGAAGATGGCGTACGGGGAGAACGTCAAGGCGACGGCGGACGCCGTGCGTTGGGGCCACGAGCGGGGCATCTGGATCGAGGCCGAGCTGGGCAAGGTGGGCGGCAAGGAGGGCGAGGCCCCGCTGGACGCGCACGCGCCCGGCGTACGCACGGACCCCGCGGAAGCGGCGGCCTACGTGGCCGCCACGGGAGTCGACGCGCTCGCGGTGGCGGTGGGCTCCTCCCACGCGATGACGGAGCGCACGGCGGCCCTGGACCACGAGTTGATCGGTTCCCTCGCGGCGGCCGTGCCCGTGCCCCTCGTGCTGCACGGCTCAAGTGGCGTACCGGACCACGAGATCCGGCAGGCGGTGGCGTCCGGCATGGTGAAGATCAATGTCGGCACGGCCCTCAACACGGCGTTCACGGGCGAGGTGCGCGCGTACCTCGCCGCCCACGACAAGGGCGTCGACCCCCGGAAATACCTCGCCCCGGCTCGCGAGGCGATGGCCGGGACGGTGGCGGGGTTCCTGGGGCTGCTGAAGTAGCCCCAGGAGCCCTGGGCGGGCGCGGAGAGGTCAGCCGTTGCTGCCCTCCACGAGCCACATCTTGTCGATGTTCGCCCCGGACGTCCCGCACAGGTCGCTCTGGGCGCAGGTGAGCGTGATCGAGTTGGTGCCCTTGGTGAGCTGGACCACCGCCCAGGTGTTGGTCCAGCCCTTCTCCCAGTCCCCTTCCTCCGCACCGGCGAAGTTCTTCATGTTCAGGGGCCGGGTCTGCTTCTTGCCGTTGACGAGGATCGTGGCGTTGGAGTCCTTGCCGGGCACGCCGTAGTTCACGCGGAGGCTGTACGAGCCGGCCTTGGGGATGCCGTTGACGGTCCACGTCACCTGGGCCCCGACCTTGTCGAAGCCGGACACGTAGACACCACCGTCGGACTCCGCGCCCTCGACGTCGGAGGCGGTGGTCGTGCCGCCCTCCAGCTTCAGCGCCTTCGCGTCGGTCTTCGGCAGTTCGACCGGCTCATCGGGCTTCTTCGTCGGCTTCTCGCTGGGCTTGACCGTCTCCGCCTGGGTGGAGCCGCCACCCGCTTCCTTCTTGCCGCCCTCGTCGTCGCCGCCGCCGAACAGCATCGCGGCGCCGATCCCGATGGCGACGACCGCGACGACCGCGATCGCGGCGATCAGGAGGCCCTTCGTGTTCGGGCCGCCGCCACGACCGCCGGAGCCCCGGGAGGCCGGCGTGTACTGCTGCGCGGTGGGGGCCCCGCCGGGCTGCGTCTCCGGAGCGGCGTAGTGCGCGTTCGGCTGGCCGTACGCCTGCTGCTGCGGCGGCACCTGCTGGCCGTACGTGGGTGCGGCCTGCGTGCCGTAGGCGTTGGGCCGACGGTCCCCGACCGCGCGCACGTGGTTGTACGAGGATCGCGGACCGGGGTACCCGTAGCCGCCCCCGCCGCTGGGCGGGGTGGCGCCGGCCGCCTGTCCGTCTTCGTACAGATAGCCGAACGGATCGTCGTCGCCCTCCGGCGGGTTCGGCGTGTGCTCGCCGTTGTTGCCGGGCGTCATTCCCTGGTCACTCCCTCATGTCGCTGACCGGGGGAGCCTACCCGCTCCGGGTGATATCACGGGGTGGCGTTTGCCTCACCCGGCACGCCTGTGCTGCTTGGCACGTGATCGCTTCTCCACGTACATCCGCTGGTCAGCGGAGTGCAACACCTCGTCCGCCGACATCCCGCAGTGCGCCCACCCGATGCCGAAACTCGCACCGACCCGGACCGCCCTGCCGTCCACCCGGATCGGCGGGATGATCGCGTTCCGCAGCCGCACCGCGAGGTCCTGGGCGTCGGCACGGCCGAGCCCGTCGGCGAGGACGACGAATTCGTCACCCCCGAGCCGCGCGACCGTGTCCCCGTCGCGGACGCCGCTGGTCAGCCGCCTGGCCACCTCGATGAGAACCGCGTCACCCGTGTGGTGCCCGAAGCGGTCGTTGATCGACTTGAAGCCGTCCAGGTCGCAGAAGAGCACGGCGAGGCCCTTGGTGCCGTCGTCCGTGTCCCCGTGGCCCTCGGGCGGCGCGACGGTGTGCACGTGGTGGTCGAAGCCCTCGCCGCTCTGCTGCAGGGCGTGCGCGTTGTTCGAGCCGTAGTCGAAGCTGTGCTGCCCGTCGGCGTCGTACACGCCGTCGTACGCCGCATCCAGCGAGTCCACCGCGCTGGGCTGACCCGCGTGCGGCCTGCGACAGAGACGGGCGCTGAGGCGCGAGCGCAGCTCGGCGGAGTTGGGCAGGCCGGTGAGGGAGTCGTGCGAGGCGCGGTGCGCGAGCTGGAGCTCGCGGCGCTTGCGCTCCTCTATGTCCTCGACGTGGGTGAGGAGGAAACGTGGCCCGTCGGCGGCGTCGGCGACCACGCTGTTGCGCAGGGAGACCCAGACGTACGTCCCGTCGCGCCGGGCAAGGCGCAGCTCGGCCCTGCCGCCCTCCGCGGAGGTCCGCAGGAGTGTGCCGATGTCCTCGGGGTGGACCAGGTCGGAGAACGAATAGCGGCGCATCGCGGACGCGGGGCGGCCGAGCAGGCGGCACAGCGCGTCGTTCGTGCGCAGGATCCGCCCGTGCTGGTCGCCGCCCATCTCGGCGATGGCCATGCCGGAGGGCGCGTACTCGAAGGCCTGGCGGAAGGACTCCTCGCTGGCCCGCAGCGCCTGCTGCTCGCGCTCCAGGCGGACCAGGGCGCGCTGCATGTTGGCGCGAAGGCGTGCGTTGCTGATCGCGATGGCGGCCTGGAAGGCGTACATCTGCAGGGCCTCGCGGCCCCAGGCGCCGGGCCTGCGGCCGTTGCGGGGGCGGTCCACGGAGATCACGCCGAGCAGTTCGCCGCCGGCCGCGCCCGTCGCGTACATCGGGGCGAAGAGGCGGTCCGCGGGGTGCCACTCGTCCTCGAAGCGGGGCTCGGGGCCGTCGGTGTACCACTGCGGGACGTCGTCCTCGTCGAGGACCCAGCCCTCGGTGTACGAGATGAACCTCAGGGCGCCCCAGGCCTCGCCCATGGCGAGCCGCTTCTCCCAAGCCTCGCGGGAGCCGACCCGGCCGGTGATGAGGGCCTCGGCGGCGGTGTTGCCCGCGAAGGCGGCGACCACGAGGTCGCCGTCCGGGCGCACGAGATTGACGCACGCCAGCTCATAGCCAAGGCCGTTGACCACGCCGTCGGCGACGGTCTGCAGCGTGTCCGCCAGGCTCCGGGCCGTGTTGAGATCCGCCACCACCTGATGCAGCTGCCGCAGGGTCGCAAGACGGACGTACGGCTCCGACTCGGTCTCCATTGCTCGCTCTCCCCGAGACCTCGACAGCAACTCCAGGATTCGCAGCGCCCTTACTGTTCTCTCAGTACCTGAGTTCTCTCAGTGTCTGATTGCCACCGTCACTGAATCACAGCGAGCAGCTCACTCGGTACACAGGGTCAACAAAATATGGGTCCTGTGACTCAAGTCACAGATGGGAAGCCTTCGTTGGTCCAGTCCACTTGCCCGGTACACGGCTCCGCACGCCCTGTCCGGCGCCTCGGTCGCCGGTCCTAGGCCCGGTCTCGGACCAGGGCCCGATGTGGCGTCGGGGGCGGCCGGGCTAGCGTCGGTCCCGTGGTTCCCGTACCGAAGACATCCCTGGCGAGCGCTTCCGCGACTCCCCCCGCCCCGCCCTCCCCCCGTGCCCCGTCCTCCGGCGGGCATCCTGTGGGGGTGAGCAACGAAGAGTTCCGTGCCGCCATGTCCCGGCTGGCAGCGGGTGTGGTCCTGGTGACCGCCAGAGAGCAGTCACTGGACGCGGACGACCCGCAGGCACCGGTCGGCGAGGACGTCGGCATGACCGCGACGGCCTTCCTGTCCGTCTCCCTCGACCCGCCGCTCGTGCTGGTCAGCCTGCGTGAGGGCTCCCGGATGGACGACCTGCTTGCCGAGCAGCCGCTGTGGGGCGTCTCGGTGCTCTCCGAGAGCCAGCGCCACATCGCGGGCCGGTTCGCGATGAAGGGCCGGATCAGCGACCGGCTGCTCTTCGAGGACGTTCCCTACTCCCGGGGGGAGATCTCGGGGGCGCCGCTGATCGGCGGTGCGCTCTCGACGCTGGAGTGCCGGACCGAACAGACGGTGACAGCGGGTGATCACACCCTCGTCATCGGGCGGGTACTTTCGGCTGCCCTGCCGAGCGCCGACGGGGGCCCGCTGGTGTATTTCAAGGGCAAGTACCGACAGCTGGGCTGAAAGGTTCCGGACTCAATGGTTGCGCGTTGAACGGCCTTTGCCGGCGCGACCGTTTGCTGCGGTGGCCATGGGTCAGGGGCTCACGGGTCGGGGCCCACGGGTCGGGGCTCAGCCCCAGCCCTCCCCCGACCGGCCGCGCTTGGTCTGGCTGCGCTGTTTCTTCTCCCGCAGCCGCCGCTCGTTGATCCCCCGGGGGATCTTCGTGGCGCGGCGGGGCCGTGGTGGCGGCGCGGTGGCCTCCGCGAGCAGCGAGGCGAGGCGGGTGGCCGCCATCTCGCGGTTGCGCCACTGGGAACGGTGCTCGGAGGCCCGCACGCTGACGACTCCGCCGACGAGCCGGGTGGCGAGCCGCTCAAGGGCGCGCTCCTTCCACACCGGGGGCAGCGATTCGGTGTTGGCCAGGTCGAACCTCAGCTCCACCTGCGAATCGCTGGTGTTGACGTGCTGACCGCCCGGCCCGGACGACCTGGAGAAACGCCACATGAGCTCGGCCTCGGGCAGGGAGACGGAGCCGCGGATGACATAGGGACCGGACATGGGTCCTATGGTCCCGCGTCTGTCCGGTCCACGTCACCCGTATTTACGGCGCGCCCCGCTTGCGACGGGTGAGACTCAGGAGACGAGTAAAGAAAGTAAAAGGACCTGGAACCTCTGGGACCCCGGTCGACGTTCATAGAGGTGACGGTAGCTTCGTCCCCAGTACGAAGCCCGTTCGTACGCAACGAGGGAAGGGACTCCCAACAATGGCAGTAAGCCTGTCCAAGGGTGGCAACGTCTCGCTCACCAAGGAGGCTCCGGGCCTGACCGCCGTCACCGTGGGCCTCGGCTGGGACGTCCGTACCACCACTGGCACCGACTTCGACCTGGACGCCTCGGCCATCGCGGTGAACCCGCAGGGCAAGGTCTTCTCGGACCAGCACTTCGTCTTCTTCAACAACAAGGTGACGCCGGACCAGACCATCGAGCACACCGGTGACAACGTCACGGGTGAGGGCGAGGGCGACGACGAGCAGATCAAGGTCAACCTGGCGGGCCTCCCGGCCGACATCGACAAGATCGTCTTCCCGGTCTCGATCTACGACGCGGAGAACCGCTCGCAGAACTTCGGCCAGGTGCGGAATGCCTTCATCCGCATCATCAACCAGGCCGGCGGCACGGAGATCGCCCGCTATGACCTGAGCGAGGACGCCGCCACCGAGACCGCCATGGTCTTCGGCGAGCTGTACCGCAGCGGCGCGGAGTGGAAGTTCCGCGCGGTCGGCCAGGGCTACGCGTCCGGCCTCGTCGGCATCGCGCAGGACTTCGGCGTCAACGTCTGAGGTCTCTAGGCGAGTTCACGAGGGCCCCCGGCGGAGATATCCGCCGGGGGCCCTCGTGGTTGACCGCCGCCCGCCAAGACCGGGAGCTAACCTGCGCCGCATGATCCTCGAACCGCTCACGCCCGCGGGGGACGGCGCGCTCCCCGGCGAGCTGCTCACCGAGCTCACCGCCCTGTACGCGTCGAACCACGCCTTCCACGCCCTCTCGGGGGACTTCCCCGACCCCCACGACATCCGCCCCGAACAGGTCGCCACGGCGCTCGCCGACGAGCTGGCCGTGCCGGGGGCCGAGGTGCTCGTCGCGCGGTCCGAGGGACGGGTCGTCGGGATCGGCATCACCCTGGACCGCCATCCCGACCCCGCCGACACCGACCCGTGGATCGGCCTGCTCATGATGGACGCCGGGCAGCAACGCAAGGGGTACGGGCGGGACTTCGTGAGCAAGATCGAGGAGCGGTTCCGGGGGAACGGCCGCGACGGGGTACGGATCGCCGTCCTGGAGGGGAACGAGGCGGCGCTCGCCTTCTGGAACACCCTCGGGTACGAGGTCATCGACCACCGGCGCGACCTCGACGCGGACCGCCCCTGCGCCGTACTCCGCAAGCCGCTGCCGTGACGCTCACGGGCGCTCCGGCTTCCCGTCCCCGTACAGCCACGGCCCCCAGATCGCCCGGACCTTCTCGCGCGCCCGCTCGCTGCCCGCGTGCTTCTCCACGTACCGCGTGAAGTCCTCGGTGTCCGCGTTGCCGTGCCGGTGGGTCTTCGTCCAGCCCTGCACGATGTCGTAGAAGGTGTCGTCGCCCACCGCCTCGCGGATCTTGTGGATGACCATGCCGCCCCGCTCGTAGACCGGGCTGTCCGAGATCGTCGCGGCGGACGGCGGCTTCGCGGGCGGGAAGGCCCAGATGGCGTCGTTGTCCTCTTTGCTCTCGTAGTAGTCGCCCGCGTAGATCTGGTCGAAGATCTCCTGCGCGCTGTCGCCGTCGTTGTCCTCCTGCCAGAGCCACTCGGCGTACGTCGCGAAGCCTTCGTTGAGCCACATGTCCCGCCAGGACTTGGGCGTGACGGAGTTCCCGAACCACTGGTGGGCCAGCTCGTGGACGATGAGACCGGTGTCGGGGGCGCCCGGGTAGGTGGGGCGGGTCTGGGTCTCCAGGGCGTAACCCGCGTCCCCCTCGCGGGCGACGATCGCGCCGGTCGACGAGAAGGGGTAGGGGCCGAAGTTCAGCTCCTGCCACTCCATGATCTCGGGGATCCGGGCGAGCGCCTTGGCACTGGCCTTGGCCTCGGAGGGTTCCACCGCCGTGAGCACCGGTATGCCGGACTCCGTCGTCGACTTCTTCACCTCGTACGGTCCGATCGCCACCGTCGCGAGGTAGCTCGCCATCGGCTCGGCGCTGTGCCAGGCGAAGGTGGTGCGGCCGTTCCTGGTCGACTCGCGGGTCAACTCGCCGTTGGAGATGGCCTTCAGGCCCTTGGGGACGGTGACGCGTATGTCGTACGAGGCCTTGTCCGACGGGTGGTTGTCGGACGGGAACCACGCCATGGAGCCGGTCGGCTCGCCCAGCGCGATGGCGCCCTCCTCCGTCCGCAGCCAGCCCTCCTCGGAGTCGTCCGGGTCGGTGATGGTCTCCGGGGTGCCGGAGTAGCGGACGACCGTACGGAACGTCTCGCCCTCGTCGAGGTCGTCCGGGGGACGGATCGTCAGCTCCTGCCCGTCGCGGTGGAAGGAGGCGTCCTTCCCCTCGACGGTCACGCCCTTCACCTCAAGGCCCTTGAGGTCCAGGTTGAAGGCGCTGAGATCCTGCGTCGCGCGCGCCGTGACCTCCGCGGTGCCGGTGAGGTGCCGCGCGTCGGGGTCGTAGCCGAGGGTCAGGTCGTAGTGCGCGACGTCGTAGCCGCCATTGCCCAACCTGGGGAAGTACGGGTCACGCACGCCGTCGGCCCCGGGCGTGCCGTGCACTCCGGAGCCGCTGCATGCGGTGAGGACGAGAGCAGTGAGGGCGGCGGCGGATGTGCCGCGGAGCGCCGTGGATCGTGGGTGCACGGATGCGATCTTATGCGGCATATGTTCGGCGGAGCCGCACGGGCTTCACCGGGGGGCGCGTTCCGGCAGGGCGGGCCAGTAGTGCTCGGCGAACAGCCGGGCCACCAGCTCGCCGCGGCTGGAGACACGGACCTTGGTGAAGACGGCCTTGAGGTGGTCGCGGACCGTGTGCGGCGAGATGAACAGCGTCGCGGCGATCTCCGCGGTGGCCATCCCCCGCGCGATGAGCTGCGTGATCTGCAGCTCCCGCGAGGTCAGGCCGTACGCCTCCGCGATCAGGACCGCCAGGTCGGCGGGTGCCGCGGGCTCGATGACGAGGGCCACGGGGCCCGGCCTGCCGCCGGGTCCCGTGAGGCAGGACGCGTGGCAGACCAGCCAGCGGCCTTCAGTGGTCCGGATGCGCACGCGGGCGTTGCCGTGATGGGCGCGTCCTTCGGCGACGGCCCGCGCCTGGAAGGCCGTACCGACCACCCAGATGGGCAGCCTCAGCCCCAGCGCCGACGGGAACGAAGGGCCCTTCGGCAGCAGGGCGATGTGCTGCCGCGCCTCGTCGTTGGCGGACAGGGCGTCGCCTGACGCGTCGAAGAGGATCAGGCCCGGCGCGGGCGCGTCCGTGCGGGACGCGGCCTCGGGCGGCCGGGTGAATCCCCGCAAGGACGCGGCGAGCGGGCGGGACAGGTCGGCGAGCAGCGCGATCTCGTCCGGGCGGAACGCGTCGGTGGTGCGGAACAGGCTCATCAGGCCCCATGGCCTGCCGCCGATCCGCAGGACGGCACGCAGTTCGTCGTGCACGCCCTGGCCGGACAGGAGGCGCCGGAAGCGGGCGCTGCGGGCGGGCAGGCCGCCGGTGGCGGCGCGCAGTCCGGCTGCCGGTACGTTCGCGCGGGCCAGCTCGCGGAACGGGACGATGTTCTCTTCCAGGAGCTCGCTCTCCCAGTAGGCGTAACAGCCCTCGCCCGAGCCGACGTTCTCCGTCAGCATCGGCGCCGTGATCAGTCCGGTCTCCGGGTCGGCGGCCGTCCACACGGCGGAGTGGAACGGCACGAGGCGTCGCAGCACGGCCGAGGCGCGGCTGAACAACTCGCCCGCGTCCAGGGCCTGTTCGGTGGCCGAAAGCACCACCCGGCGTTCATCGGTCATGTGCGTCCCCTCCACCGACCAGCCTGCCCTGTCCACTTCGCGGCACCAACCCCGCAGATGAGGGGGTTGTCCCGGGCCGATCACCCCCGCGCGTGGGATGGGGCTCCCCGGCGGCCTCGGCGAAGGTCGAGCCGATGGCACACGACCCACCGGAGAGGGAGCACACGGGCATGGACACGAACAGGGGAAGGGACCGGGACATCGCGATCGTCGGAGGGGGCGCGGCAGCGGTCGGCCTGCTGGACGCGCTGGCCGGGTCGGAGGGCGGGAGGGGCACCCTCACGGTCTTCGAGCCTTCACCGCGGCTGTGGCGGGGGCGGCCGTACGGACCGGACCTGGACTCGGTGCTCGTGAACGCGCCGCCCGCCATCATGTCCGTCCGCGACGGCGACTTCGGCCACTACGCGGCCTGGCTGGGACGACGCGGCGCCGCACACGTCGACGAACTCCTCGGCCGGCCGCTGGTCCCGCGCAGGCTCTACGGCGAGTATCTGGAGCACACGGCCGAGAAGGCCATGGCGGCCCTGAGCGAGCAGGGCTGGCGCGTACGGGTCGTGGCCGCCCGGGTGACCGGAGTGGCCCGCTCCGGAACGCGCCTCCTCATCCGCACGCACCACGCGCACGAGGTCGGTACGCACCACGCGCATGAAATCGGTACGCACCGCGCGCACGAGCAAGAGACGGCCCACGCGCACGAGCACGAGGCGACCCACGTGGCGCTGTGCGTGGGCGGAGGAACACCCCCTGACCTGTACGGCCTCGCCGGTCACCCGGGCTTCGCGGCCGACCCCTACCCCCTGGCCGACACGCTCGGCCAGGTCCCGGCCGGGAGCGGCGTGGCGGTCATCGGCAGCGGCCTGACCGCCGTGGACGTCGTCGTGTCGCTCGCCGCGCGCGGGCACGCGGGCCCGATCACGCTGCTCTCGCGCGGCGGAACGCTGCCGAACGTCTGGCAGCGCCCGGGCGACCTGCGCCCCCGGCACGTGACCGGCGAACGCGTGGCGGAACTGCACAGGACACAGGGCAGCGTCACGCTGGACGGCCTCGTCGCGCTGCTGCGCGCGGAACTCGCGGACGCCGGGGAGGACTTCGAGGAGCTCATGGCCGATCTTCTCGGCGCCGGGGCCGAGGAACCGGGCCCGCGTCTGCGGCGGCAGATCGCCGCCGTCGACGACCCCCGGATCGGCCGCCGGGTGGTCCAGCAGACGGCGCACACCGTCGGCCCGTACGCGTGGCGGCTGCTGCCCGAGTCCGACCGGGCCCGGCTGCGGCGCCACCTGCGCACCGCCACCGGCGTGGCCTCGCCCATGATCCCGGGGAACGCGGTGGTCCTCGCGCGGCTCCTGGACTCGGGCCAACTGACCGTGGCGCGGGGGCTCCGGGCGATCGAGCCGCTGAACCATCAGGGCGGCGAAGGCGCACGGTTCCGGATCAGGGATGACGGTGGCGAGCGCACCGCGCGGTTCGTCGTCAACGCCGTGAATCCGACGCCGCAAGCGATCCCGGCCGCCGCCGGGCACCTGGTCCGTTCCCTGGTGGGCGGCGGCCTGGCCACGTTCCACCCGTCGGGCGGGCTGATCCCCGCCGACCCGCGCGTGCATGTGGTCGGAGACCTGACCGGGGGCGGCTCGTTCATCACGTCGAGCATCCCCGGCGTCACCGCCCAGGCGGCCCGCACCGCCACGGCGCTCCGGACCCCTTGACTCGCTGATCGGACGAGCGCGGGGCCTACAGGACGGCGATGCCCAACGGGCGCTCCCCTGCCGGGAGTCGGTGGGTGTCGCCGGTCTTCAGGTCGATGACGGTGATGCCGTTCCAGAAGCCTTCGCGGGTGAAGCCGCCGGTGACGTAGGCGGTACTGCCGTCCTCGGAGACCGCGACGTCCTCGTGCGGGCCGTCCAGCGGGAAGACCCTCTCCTCGCCGTCCTTCGTACGCATGGTCAGCGAGGGCCCCTCGTCCGACGAGGGGTCGATGGGTCCCGTGCCGACCGCGAAGAGCGTGCCGTCCGGCGTGATCCGCGCGCCGTGCTGATGGGTGTTGGCCGTCATCTTCTCGATGTCGGACTCGCCGGTGCGCGGGTCGAGCACGACGAGCTTCTCGCCCTCGAAGGGCAGCAGGAGCTTGCCGTCCGACGGGCGTACGGCGGTGTAGTGCGGCTTCAGCCAGGAGCCGAGGCCGCCTTCCGTTCCGTAGGGGGCGACTTCGATGCGGCGGGGCTTGAGGGAGTCCGCGCGTACGACCGTCACGTCGAAGGAGTCGTGGTTGGTCGCGTAGACCTCGCGGCCGTCCTTCGACACATCGACGTCGAAGGGGCGCCTGCCCACCGGAACGGTGTCGGTGACCTCGCGCTTCTTGGTGTCGATGACTTCCAGGGTCCCCTTCCCGTCCGGGACGTTGACGCCCACGTAGGCGTGCTCGCCGTCCGGGGAGAGGGCGATGCCCATGCCACCGCCGCGGTACTCGCCGGTCGTCGTGGGGCCGCTGTCGGTCTCGTACGGGATGCGGTCGACGCGCTCGCGGGTGTCGGTGTCGACGACGGCCACGGCGTCCGCGGTGGCGACCCAGGCACGGCCGTCCTTGCCCACGGCGATCCCGTAGGGCGCGGTGCCGACCTCCACGGACTTGACGGGCCCGCGCTCGGGGTCGACGAACGTGACGGTGTCCGAGCCGAAGTCGGCCACCAGGAGCGTGCCGTCGGGGGTGCGCTGCTGAGCGGGCAGCGTGGCCGTGGCGGGCGCGCGGGTGGGCTCGGCGCCGGAGGCCGCCCGGCTGTCCCCGGCGGCTCCGCAGCCCGCGAGGACCGCGGCCGCCAGGACGGCCGACGCACCGGTGGCGAAGGCCCGCGCCTTCACGCGGCACCCCTCAGCAGCGCGGCGATCTCGGCGAAACCGCGGCGCTCCGCGTGCCCGAGAGGGGTGACGCCGTCCCGGTCGGCGAGGCCCGGCGTCGCGCCCGCGGCGAGCAGCAGCTCCACGATCTCCTGGTGCGCGCGGCCGCCCTCGCCGAGGATCACGGCCTCCAGGAGGGCCGTCCAGCCCAGGTCGTTGACATGGTCCACGTCGATGTCGGTGACGCGCAGGACTTCCCGTACGTACGCGACGTGGCCGCGTTCCGCCGCCGGGATCACGGAGATCCCGCCGAACCGGTTGCGGAGCTTCAGGTCGGGCCCCGCCGGGAGCAGGGCGTGCAGCATGGCGACGCTGCCGGTCACGCCGGTGGCCAGCCAGGGGCTGTCGGCTCGGTGATCCTGGGCGTCGACGTCGGCACCGGCGGTCACCAGGACCCGTGCGGCCTCGACGCGGTCGCCGATGACGGCGAGCAGCAGCGGGGTGCGCAGCTCGGCGTCACGGGCCTCGACGCGGGCTCCCGCGTCGAGGGCTGCTCCCACTTCGTCGGCGTCCCCGGCCCGTGCGGCATCGAGCAACCGCTGGTCCTGCGCGGTCCTTGTCATGTTCGTCCTCCTCGGCGTCGTACGGACCGGGAACAGCCTCAGCATCATGGGATCCGGCGGCTTCGGCAGTTCGGTGGCTCGGCAGCTCGGTGACTCAGCGGCTTCAGCGGCTTCAGCGGCTTCAGCGACCGAGCGCCGCGACGCCCGCCTTCGCGAACTTCTCGTCCAGGTCGCCGCTCGGGGCGCCCGCGACACCGATGCCCGCGATGGGCGCGTCCTTGGCGGTCACCGGGGCGCCGCCCGCGAGGAACAGGGTGCCGGGGATGTCCTTCAGGTTCGGGGCCTGCTCCAGGCGCTTGGTCAGCTCGGAGGTGGGCGCGTTCCAGGAGACGGCGGTGTACGCCTTCTTCACGGCGGACTCGGGGGACTGCGGGCCCGCACCGTCGCCGCGCAGCTCGACGATGGTGTTGCCGTTGCGGTCGACGACGGCGACGGAGACGCGCTGGTTCTCCTTCTTCGCGGCGTCGAGGGTGGCCTGGGCGGCCTTGGTCGCGGCCGCGACGTTCAGGTGCGTCGACTGCGTGAGGTTCTTGTTCGCCGCGTCGGCGGCGACGGCGGCCTTGGGGGCGGCGGCCGGGGACTCGGCGCTGGCGGACACGGCGCCGAAGGTGCCGGCACCGAGAACGGCGGCGGTCGCGGCGATGGTCAGGACACGGGTGCGGCGGGAGAGCTTCTGCATGGGGGTGCTCCTCAGGTGAGGTGGTGGGGTGGTGGGGCGGGGCTCGGGGAGGTTGTTCTCCCTGACACCAATCCTCCGGTCGGTACCGGTCCTCACCCGTCGGCGTACCGGCTGGGAGCCGCGCGCGACTCGGCCGACACCAGGGTCAACCGATCGGTTGACCCTCCTGTGGCCCCACCGGGTCACAATGAGGGTGTTTGCCCAGTTCAGCGACTACGCGAGGGCGCCACGAGACGCCGCGACGAGAGGGAGGCACCCCCGTGGGACAGGGAGAGGGAGGCACCCCCGAGGGACGGGGAGCGGGTGGCACCCCCGAGGGGGCCCCGGAGGAAATCCTCGCGGGAACCCCCGAGGGAGGCCCCGTGAGCGCCCCCGAGAAACAGGGGCAGCGCACGCGGGGCATCGACCGCCGGAGCCCGGGTCCGGACACCCGCCGGAGCCCGAATGCGGTCACCCGCCGGAGCCCGGACCCAGACACCCGCCGAAGCCCGGACCCGGACACGCGCCGGAGCCCGGACCCGGACGCCCGCTGGCTCGCGGCCGTCATGCACGCGGCGTTCTACCTGCTCCTGGCCACCTCACTGGCCCGCTTCCTGCTGCGCCACCCCGGCGGCGCGCGCGTCCCGTGGATCATCGCGCTCTCGGTGGTCCTGGCCGTCCTCTACGCCCTCCCGCCCCTGACCGGCACCCTCCTCGGCAAGAGCCCCACGCCCTTCTCCTCGGGACCGGCGGCCGACGCCCGCCCCACTCCCCGCCGCCTCACCTGGCTCGCCCTGGTCGTCGGCGTCTGGCTGGTCCTGGTCGTCCTCGCCCCGAGCTTCGGGTGGTGCGCGGTACCGCTCTTCTTCACCGGGCTCCGGACGCTGCCGCCCCGCGCGGCCCTGGTCCTGGTGGCCGTCCTGACCGGCTGCGTCATCGCGTCACAACTGCGGCTCGCCGGCCGTTACGACCCGGACCTGATCCTCGGGCCGCCCGCCGTGTCGGCGATCGCGACGGCTGTCTTCGCCTACATGCAGCGCCAGGCGGCCCGCCAGCGCGAACTGATCGCCGACCTCATCCGCACCCGACGCGAGCTGGCCGCCACCGAGCGCCGCGAAGGCACCCTCGCCGAGCGCCAGCGCATCTCCATGGAGATCCACGACACCCTCGCCCAGGGCCTGTCCAGCCAGCAGATGCTGCTCCAGGCCGCCGACCGCGTCTGGGACACGGACCCGGCCAAGGCCCGCGCCCATGTCCGTACCGCCGAGTCGATCACCGAGCTCGGCCTCACCGAGGCCCGCCGCTTCGTGCACGACCTGGCGCCCGCCGACCTCACCGACGGCGGCGGCCTCGACGCGGCGCTGCGGACGCTGGCCGAGCGCACCGCGCAGGACGCGGGCCTCACGGTCCGCTTCCACGCCGAGGGAACGCCCGCGCCGCTGCCCGACCGCACCCAGTCCGCGCTCCTGCGCATCGCGCAGGGCGCGCTCGCCAACGTGACGGAGCACGCCGACGCGTCCACCGCGGCGCTGACGCTCACGCACCTGGACGATCAGGTGGTGCTCGACATCGCGGACGACGGCCGTGGCTTCACGCCCGCCGAGCAGCGGCCCGCCTCCGACCGGCGGGGGCACGGGCTGCCCGCGATCCGTGCCCGCGCGCGGCAGCTCGGCGGCACACTGACGATTGAGTCCGCGCCGGGCGAGGGCACGGTTCTCTCGGTCGCGATCCCCCTCTCCCCCCAAAGGACCACCTGATGTCACACCCTCCAGTACGTCTCCTGGTCTGCGACGACCACATCGTCGTACGCGCCGGACTGCTTGCCCTGCTGGGCAGCGCGCCGGACATCGAGGTGGTCGGCGAGGCGGGCACCGGCGAGGAGGCGATCGCGCTCGCCGCGAAGCTGACGCCGGACGTGGTCCTGATGGACCTGCAGCTCGGCGAGGGAATGGACGGCGTGGAGGCGACCCGCCGCATCACGGCGGCCACCGGCCCGACGCCCCACGTCCTGGTCCTGACGACGTACGACACGGACGCCGACATCACCCGTGCCATCGAGGCGGGGGCGACGGGCTACCTCCTGAAGGCCGAGCGCCCCGAGGAGCTCTTCGCCGCGATCCACGCCGCGGCGCAGGGCCGCACCACGCTCTCGCCGCCGGTGGCGTCCCGCGTCATGGCCCGCATGCGCAAGCCGCTGCCCACCCTCACCGACCGCGAGCTCGACATCCTCGCGCAGCTCTCCCAGGGCCTCGGCAACCGCGACATCGCCCGCGCGCTGTTCATCAGCGAGGCCACGGTGAAAACGCACCTGGGCCGGATCTACGACAAGCTGGGCGTGGACACGCGGGCGGGAGCGGTGTCGGTGGCAAAGGAGCAGCGACTGCTCCCCTGAGGGCGGCGGACCATGGCTCCCGGCCGGGGAGCGGGATCCACGTCCCCGCCTGAGGAGCGACGGTCCACGTCCCCGCCTGATTACGGCGGCCCATGGCTCCCGGCTGGGGAGCGTCGGTCCATGACTCGCAGCCGGGGAGCGGCAATCCATGGCTCCCGGCCGGAAAGCGGCGGCCCACAGCTCCCAGCTGAGGAGCGGCAATCCATGGCTCCCGGCCGAGAAGCGGCGATTCACGGCTCCCAGCCGGGAAGCGACGGCCCACAGCTCCCAGCCGAGGAGCGGCAATCCATGGCTCCCGGCCGAGAAGCGGCGACCCACGACTCCCAGCCGGGAAGCGACGGTGACCCCCCAGCCGGGAAACGGCGGCCCACGGCCCCAACCGAGGAGCGGCAATCCACAGCTCCCGCCCCATGACACCATCGACCACGTGCTCGACATCGGCTACGCCCTCTCCCACCGCTTTCCCGACCCCCCGCAGTTCGACTACCGCCGTGCGGACGTCCACGCGCTGCGGCACGACCTGTTCTGCGGGGACGTGTATCTCGCGGACACGAAGGCGGACCGGGAGCTGTCCACAGCCTGGGGATGGGTTCCGGTGCTCGACTTCGCGTGGGCGCTGTGCGACATCGTCGAGCTCTTGGACCAGGACCCCCGGGGGAGCCGGGCGTCGCGCCCCCAGTACGCCGAGCTCGACTTCACGGAGTCGACGGACCGCATGCTGTTCACCCGCCGCTTCGGTTGGGTGGACATCGAGGCGGACTGGATGCAGGCGGAGGAACCCCCGCTCACGTTCTCCCACTCCGAGCTGCGCCGCGAGGCCCGGGACTTCCTCCAGGACCTCCTGGCAGACCTGACGGACCTCCACGAGTCGCTCGCGGACAACCCGGCGATCTGGACGCTCCAGTCCCGCTTCCCCCGGGCGTAGGCACCGCCTCCCCCAGGCGTAAGCACCGCCTCCCCCAGGCATAGGCGCCAGCTCCCCCGGGGCGTAGGCATCGGGCGGGGACGCCCCCCGCATCCGCCCCCAGCCGGCCGCTAGTCCACCCGTACGCCGACCTGCGCGGCGAACGCCGGTGCCAGGTCCATCAGTTGGGCCGTGCTGATCACCGAACCCGCCAAGCAGTCGATCCCCCGGAGGATGTCCACCTCGGCCGCCTCGCGCAGGTCGACGTCCTTCATGCGCACGCCGCTGAAATCCGCCCCCTTCAGCACGCAGCCCACGAACTCCACCCGTTCCAGCGCCGCCTGCCCGAAGTCCGGCTCCACCAGCACGCAGCCCTCGAAGACGACGTCCTTCAACCGCGCCTTCCGCAGGTTCAGATAGTCGATCTTCCCGCCCCGCACGACCACCCGCTCCAAAACACTCCCGTGCAGCTGAACACCCCCCAGCCGCGCGTCGACCACCTCCACGTCCCGCAGCGAGGCCTCCGCCAGTTCCGTGCCGACCCCTCGCAGTTCCGTCAGTACGGAGTCCACGAACCGCGCCCGGCTGAGCCGTGTCTCCGTCACCCCGCAGCGCGTCAGCGCACAGTCCAGGAACAGCGCTCCCCCGCCGTCCTGTCCCGCCAGATCCAGGTCCCGGAACTCGACCCCGTCGTAATCCCCGTCGGGCTCCAGCTCACCCCCGCCGAGCCCCGACTCCGCGAACCCCCGCAGCGCGGGCAACCGCACCTCGGGCCGCCGAGCCTTCTTCACCCCTGCCGCGTCCCGCTGCCCATCCCTCAGTCCCATACGCCCATCGTGCACCCACCCACTGACAACACCGATGACGCCGATAACGCCGACAGCACCGACAACACCGCCCCGCCCCGATGTCACATCCCGGGCGCCCCGTCCGTCGTACCGGGAGAGGAGCGCACGCGCGCCACCACGACGAGACAGGAGCCCACCCCATGACCGGCAACCGCAAGACCCTCAGCATCGTCGGCGGCGGCTTCGCCGGACTCACCGCGGCCATCACCGCCGCGGAAACCGGCGCCCGGGTGACCATCCACGAGTCCCACCACACCCTCGGCGGCCGGGCCCGCACCGCCGAAGGCCCGTACCGCACGAACGAAGGCCCGCACGCCCTCTACAACGGCGGCCCGCATTGGACCTGGCTCAAGCAGCGCGACCTCATCGGCCCCCTCGCCCCCCTCCCGCCCATCGAAGGCACCCGGCTCCGACTCCGCCACCAGGGCAGGCTCCGCCGTACCCCACCCCTCGCCATGCTGAAGCTCCTGCGCCGCAAGGCCGAACAGGCGCCCGTCGACGAGGACTTCATGACGTGGGCCACCGGCGAGGTCGGCGAGGAAGGCGCACGCGCCGCCGCTCACTACATCGCCGTGGCGACGTTCCACCACGACCCCGGCTCCCTCTCCGCCAGGTTCGTGCACGAGCGACTGCGCCGCGCCACGAAGCTGCCCCCGGAGGCGCACTACCCGAGCGGCGGCTGGGGTTCGGTCATCGACCGCATGGCGACCCTCGCCTGGAACCTGGGCGTACGGGTGGAGACGCTGTCCCGCGTCGACTCCCTCACCCCGCTCTCCGCCAAGGGACCGGTCGTCGTCGCGACCTCCCTCCCGGCGGCCCGCCACCTGCTCCAGGACGACACCCTGCGCTGGGACAGCGCCCGCACGACCCTCGTCGACGTGGCCCTCACCTCCCGCAAGGGCGACCTGTTCGCCCTCTCCGACCTGGACGGGGCCGGCTGGATCGAGCGGTTCACCACCCAGGACCGCGGCCTCGCCCCCGCGGGGCAGGAGCTCGTCCAGGGCCAGCTCCCGCTCTCCCCCGATGAGTCCAAGGCGGACGGCGTGGCCCGCGCCGACCACCTGCTCGACCTCGGCTTCCCCGGCTGGCGCGACCGCCTGGTCTGGCGCCGCGACTCCGTGTCCAACGGCCGTACCGGCGCGGTCGACCTGCCCGGCACCACCTGGCGCGACCGCCCGGCGATCGACCGCGGCGACGGCGTCTACCTGGCCGGAGACCAGGTCGCGGCGCCCGGCCTGCTCTCCGAGGTCTCCTTCAACAGCGCCCTCGAGGCGGTGACGCTCGCACTCACCTCCACACGGCTCGACCTCAAGTCCGCTTGAAGTGGCGCCCGGACTCAGGCAGCCCCGAGCCCCGCCAACGCCCCGTCGGTCAGCCGGTACACGGTCCACTCGTCCTGCGGCAGCGCGCCCAGCGACTTGTAGAAGTTGATCGACGGCTCGTTCCAGTCGAGCACGGACCACTCGAGCCGCTCATAGCCCCGCTCCACGCAGATCCGCGCGAGCTCGGTCAGCAGCGCCTTGCCGTGTCCGCCGCCGCGCGCCTCGGGCCGTACGTACAGGTCCTCCAGGTAGATCCCGTGCACCCCACGCCATGTGGAGAAGTTCAGGAACCACAGCGAGAACCCGACGGCCTCCCCCGTGGCGTCGTCCTCGGCGATGTGCGCGAACGCGGCGGGCCGCTCACCGAAAAGCGCCTCACGCAGCTGCTCCTCGGTGGCCCTGGCCTCGTCGAGCGCCTTCTCGTACTCGGCGAGGTCGCGGACCATGGCGTGGATGACGGGGACGTCGGCAGGCGTGGCGGTACGAATCATGGCGGCAGAGTACGACGATCCGGCGCCGCACAGCAGGTCGTCACCGTCCGAGCAACCGACGCGCGACCTCCAGATCCTCCTCGTCCGGCGGCCGCCCGTCCTCGATCTCCCACAGCGCGTTCTGCAGCACCCGCCCCAGCGTCCACGCCCGTGCCCGCCCGCGGTCCAGGCCGAGCACCTCGCTCATCGCGTCGAAACGCCACAGCACGTCGTCCGCGTCGAAGCGGTTGTTGAGCGCCGGCCACAGGTCGAACCCCGGGTCCCCGGCCAGCGGCTTCGGGTCGATGGCGAGCCACGGTTCACGCTCGGCCGCCAGGACGTTCTCGAAGTGCAGGTCCCAGTGCAGCAGCCGGTCACCCGGCTCCCCCACGACCTCGCGCATCGCGCCCCCGCACCGCTCCACGAGGGCGCGGTCGGCCGGATCGGGGATCGCCCTCAGGGCATCCGGCAGGTCGGCGAGCATCTGCGCCGCGATGTCCGCGAGCCGCCGCATTCCCGCGGGCGCCGGCACTGACGTGAGCCGGGCGAGCAGCTCGGCGATGACGAGGACCGCCCTGTGCGTGCCCTCCACCGTCTCCTCCACCGTCGACAACATCCGCCCGGAGTCGAGGCGTTCCAGCAGCATCGTGCCGGTGCCCTCGTCGTGGTCCAGCAACCGCACCGCCCCGTCGCCGTCCCACACCCGCAGCCCGACCGGCTCCCCCTCCGTCTCCTCGTCCAGGAGCTGGAACTTGACCGCGGCAGGGGTGCCGTCGCGCCGCACCACGGGCAGCACGAGCGCCGCCATGCCGTGCATCGAGGGGCCGTCCACCCGCAGGTCCCACCGCTCGACGAACTCCGCCACGCGCGCGGGCAGCGCCGCGACGAAGGCACGGCCCGGCTCCCCCGCGTACAGGTGCTGCGACTCGATCAGCCCGTCCGGAATGCGAATGTCGATCACGCCGGCGACGCTACCGGCGTGCGTGAATCGCCGCATGGGGATTGATCGGGCCACACGCACGGTGCGGGCCTACGTCCGCGACGCCCCCGGCACGTACATCTGGCTCGCGGTCCTCTTCGTCACGACGGTCGCGATGCACCACATGTCACCGGAGTTCGAGAAGGACTTCCTGCTCCAGCGCTCCACGAACATCCACGAGCTGTCGCAGAACCCCGTGCGGGTCCTGGTCGCCAGCGCGTTCTGGACCGACGGCGGCACCTGGCTGTCGTACGCCGTGCTCTACACCCTCTTCCACGCCACCGCCGAGCACTGGCTCGGCACGGCCCGCTGGCTCGCGGTGGCCGCGGGCGCGCACGTCATGGCCACGCTCATCAGCGAAGGCGTCCTCGCCCTCGCGATCCGCCACGGCGCGGCCCCGACGTCGTCCGTCAACACCCTCGACGTCGGGGTGAGTTACGCGCTCGCGGGCGTGATCGCCGTCCTCACCTACTGGGTGCCGAGCCCCTGGAGACACGCGTATCTCCTGATCGTCCTCGCCGTGTACGGCACTCCGCTGGTCACCGGCAGGACCTTCACCGACCTGGGCCACTTCACCGCGGTCCTGATCGGCCTCGCCTGCCACCCGCTGACCCGGAGCGCCGTACGCCCGGCACCCGGAAGGTGGAGGCTCAGGAGATCCCCGAGGCCTTGAGCTCCTGCGCGAACGCGTCCTGGTCGAACAGCGAATTGCTCTCCGCCTTCTTGCCGTCGATGACGACGGTCGGCGTGCCCTGCATGCCGTCGTCGGTGAAGGCCTGCATCGCCTCACCGACCCAGCCCTTGTACGTCCCCTTCTTCACCGCCTTGTCGAACGCGGCGCCCCGCAGCCCGTCCACGCTGTCGGCGATCTTGAGCAGGAACGCGGGCGTGAAGGCGTCCTCGGTCTCCCGCTCGGGCTGGTTGGCGAAGACCGCGGCATGGAACTGCGGGAACTTGCCCGCCTCCACCGAGGCACGCAGCGCGTTCGCCGCGTTCACCGAGCCGCTGCCGCCCAGGTTCTTGTCGAGGAACGAGGCGAGCGTGTACTCGACCTTCACCTTGCCCTCGGCCACCGGCTTCACCAGGGCCTGCGCGCCCGTCTCCTCGAACTTCTTGCAGATCGGACAGCGCGCGTCCTCGTACAGCTTGACCGTGTGCCCGGCCTTCGGGTCGCCGACCGTGATCACACCGCCCTTCACCGTGGCGGGCGTCCCGGCGAGCGCGTCCGTGCCGGCCGGCGGCTCCTTCACCTCCGGACCACCGGTGGACGCGGACTCCGACGCCGACGCCTTGTCGTCGCCCCCGCCCGTGAGGTCCTCGGGCCCACAGGCGGCTGCGCCCCCGGCGACGAGTGCGGTGGCGGCCACCGCGGCGACGATGCGCCCGGCCTTGCGTACGGCCATCTGAACTGTCCTCCTGGATCTCGGCACGTGCCGCTTCAACATCGCCACGTGCCGGATCAACGTATCGGAACGCCCTCCGCGAGACCCCTCCCCAAAGCCTCCACCAGCGCAGTAACGTCCCGCACATGAGCAGCACGATCAACGGCGGCATCTCGTACTGGTACGCGGACCACGGCACCCCGGCCCCCCGTGAACCCCTGCCGGGCGACGAGAGTGCCGACGTCTGCATAGTCGGCGGCGGCTACACGGGCCTGTGGACCGCGTACTACCTGAAGAAGGCCGCCCCCTTCCTCCGCATCACCGTCCTCGAACAGAAGTTCTGCGGCTACGGAGCCTCCGGCCGCAACGGCGGCTGGCTCTACAACGGCATCGCGGGCCGCGACCGCTACGCCCGCATGCACGGCAGAGACGCGGCGGTCCGCCTCCAGGAGGCGATGAACGAGACGGTCACCGAGGTGATCGAAACGGCGAAGGCCGAAGCGATCGACGCGGACATCCACCACGGCGGCGTCCTGGAAGTCGCCTACACGCCCGCCCAGTTGGGGCGCCTGAAGGAATTCCACGCCACCGAGCTCGCGTACGGCGAGAAGGACCGCACCCTGCACGGCGCCCGCGAGACCGCCGACCGGATCCGCGTCGCCGGCGCCGTCGGCTCCACCTGGACCCCGCACGGCGCGCGCCTGCACCCGGTGAAACTGGTGAAGGGCCTCGCGGCGGCCGTCGAGGCACTCGGCGTCACGATCCACGAATCAACACCCGTCACGGAGATCAAGCCGAAGCACGCGATCACCCCGTACGGCACGGTCCGCGCCCCGTACATCCTGCGTTGCACGGAGGGCTTTACGGCATCCCTCAAGGGCCAACGCCGCACGTGGCTCCCCATGAACTCCTCCATGATCGCGACGGAGCCCCTGTCCGCGGCCCAATGGGAGTCGATCGGCTGGGAAGGCCGGGAGACGCTCGGCGACATGGCGCACGCCTACATGTACGCCCAGCGCACGGCGGACGACCGCATCGCCCTGGGCGGCCGAGGCGTCCCCTACCGCTACGGCTCGCGCACGGACAACGACGGCCGCACGCAACCGGCCACGATCGAGGCCCTGCGCGAGATCCTCACCCGCTTCTTCCCCCAACTGGCCGGAGTCGAGGTGGCCCACGCCTGGTCCGGCGTCCTGGGCGTCCCCCGCGACTGGTGCGCCACGGTCACCCTGGACCGCGCGACGGGCCTCGGCTGGGCGGGCGGCTACGTCGGCTCAGGCGTGGCCACCGCCAACCTCGCGGCCCGCACCCTGCGCGACCTGGTCCAACAGGACTCGGGCCAAGCGGGCCCCACGGACCTCACGACCCTCCCCTGGGTCAACCACAAGGTCCGCAAATGGGAACCGGAACCGTTCCGCTGGCTCGGCGTCCACGGCATGTACGCGACGTACCGCAACGCAGACCACCAAGAACTGACCACCCCAACAGCCAGGTCCCCCCGCCTGGCCCGCCTGGCAGACCGCTTGTCGGGCCGCCACTGAGCACACAGATCCGACACGAGGGCCCAGGTCAACGCGCGTACCCCTGGGCCCTCGCCCCCCTAGTCGACATCGATCCCGAACTCCCGGACCAGCGACTCCAACCCACCCGGATAGCCCTTCCCGCCCACCACGAAACTCCAGTCACCGCTCGACCGCCGCCTGAACGAACCCAGGACCAGCGCGGTCTCACCAGGTTTGCCATCCGACACCGGAACGTGGTCCAACTCCCCGCCCTCCGCGTCCCGCAGACGAATGCCGGCACGGGTGAATTCCCCGAGATCAGCTTCCTGGTCAGCCTCCGGATCCACCGCGGCCACCAGCACCAGACGGTCGGCCTCCTCCGGCAGCTCGTCAAAGGCGACCCGCATCGCGGCCCGGTCCCCGGCGAATTCACCCAGCATCCGGACCGAGCCGTCGGGCGTCTGGACATTGTTGTAGAAGACGAAGTGACTGTCGCTGAGCACGCGGCTCCCCGTGCACACCAGCGCACACATCCAGGGGCACACTCCCCGCCCAGGACATGCCCAAGACGTTGTACTCACCAGGCTCGGCGTCAGCCTCCTCGGCGACTCCCCACCGGGGATCCGGCACCTCGGCCTCATCACCCAATCGACCGCGTAATCCGCACCGGCGCAGCAGATCAACCAACTCCGGACCGGCTACCAACGTCAACGGCTTTCCATTGGCGAACGCATACGAACCAGGGCCGAATCCCGAAGTCGTTACCAGCACCCCTTTATTGGCCCCCGCCGCCTGAACAGTGCCGTACAAGTCCCGCACGGCACTCGGCGGAACCGTATGGCGGTAGCGCTTCACCTGAACAACGATCTTCCCGCCACTGATCGGGTCCGGATCCACCGCGTCCACGTCCACTCCCCCGTCATGCGAGCGCTGCGTCATGACCGCCTGCATGCCACGCGCCCGGAACAGATCGGTGACCAGTTCCTCGAACTCCACCGGATCCATCGCCAGCAGATCCGGCTCCCCCTCGCCCCCACGCGCCACCACACCGGAACCCACCTGACCGGGAAGCCTCTCGGGTCGCACCGCCGTCCGCTGGTCCGGCCGCACGGCCAACCGCCCGTGCAGCCCGTCGACGAGACAGTCCACCGGCCCCGCCGTCTCCAGCCGTAACCGGGCGAACACCTCGGCCTCGACCATCACCGTGGCCAGAAATACCTCCGTACGCAGCCCTGTGGCCGGATCAAAATCGTCCACGAAGCCGTTCAGCGCGACCGACGAGAGTATCCCGAACTCATCGGCGGCGAAGAGATCACGGACAGCAAGCAACACGCACTGCGCCAGCACTTCTCTGTATAACGATCTCCGCTGCCCCATCGGCCGCGGGATCTCCCTCTGCCGGTCCGAACCGACGAAGTACCGAACCATTCGGGCCTCCGGCACCACGTCACTCCCCGGCAACTGCCAATTCAGCACCAATTGCCGCATCAGCGGATCAAAAGCAGCCACCACTTGACGCGGGAATCCGTCCGGCCAGCCACGCGACGCGTACAGAGCCGCCGAAAAGTACTCGACGACGGTCGCCGGATCCCTTTCCCGCAAGGCGGCGGTCATCTCGGCCACCCGCTCGTTGTGCGCACGTACCTCAGCGGCGCGCGCAGCACCCCGGTCCACGACCGGGTCCGCCCGCTTCAACGAAGCAGCGCAGAACGCCGGAGCCCGACACCCGGCCACCAAGAACCCGGAAAGAACGTCCACCCGGGAATCCAGCTCATCCGTGAGCCGCGAAGCCTCTGCCTCACGCCGCCTGCGGTACTCGGCCTGACGCCCACGCTGCATCCGCGCCATGTCCCGCTCACGCGCACGCAACTCCCGCCCCTCGTCGCGCTCCCGCTCCAACTCCAACCGGAGCCGGGCCTCGCGCTGACGCTGCTCCTGACGCTGCGCCTCGGCCCATTCCCCGATCAGTCCACTCGAACGACCGCTCATATCGCTCGTCCCCCTTGCACACTGCCCCGGAAGTCAAGTGTGCCGGAGGGGGGAGACGGGGACCACTGGTTGGACGCGAGGTACTTCAGGACATGGGGAAGCCCAGGCCAAACGTACTCTGACCTGGGCTTTTCGAGCCCCCTGTCGGATTCGAACCGACGACCTACGCATTACAAGTGCGTTGCTCTGGCCATCTGAGCTAAGGAGGCATGCAGCGGTGTGCCCGAGCAGTGTAACCAACCTCGCACGTGCCCCCGTCGAAAATTTCCTCGAAGGTCGCGGGCGCAGGACTACTGACAGACCGATGACCCCCGGGGTACGGTCACGAGCAGTTCACTCAGGTGGACTACACCACTCCTCTCTTTACAACGGATCGTCCGGCACGTTCCTGCCGGTGAAGGGGGCCCTCACCATGGCCACTGTTTCGTTCGACAAGGCGACCCGCATCTACCCGGGTGGCGACAAGCCCGCCGTCGACCAGCTTCAGCTCGACGTCGCGGACGGCGAATTCCTCGTCCTCGTCGGCCCCTCCGGCTGCGGAAAGTCCACCTCCCTGCGCATGCTCGCGGGCCTGGAGGACGTGAACGCCGGAGCCATCCGCATCGGTGACCGCGACGTCACGCACCTGCCGCCCAAGGACCGGGACATCGCCATGGTGTTCCAGAACTACGCGCTCTACCCGCACATGACGGTCGCCGACAACATGGGCTTCGCCCTGAAGATCGCGGGCGTCAACAAGACCGAGATCCGCCAGAAGGTCGAGGACGCGGCGAAGATCCTCGACCTGACGGACTACCTGGCCCGCAAGCCGAAGGCGCTCTCCGGTGGTCAGCGCCAGCGTGTCGCCATGGGTCGCGCCATCGTGCGTGAGCCGCAGGTCTTCCTCATGGACGAGCCGCTGTCGAACCTCGACGCCAAGCTCCGTGTCTCCACGCGCACGCAGATCGCCAGCCTCCAGCGCCGCCTCGGCATCACCACCGTGTACGTCACCCACGACCAGGTCGAGGCCATGACCATGGGCGACCGGGTGGCCGTCCTGAAGGACGGGCTCCTCCAGCAGGTGGACAGCCCCCGCAACATGTACGACCGCCCGGCGAACCTCTTCGTCGCCGGCTTCATCGGCTCCCCCGCCATGAACCTCGTCGAGGTCCCGATCACCGACGGCGGCGTGAAGTTCGGCAACTCCGTCGTGCCGGTGAACCGCGAGGCGCTGTCCGCCGCGGCCGACAAGGGCGACCGCACGGTCACCGTCGGCGTCCGCCCGGAGCACTTCGACATCGTCGAGCAGGACGGCTCCACGGCGAAGTCCCTCTCGAAGGAGACCGAGGACGCCCCGGCGGGCCTGGCCGTCTCCGTGAACGTCGTCGAGGAGCTCGGCGCCGACGGGTACGTCTACGGCTCCGCGGAGGTCGGCGGCGAGCACAAGGACCTCGTGGTCCGCGTGAACGGCCGCAGGGTCCCGGAGAAGGGCACGCAGCTGCACGTCGTGCCGCGTCCGGGCGAGATCCACGTGTTCTCGACCTCGACGGGCGAGCGCCTGAGCGACTGACCTGCGGACATCGACGGACGAAGGGCCCCGCACCCCGGTGCGGGGCCCTTCGCGTTCCCTCAGGTTGTCGACAAATACCCCGGCAGACCGGTCATTTCGCCTGGGGTCCGTCAACACCACTCCAAAAAAACCTCATTCTCCGTCGCTCGACCGAGTGACGTAATGTCGCCAAATCATCACCGAGCGCTACGCTCACTCGCGTGACGCACTCCGCCAACTACACCCAGAAGCCGCGCCGAGCCCACCGAGGCCCCGCCCGACGCATCGGCCGCACGCTCGCTCTCGTCCTGCCCGTGATGCTGGTGCTCTCCGGGACCCTCGCGGTCACCAGCGTCAACTGGTCCGGGAACTCCTCGGATTCGATGCTCACCGCATCCGCCGACAATCTCTCCAAGCCGGCCAAGTCCCGCGCCCCGCAGGACGTCCTGCGCGACAAGCTGCTCCTGGAACTCCAGGAGAAGAACCCGGGCGTCGCGCTCACCCACCTCCAGCAGGAGGTGAATCGTCACCCGTCGCTCGCCAGGCACTGCGTCTCCATCGCCCGTGCCCTGGGCCGCGCGGCCGTCCGGGCGTACGGGCCGACACGCGCCCAGTCGTATGCCCGCCCGGTCTGCGACACGTCCTTCGCGACGGGTGTCGCCGCCGCCCATCAGAACGGCTGATCGGGCCGGCACGTAGGGTTTCCGGCATGACCGGCGACCCTCACGCTCACAGACCCACGCAGGCCGTCGTCCTGGCCGGAGGCCAGGGCTCGCGCCTCCGTCCGTACACCGACGACCGGCCCAAGCCGATGGTCGAGATCCCCGGCACGGGGACCCCGATCATCGGCCATCAGCTTTCCTGGCTGGCGGCCGAGGGCGTGACGGACGCCGTGGTCTCCTGCGGCCATCTCGCCGAAGTGCTCCAGGAGTGGCTGGAGTCGGCGGATCTCCCGCTGAACGTCACCACGGTCGTCGAGAACGAACCGCTGGGCCGCGGCGGCGGCCTGAAGTACGCCGCCCGCCACCTCCCGCACGCGGACCGCCCCTGGTACGCGACGAACGGCGACATCTGGACCCGCTTCTCGCTGCGCGACATGGCGGCCTTCCACGCCGAGCGGGACGCCACCGCGACCCTCGCCCTGGCCCGCCCCCGCATCCCGTGGGGCGCCGTCGAGACGGACGCGTTCGGCCACATCACGGACTTCATCGAGTCCCCGCCGTCCCCGTACCTGATCAACGCGGGCGTGTACGTCTTCTCCGCCTCGTTCACCGCGCTCCTGCCGGACCGCGGTGACCACGAGCGCACCACGTTCCCGCGCCTGGCCCGTGAGAAGAGCCTGGCGGGCTTCCCGCTGCCGCAGGGCGCGTACTGGCGGGCGATCGACACCGCGAAGGACCTCACCGAAGCGGCCAAGGAGCTCGCGGCGCAGAGCGGATGAGCGGTTGAGCGGTTGAGAACCTCGCGACGAGTTCTTCCCCGCATGAGTTTCTCGACCCGTACGTGACGGGGCCCCGCACAGAACACTGTGCGGGGCCC
>NZ_JBSGYY010000032.1:0-106370 GCF_053610705.1 Streptomyces sp. NPDC054872 | reverse complement strand
GGGGTGAGTGACGCCCGAACGTGCGGGGGCGCCCGCTTCGAGCGGGCGCCCCCTCACGCGTCCTACATCTCGCCCAGCGTGACGTCGGCGGTCTTCTCGGAGCCGTCCCGTACGTACGTCACCTGCGCCTTGTCGCCCGGCTTCTCCCCGGCGAGCGCCTCGGAGAGCGAGGTGATCGTGGTGATCTCGGAGTCGCCGAGCTTGGTGATGATGTCGCCGTTCTCCAGGCCGGCCTCGGCCGCCCCGCCGTTCTTCTGGGCGTCGACGACGGCGACGCCCGCGGGCCTGTAGTCGTCGCCGAGGACCGTGCGCCCGGTGATGCCGAGCGCGGCCCGGCCCGAGTCGGTGACCTTGCCGTCCTTGATGATCTGGTCGGCGATGGTCTTCACCATCGCCGACGGGATCGCGAACCCGATCCCCGGCGCCGCGCTGTCGCCCATCTGCGGGTCGGTCGCGGCGAGCGTCGGGATGCCGATGACCTCGCTGTCGAGGGTGACCAGGGCGCCGCCGCTGTTGCCCGGGTTGATCGCGGCGGACGTCTGCACCATGTTCGCGATGGTGGCCCCGGCCGTGCCCTCCGTACGGGGCTCGCTCACGGTTCGTCCGGTGGCGGAGATGATGCCCTGCGTGACGCTGGACGACAGGCCGAGCGGGGAGCCCATGGCCAGCACGATCTGCCCGACCTTGGCCTTCGTGGAGTCCGCGAACTTCGCGGGCTTGAGCTTGCGCGGCGGGTCGTCGAGCTTGATGACGGCGAGGTCCTGCTCCGGGTAGGTGGCGACGAGCTTCGCGGTGAGGGCCTGCTCCCCGGTGGCCGTCGTGACCTTGAAGGTCTCCTCCTTGCCCACGACATGGGCGTTGGTGACGACGTGGCCCTTGTCGTCGTAGACGACACCGGAGCCGAGGCTGTCGGAGGCGTCGATCTGGACGACCGACGGCAGGACGTCCTCGATCACCTGCTGGTAGGCGCCCTGCAGATCGCTCTCCGCCATGGGAGCGGCCTGAGTGGTGGACTCACCGGAGTCCCCGGAACCGGCGCTCGAGCAGCCGGCGACGAGGAGCGCGGAGGCAAGGGAGGCGGACACGGTGATGGCACGGATACGCGAGGCAGTCATGCCCCGAGTGTCACGTCGGCCCCGATGCGCCGCCCTGAAATAGACCGCCGATCAGGGGGCATCGGCCTGTTCCAGCCCGCCGCCGGGAGCATTCGGCCCCAACCCACCCAATCCGCTGCGGGGTATTCGGGTGGGTGGGGCGGAAACATCCGCCGCGAAGCGACGGTTCAGTCAGTCCCGCACACCGCAGACGTGCAACAGAGCCGCGACCCGGCGATAGGGGTCGGTCCGCCCGGCCCGCTCCTCGGCGGCAAGCAGCGCCGCCAGTTCCGCGTCCTGCGGCGGTACGGCGTCATCCGCCGCGCCGTCGGTGAAGACCCGCACCCCGTACCAGGCATGCAGCGGCGCCGCGATCCCCGCGAGCGAAGCGGAGACGGCGTCGAGCCGATCGGCCCGCGCCTCCAGGCCGAGCCGATTGCGGTACACGGTGGAGTCGAAGGCGGCCATCGCCCCCGCCCAGTCCCCGGCGAGCCCCGGCCGCATGGCCAGCGCGTCCGCGTTCCGCACGAGAAGGGAGAGCAGCCCGCCGGGGGCCAGCATCCGGGCCAGGCCCGCGAGCAGCGCGTCCGGCTCCTCGACGTACATCAGGACGCCGTGGCACAGCACGACGTCGAAGCTGCCCGGCAGGAAATGCACCCCGGTCTCGCGGCCGTCGCCCTCGACGATCCGCACCCGGCCCTGGATCCCCTCGGGCTCGGCGGCGAGCGCGGCACGCGCCGCGGCCACCATCGCCGGATCCTGCTCGACGCCGGTCACCTTGTGCCCGGCGCGGGCGAGCCGCAGGGCCTGCGTGCCCTGGCCCATGCCCACGTCGAGCACCCGGAGCCGCTGCCCCACGGGGAAGCGCCCGGCTATCTGCTCGTCGAGCTGTCGGGTCACCAGCTCCTGGCGTACGGCGTTACGCAGGCCGCCCAGCTTCTCCAGCCACGCGGTGGCCCCGCCGGCGAATCCGCTCAGGGCCGCTCTCCGCGCTTGACCTGCGGCTTCGGCAGACGCAGCCGGCGCATCTGGAGCGTACGCATCAGGGCGTAGGCGACCGCGCCCTTCTTGCTCTCGCTCGGGAAGCGCTCGTTCAGGCGCTTCTTCAGACGGACCGCGGTCGTCACCGAGTCCACGATGATCAGGACGATCACGAAGAGCCAGAGGAGCAGCGCGATGTTCTGCAGCTGCGGGATCCGGACCATGCTCAGTACGAGGATGATCACGGCCAGCGGCAGGAAGAACTCGGCGATGCAGAACCGCGAGTCGACGAAGTCACGCGCGAACTTGCGCACGGGGCCCTTGTCGCGGGCGGGCAGATAGCGCTCGTCACCGCTGGCGAGCGCCTGACGCTGCTTGTCCATCTGGACGCGGCGTTCATTGCGCTGCCGCTTGGCCGCCTCCTTGCGCGTCACAGGCGTGTTGGCCACGCTGCGGCGCTGGGTCTGGGCCTCACTGCGCTTGGGCGTGGGGCGGCCCTTGGGGGCCTGCGGGTCACGGGGCTGCTGGGAGTCGGTCACCGGGGCCTTGGCTACCGGGGCCTTCTCGTCCTTGGATCGGCTACGGAACACAAAACCCAAGGGTACGGGGTGCGGACGTGTGGACCCCAGCCCCACGGGGAACGATCCGGCAACACCGGGCGTCTTGATTGTGTGGCTAAGGGGACGTTCCGTGTGGTTTACAAGCGGTTTTCGGGCGCTTACCGGGGGTGCACCTACTCCCTACGCCTGAGCCCGGCCGGACACAGTCGTCCTTGGGGATGAGCGCATCCGCACGCGAACAGTGCGGTAATGGATGCAGGGCCCGTACTGTGGGTTCTGAGCAGTACCTGGAGCTGGAAGTCCGTCAGAAGGGGGCGCGCGAAGCCCATGAGCGGTGTCATGAAGCGTATGGGGATGATCTTCCGCGCGAAGGCGAACAAGGCCCTTGACCGGGCCGAGGACCCGCGCGAAACCCTCGATTACTCGTACCAGAAGCAGCTCGAGCTGCTCCAGAAGGTGCGCCGTGGTGTCGCCGACGTGGCGACCTCGCGCAAGCGCCTCGAACTGCAGCTGACCCAGCTCCAGAAGCAGTCCTCGACCCTTGAGGACCAGGGCCGCAAGGCCCTCGCCCTCGGCCGTGAGGATCTTGCCCGCGAGGCGCTCTCGCGCCGTGCGGCCCTGCAGCAGCAGGTGACCGACCTGGAGACGCAGCACCAGACACTCCAGGGCGAGGAGGAGAAGCTCACCCTCGCGGCCCAGCGCCTGCAGGCCAAGGTCGACGCCTTCCGCACGAAGAAGGAGACGATCAAGGCCACGTACACCGCCGCCCAGGCGCAGACCCGGATCGGCGAGGCCTTCTCGGGCATCTCCGAGGAGATGGGCGACGTCGGCATGGCGATCCAGCGCGCCGAGGACAAGACCGCGCAGCTCCAGGCGCGGGCGGGCGCGATCGACGAACTGCTCGCCTCCGGTGCTCTCGACGACTCCTCCGGGCTCGCCAAGGACGACATCCAGTCCGAGCTGGATCGCCTCTCCGGTGGTACTGATGTAGAGCTGGAACTGCAGCGGATGAAGGCGGAACTGGCGGGTGGCTCGTCGGCGTCGCCGAAGCAGGCCATCGAGCCGGGTCAGGGCCAGCCCCAGACCCAGCAGCCGCAGGACACTCCGCGCTTCGACAAGCAGTAGTTCACCGCTCACGTCCGAGGAGGGCGACATGATCGTACGGATCATGGGGGAGGGGCAGGTGAAGCTGGCCGACAGCCACTTCACCGAACTGAACAAGCTGGACGACGACCTGCTCTCCGAGATGGAGAGCGGCGACGAGTCCGGCTTCCGCCGGACGCTGGGTGCTTTGCTGGACAAGGTCCGGGAGCTGGGCGAACCCCTCCCGGACGACGCCCTCGAACCCTCCGAGCTGATCCTCCCCGCGCCGGACGCGACGCTGGACGAGGTCCGGACGATGCTCGGCGACGACGGCTTGATCCCGGGCTAGACCGCCGCTTCGCGGCGGATGTCTCCCACTCACCCGCCCATTCCACAGCGGGTGCCAGGTGAGCCGGAGAACTGGATGCGGGGTAATCGAGTGGGTGGGCGGGAAGAATCCGGCGCGAAGCGCCGGGACAGGACAACCGGCCGGACGCGGCTCAGCCAGGGCTCAGCCGCAACGCCCCGCAGGGGCAAGCGGCAAGACGGGTCCCAGCAGCCCGCAGGGCCCCGTACGGTTTGAGGCGTGACCACTCTCGTGCGAGGCCGCTGCTGGGCCAAGGCGCACCCCCTGGCTGTGGACGGAACCCTCGCGGCAGCCGTCCTCGTGTGCATGGTCATCGGTTCCTTCGTCGAGCCGTACGGCCATGACGGCGGCCCCACCTGGGGCACCCGCACCCCGGGCATCCTCAGCCTCGTCCTGATGCTGCTCGGCGCCTCCGCGCTGATCTTCCGCCGCCGGGCCCCCTGGATCGTGCTCGCGGCGACCTGCACCTTCACCGTCGTCGACCTGGCCACCGGCGAATTCCGCGGCAGCGTCGTCATGAGCGCGGTCATCGCCCTCTACACCGTCGCCGCCACCACCAACCGCCCCACCACCTGGCGCGTCGGCCTGATCACCATGACCGGGCTCACCGCGGTGGCGATGCTGGCGGGCCCGCTGCCCTGGTACGCCCAGGAGAACCTCGGCATCTTCGCCTGGACCGGCATGGCCGCGGCCGCCGGTGACGCCGTCCGCAGCCGCCGCGCCTTCGTCGACGCCATACGCGAGCGCGCCGAACGCGCCGAACGCACCCGCGAGGAGGAGGCCCGGCGCCGCGTCGCCGAGGAGCGGCTGCGCATCGCCCGCGATCTGCACGACGTGGTCGCCCACCACATCGCCCTCGTGAACGTCCAGGCGGGAGTCGCCGCCCACGTCATGGACAAGCGGCCGGACCAGGCCAAGGAAGCCCTCTCCCACGTACGCGACGCCAGCCGCTCCGCGCTCAACGAACTGCGCGCCACCGTCGGCCTGTTGCGGCAGACCGGTGACCCCGAGGCGCCCACCGAGCCGGCCCCTGGCCTGGCCCGCCTCGACGACCTCGTCGAGACCTTCCGGCACGCGGGCCTGCCCGTCGAGGTGACCTGCGACGACACCGTGGCCGACCTGCCCGCCGGGGTCGACCTGGCCGCTTACCGCATCATCCAGGAAGCCCTCACGAACGTGCAGAAGCACGCGGGGGTGGGGGCCAAGGCCGAGGTCAGCGTCATCCGCGTGGGACCGAACGCCGAGGTCACGATCCTGGACGACGGCGGGGGCGAGAAGAAGGAACCAGCCGGCGAGAGCGACGGCGGCGGGCACGGCCTCCTCGGCATGCGCGAGCGCGTCAGCGCCCTGAACGGCCGCTGCACCGCGGGACCCCGCTACGGCGGCGGCTTCCGCGTCCATGCGATCCTGCCGGTCACGGCAACGCCGGTCAGCCCGGCAGAGGGAGGGACCGCGTGACGATCCGGGTGCTGCTCGCCGACGACCAGGCCTTGCTGCGCAGCGCGTTCAAGGTACTCGTCGACTCCGAGCCCGACATGGAGGTCGTCGCCGAGGCATCGGACGGCGCGGAGGCCGTCGAGCTCGCCAGATCCGAGGCAGCGGACGTGGTCCTGATGGACATCCGCATGCCCGGCACGGACGGCCTCGCCGCCACCCGGCTGATCAGCGCCGACCCCGAGCTGGCCCACGTACGCGTGGTCATGCTGACGACCTTCGAGGTCGACGAATACGTGGTGCAGTCGCTGCGCGCCGGTGCCTCCGGCTTCCTCGGGAAGGGCGCGGAGCCGGACGAACTGCTCGGCGCGATCCGGATCGCGGCCGCCGGTGACGCCCTGCTCTCCCCGGTGGCGACGAAAGGCCTGATCGCCAAGTTCCTTGCGCAGGGCGGCAGTTCGGACGGAGAGGGCGGGGTGCGCGGCGAGCGGCTCGACGCGCTCACCGGGCGTGAGCGCGAGGTGCTCGTACAGGTCGCGGGCGGTCACTCGAACGACGAGATCGCCGAACGCCTCGAGGTCAGCCCGCTCACCGTGAAGACGCACGTGAACCGTGCGATGGCGAAGCTGGGCGCCCGCGACCGGGCGCAACTCGTCGTCATTGCCTACGAATCGGGCCTGGTACGTCCAAGGGTGGAGTGATTGCGGGCGCGACGTACTGCACTCGCAGTATGCGCCGCATAAGAACGGGTCCTCGGAGTGACGATTCCTGCTCCGGACATGGCAGATCGTGTAGGGGGCACCGGCCCTGCCGGTGCCCGTTCCTGCGCAGTACGCCACAGAGAGAGACCACCATGTCCTGGCTGTCCCGGTTCAGCCTCGCCCAACGGGCCCTTGTCGGGCTGATATCGATCATCGCCCTCGTCTTCGGCGCGATCGCGATCCCTCAGCTCAAGCAGCAGCTGCTGCCCTCCATCGAACTGCCGATGGTGTCCGTCCTGGCCCCGTATCAGGGCGCGTCCCCCGATGTGGTGGAAAAGCAGGTCGTCGAACCTCTCGAGTCCTCGATCGACGCGGTCGACGGCATCACCGGCATCACCTCCACGGCGAGCGAGGGCAACGCCGTGATCATGGCCCAGTTCGACTACGGCAGCGGCTCCAAGCAGCTCGTCGCCGACGTCCAGCAGGCCGTGAACCGCGCCGGGGCCCAGCTCCCCGACGACGTGGACCCGCAGGTCATCGCGGGCTCCACGGACGACATCCCGACCGTGGTCCTCTCCGTCACCTCCGACAAGGACCAGCAGGCGCTCTCCGACCAGCTCGACCGCACCGTCGTGCCCTCCCTCAAGGACATCGACGGCGTAGCCCAGGTGACCGTCGACGGCGTGCGTGACATCCAGGTCGACGTCACCCCCGACGACAAGAAGCTGGCGAAGGCGGGCCTGACCCCGGCCGCGCTCGGCCAGGGCCTCCAGGCCGGCGGCGCCACGCTGCCCGCGGGCTCCTTCGACGAGGGCGGCAAGAACCGCACCGTCCAGGTCGGCGGCGGCTACACCTCCCTGAAGCAGATCCAGAACCTGATGGTCACCCCCGAGGCGGCGCCGGGGGAGCGGCCGGGCAAGCCGGTGCGCCTCAGTGATGTCGCCACGGTGAAGCAGACGCCTTCCGAGGCCACCTCCATCACGCGGACCAACGGCGAGCCCAGCCTCGCCCTCGCGATCACGATGGACCAGGACGGCAGCGCCGTCGCCATCTCCGACGCGGTCAAGGACAAGCTGCCCGACCTGCGCAAGGATCTGGGCGCGGGCTCCGACCTGACGGTCGCCAGCGACCAGGGCCCGGCGGTCTCCAAGTCCATCGACGGCCTCACCACCGAGGGCGCGCTCGGCCTGGTCTTCGCGGTCCTCGTCATCCTGGTGTTCCTGGCGTCGATCCGCTCGACGCTGGTCACCGCGGTCTCCATCCCGCTCTCGGTCGTCCTCGCCCTGATCGTGCTGTGGACGCGGGACCTCTCCCTCAACATGCTCACGCTCGGCGCGCTGACCATCGCCATCGGCCGCGTCGTCGACGACTCGATCGTGGTCCTGGAGAACATCAAACGTCACCTCGGATACGGCGAGGAGCGCGAGGACGCGATCATCAAGGCGGTCAAGGAGGTCGCGGGCGCCGTGACGTCCTCGACCCTGACGACCGTCGCGGTGTTCCTGCCGATCGGCCTGGTCGGCGGCATGGTGGGCGAGCTCTTCGGCTCCTTCTCGCTGACGGTCACGGCGGCGCTCCTGGCCTCCCTGCTCGTCTCGCTGACGGTCGTGCCCGTCCTCTCGTACTGGTTCCTGCGTCCCCCCAAGGACGTCCGCGGCGCCGACCCGGAGGAGGCCCGCCGCAAGGCAGAGGAGAAGGAGGCGAAGAGCAGGCTGCAGCGCTTCTACGTCCCGGTGCTCCGCTTCGCCACCCGGCGCCGCTTCACCAGCCTCGTCATCGCGGTCGTGGTCCTCGTGGGCACGTTCGGCATGGCACCGCTCCTGAAGACCAACTTCTTCGACCAGGGCGAGCAGGAAGTCCTGACCATCAAGCAGGAGTTGAAGCCGGGCACCAGCCTGGCGGCGTCCGACGCCTCGGCCAAGAAGGTCGAGAAGATGCTGGACGGTCTCGACGAGATCAAGGACTACCAGGTCACGGTCGGCAGTTCCGGTTTCATGGCGGCCTTCGGCGGCTCCACGGACACCAACCAGGCCTCGTACACCCTGACGCTCAAGGACAAGTCCTCGTACGACGCGACGCAGGACAAGGTCGAGGAGGAGCTCGGCAAGCTCTCCGGCATCGGCCAGACGTCCATCGCGGCCGGTGACGGCTTCGGCAGCCAGGATCTGAGCGTGGTCGTCAAGGCCGCCGACGGCGACGTCCTGCGCAAGGCCTCCGACGAGGTGCGTGACGAGGTCGCGAAGCTCGACGACGTCACGGACGTGCAGAGCGACCTGTCGCAGAGCATCCCGCGGATCTCGGTCAAGGCGAACTCGAAGGCCGCCGCGGCCGGGTTCAACGACACCACCCTCGGCCAGGCCGTCGCCCAGTCGGTCCGCGGCACCAAGAGCGGCAAGGCGATCCTGGACGACACCGAGCGCGACATCGTGGTGAAGTCTGCGCGGCCCGCGAAGACGGTCGCCGAGCTGCGCAAGCTGAACCTCGGCCCCGCGAAGCTCGGTGACATCGCCGACGTCAAGCTGGTCGAAGGACCGGTCTCCATGACCCGTATCGACGGCGCCCGCGCCGCGACGATCACCGCCAAGCCGACCGGCGAGAACACCGGCGCCGTCAGCGCCGACCTCACCAAGAAGCTCGACGCGCTGAAGCTGCCGGACGGCGCCACGGCGTCCATCGGCGGCGTCTCCGAGGACCAGGACGAGGCGTTCGCCTCGCTCGGCCTCGCGATGCTCGCGGCGATCGCGATCGTCTTCATGCTGCTCGTGGCGACGTTCCGCTCGCTCGTGCAGCCGCTGATCCTGCTGGTCTCGATCCCGTTCGCGGCCACGGGCGCCATCGGCCTGCTGATCGCCACCGACACCCCGATGGGTGTCCCGGCGATGATCGGCATGCTGATGCTGATCGGCATCGTGGTGACGAACGCGATCGTCCTGATCGACCTGATCAACCAGTACCGCGGGCAGGGTCACGGCGTGGTCGAGGCGGTCATCGAGGGCGGCCGTCACCGGCTCCGCCCGATCCTGATGACGGCCCTGGCGACCATCTTCGCCCTGCTCCCGATGGCCCTCGGCATCACGGGCGAGGGCGGCTTCATCGCCCAGCCGCTCGCGGTGGTCGTCATCGGCGGCCTGATCACGTCGACGCTCCTGACCCTCCTCCTCGTCCCGACGCTGTACGCGATGGTGGAACTCCGCAAGGAGAAGAGGCGCACGAAGCGCGAGGCGAAGCGCGCCAAGAAGGCAGGCGTCCCGCCGCAGGCGGCCGCGGACTCCGGGGACCAGGAGCCCGCGAAGATCTGACGCCACCCGCAAGGAGCGCTGAACGCGGTAAGGGGCACCCGGCAATGCCGGGTGCCCCTTACCGCGTGAGAACCATCAGGCCTACGGCAACGCCAGCATCCGCTCCAGCGCCAGCTTCGCGAACTGCTCGGTCTCGCGGTCGACCTCGATCTGGTTGACCAGCTTGCCCTCGGCCAGGGACTCCAGGGCCCAGACCAGGTGCGGCAGGTCGATCCGGTTCATGGTCGAGCAGAAGCAGACCGTCTTGTCGAGGAAGACGATCTCCTTGTCCTCGGCGGCGAAACGGTTCGCCAGGCGGCGTACGAGGTTCAGCTCGGTCCCGATGGCCCACTTGGAACCGGCGGGGGCCGCCTCCAGGGTCTGGATGATGTGCTCCGTGGAGCCCACGTAGTCCGCCGCGGCCACGACCTCGTTCTTGCACTCGGGGTGCACCAGGACGTTCACGCCGGGAATCCGCGCGCGCACGTCCTCCACGGACTCCAGCGAGAAGCGCCCGTGCACCGAGCAGTGCCCGCGCCACAGGATCATCTTCGCGTCACGCAGCTGCTGAGGCGTCAGGCCGCCGTTCGGCTTGTGCGGGTTGTAGAGCACGCAGTCGTCGAGCGAGAGGCCCATGTCGCGGACCGCGGTGTTCCGGCCGAGGTGCTGGTCGGGCAGGAAGAGGATCTTCTCGCCCTGCTCGAAGGCCCACTCCAGGGCCCGCTTGGCGTTGGACGAGGTGCAGATCGTCCCGCCGTGCTTGCCGGTGAAGGCCTTGATGTCGGCCGAGGAGTTCATGTACGAGACGGGCACGACCTGCTCGGATATCCCGGCCTCGGCCAGCACGTCCCAGCACTCCGCGACCTGCTCGGCGGTGGCCATGTCGGCCATCGAGCAGCCGGCGGCCAGGTCCGGCAGGACGACCTTCTGGTCGTCGGTGGTCAGGATGTCCGCGGACTCGGCCATGAAGTGCACGCCGCAGAAGACGATGTACTCCGCCTCCGGCCTGGCGGCCGCGTCCTTGGCCAGCTTGAAGGAGTCGCCGGTGACATCCGCGAACTGGATGACCTCGTCGCGCTGGTAGTGGTGGCCGAGCACGAAGACCTTGTCGCCGAGCTTCTCCTTGGCGGCGCGGGCGCGTTCCACCAGGTCGGGGTCGGAGGGCGACGGCAGATCGCCGGGGCACTCCACGCCGCGCTCGCTCTTGGGGTCCGCCTCGCGGCCGAGCAGCAGCAGAGCGAGCGGTGTGGGCTGAACATCGAGTTCCACGAGGTCCACGGGGGACTGGGCGGTGGTCACGACACGCACCCTTTCTGAATGTGATGAGCGCGGCGGCAGCCGCTCCGGTGGAGCCGGTGCTTGCACCGGGAGCCTTCTCGTCTAATTGACGTTATCTATCATAACCGCTTCACGTCAGTTTGACGATGCCCATAGTGTCGATGTGACGCGTTCGCCTCCGACGGGTCGGTGCCCCGCCGGGCGGCATGTGCGAGCATGAAGGGACAGACAGCCGAGAGACAGTCGAGAGACACATGCACTCGGCCCGGAATGAATCCGCGGCCCCGCCGGTTGCAACCGTCGGCAAGCAGTCTCCGTACAACCCGGGAGAGAAGCAGATGTCCGTATCGGACGAGACCACCACCGTGAGCGACGGCATCCTCCTGTCCGACGCCGCCGCGGCCAAGGTCAAGGGCCTTCTGGAGCAGGAGGGCCGGGACGACCTGGCGCTGCGCGTCGCCGTTCAGCCCGGCGGCTGCTCCGGCCTTCGCTACCAGCTGTTCTTCGACGAGCGCTCGCTCGACGGCGACGTGATCAAGGACTTCGACGGCGTGAAGGTCGTCACCGACCGGATGAGCGCTCCGTACCTGGGCGGCGCTTCCATCGACTTCGTCGACACCATCGAGAAGCAGGGCTTCACGATCGACAACCCGAACGCCACGGGCTCCTGCGCCTGCGGCGACTCGTTCAGCTAGACCGGTACGTACCGAGCTGAGTCCGTACTGAGCTGAGTTCGCACGTACGAAGGCGGCCCCCGAAGCGTTTCGGGGGCCGCCTTCGAGTGTGTCCGCGGTGCTGCTACTTGCGCGGCACCGTCCCGCCGCCCTTAGCGTCCACGACCTTGCGCTCGCCGAGCGGCTGGTCGAGGGTCACGGTCTTGGTGATCTCCTTGGCCATCATCACGCAGACCTCGCCCTTCTTGTGGGTCTCCGTGACCTCCACGCGCACGCTGCTCTTGCTCTCGTCGGCCGAAAGCGAGTAGTCGCTGCAGACGCCGCCCCAAAAGCGCACCGTCAGGGACTTGCCGTCCGCGCGGTAGGACTCGACGCGCGCGGTCGGGTCCTGCTTGCCCGCGTCCGGCTCCTCGGTGGGCGCCGGGGTGGCGGGCGGAGTGCTCGGCGAGGTGAGGAACTTCGGCTCCACCGCCGTGTGCGTCACCGTGAAGGTGTCCTGCGCGCCCTGCGGCTTCACGTCGAACAGCCAGGAGGGCACCAGCGCCTGGCGCCCGTCCACGAACTGCACCGCGAGCCCGAAGGTGGCGCCCTTCACCGTGACCGGCTGCGGCTTCGGAGGCGCGGAGGAAGGCTCCTCGCACGGCGCCTTCGTCCCCTTCTCGACCGCGGGTCCTTCACCCTCCGAGCTGTCCGCGGTGTCGCCCGCGGGGTTCGGCACCGCCGACGCGCAGCCGCCGATGCCGACCCGGCCGCCGCCGTCGCTCGACGCGTTGAGCTGGTCCAGGGTCTTCTCGGCGCTGATCACCGGGTACGTGGCGCCCTTCTCCGGCGCCTTCAACTGGCCGCTGCCGCCGACCACTTGGCCGTCCGAGCCGACCTGGATACCGGTCGACCAGCCGTACGTCGGCAGGCCGCCCACCTTCGGGTCGGCGTTCACCACCCGTACGCCGCCCATGAGTTGACCCGCGTCCAGCTTCGCGTCGTCCTGGCCCACGGCCTTCAGGACCGGCGCCGCGGCCTTCTTCGCCGCGCTCTCGCCGACCGCGTCACCCTCGCCGTTCGGCGCGGCGGACGGCCCCGAGGCCTCCGAACAGGGCTTGCCCTTCTCGCAGTTGTCGCTGCCGCCGGTGGCGTACTTCGTGAACGTCCAGGTGCCGGGCGCCTGCTTGCTCACCTGGAGCGAGGGGCCGGAACCGTCCTTCGTGGGGCCGATCTTCCAGGCGCCGTCCTGTGACGTGGGCTTGCCCGTGACGCCGAGGGCCTTGGCCAGCTCGGTGACCTGGTCCTGGCTTACGGTGCCCCGCGCGTGGTACACGGCTGCCTCGTCGGGGCCGCCGGGCAGCTTGCCCTCGGCGCGGTAGGCGGCGCCGTTCGGATCGGGCTCGCCGGGGGCGATGCCGCTGGTGTCGCCGGTGCCGCCTTCCCGCCGGTCGCCGTCCGTGTGGCCGTCGAGGGCCAGGGGTGGGGGCGTGCCGCCGTCGGCGGCGGGAGAACTGCCGTTGCCGTCGCTGCCGCCTGAGGCGGTCGCGGCGAAATAGGCGCCGCCGCCACCGACGAGCAGCACCGTGGCCGCCACCGACGCGACGGCAAGGCGGGAACGCCGCCGATGCTGCTCGGCCGCGTCATGAACGGGTCGCTCGGTGCTCACCGCATCGCTCCTTCGACTGCACTGCTGTCCCTGGAGGCCCATGGGCGGGCCTCGTTCGTATTCCGCGTCCCCTTTACGGGGGACAGCGGTGGGACGCAGCGGGGGAGCGCGCGGTTCCCTCGGCGCGCGCCGACGCCCCTGGCTCAGTCGCCGTACTCGGACATGCCGTCGATCAGCCGCGCGGAGGCGGACGGAACGCTGACGCCATGGATCAGCGCGGGCGACACCGGGGCGGTCGCGGCGGCCGCCGGGGCCACCCAGTGCGGGGCCATGCGGGCGCAGTCGCCACGCAAGGTCTCCAGGGACTCGGCGGGCAGCTCGACGGGACGGGCGTTCACGACATGCTTCGAGATAACGGCCATAACCGCACCGTACGCATCGCACACCTCGCGAAAAAAGACCTACTAACGGGTAGTTTGGCCTCTTCAGCGGGGGTGCACCGACCCGGTAGCGTGAAGTGTCAACCCCCGCCTCTCCTCCACAGGAGCATGCCGTCGTGCGTATCGCAGTCACCGGCTCCATCGCCACCGACCACCTGATGACCTTCCCCGGCCGCTTCGCCGACCAACTGGTCGCGGATCAGCTGCACACGGTTTCTCTCTCGTTCCTGGTCGACGCCCTGGACGTACGCAGGGGAGGTGTCGCCGCCAACATCTGCTTCGGAATGGGCCAGCTCGGCACGGACCCGATCCTGGTCGGAGCCGCGGGCTCGGACTTCGGCGAGTACCGCGCCTGGCTCGACCGGCACGGCGTGGACACGGCGTCGGTCCGTATCTCCGAGACGCTGCACACGGCACGCTTCGTGTGCACCACGGACGCCGACCACAACCAGATCGGCTCGTTCTACACGGGCGCGATGAGCGAGGCCCGCCTCATCGAACTGAAGACCGTGGCCGACCGCGTGGGCGGCCTCGACCTGGTCCTCATCGGCGCGGACGACCCCGAGGCGATGATGCGCCACACCGAGGAGTGCCGGACGCGCGGGATCCCCTTCGCCGCGGACTTCTCCCAGCAGATCGCGCGCATGGACGGCGAGGAGATCCGTACCCTCCTGGACGGCTCGACGTACCTCTTCTCGAACGAGTACGAGAAGGGGCTCATCGAGTCCAAGACCGGCTGGACCGACGCCGAGATCCTCTCCCGGGTCGGCCACCGCGTGACCACCCTCGGCCCCAACGGCGTGCGCATCGAGGCCGCGGGCCAGGACCCGATCGAGGTCGGCGTCCCCGAGGAGAAGGCGAAGGTCGAGCCCACCGGTGTCGGCGACGGGTTCCGCGCGGGCTTCCTCTCGGGCCTGTCCTGGGGCGTGTCCCTGGAGCGCTCGGCGCAGCTCGGCTGCATGCTCGCCACCCTGGTCATCGAGAACGTCGGCACCCAGGAGTACGAGCTGCACCGCAGCGACTTCATGGACCGCTTCACCAAGGCGTACGGCGATGAGGCGGCGTCCGAGGTCCAGGCCCGCCTGGTCTGACCCCGCCCGGCCTGACCCCGCCCGGCCCGGTCAGGAGCTCCGGCGGACCACATAGGCACTGCCGTGGTCCGCCGGCTCCTCGCCCACGTACTCCTGTCCCCGCATCTCGCACCACGCCGGGATGTCGAGCCGCGCGGCCTCGTCGTCGGCGAGGACCGTGACCGTGCCGCCCACCGGCACGTCCCCGATGACCTTCGCCAGCTCGATGACGGGGAGCGGGCAGCGCTTGCCGAGCGCGTCGACCACGAGCGAGCCGGACTCCGCACGCGGGGCCGAGGCCACCGGTGCGCCCAGTTGCTCCCGTACGCCGGCCACCACGCCCGGCAGAACCCCCAGAAAACGCTCGACGTCCGCTTCCTGGGTCCCCCGTGGGAGTGACACCCGGACGTTGCCCTCGCTCAGCACGCCCATCGCCTTCAGGACATGGCTCGGGGTCAGCGTCGAGCTGGTGCAGGACGAGCCGGACGACACCGAGAAGCCCGCCCGGTCCAGCTCGTGCAGCACCGTCTCCCCGTCGACATAGAGACACGAGAAGGTCACCAGGTGGGGCAGGCGCCGCTCCGGATCGCCCACCACCTCCACGTCAGGCACCAGACCCGGCACCCGCGCCCTGATCCGCTCGGTCAACTCCCGCAGCCGTGCGCCCTCCTCGGCGGCCTCGGCCTGCACGGCACGCAGCGAGGCCGCGGCGGCGACCACCGCCGGGATGTTCTCGGAGCCGGGGGCGCGCCCCGACTCCCGCTCGTCGGCGGGACCTTGCGGGGCGAACCGCACCCCCTTGCGGACCACCAGCAGCCCCACGCCCGCGGGCCCGCCCCACTTGTGGGCACTGGCGGTGAGCAGCGACCACTCCCCGCCCACCGGGCCCCACGGCAGCGACTGCGCGGCGTCCACCAGGAGCGGCACCCCGGCGGCCCGACACGCCGACGCGACCTCGGCCACCGGCTGCTCCGTGCCCACCTCGTGGTTGGCGGACTGCAGGCAGGCGAGCGCCGTGTCGGGGCGCAGACCGGCGGTGTACGCATCCGTGGACACCGCCCCCGACCGGCCCACGGGGATCTCCGACACCGCCCCGCCGTCGGCTTCGAGCGCCGCCGCCGCATGGAGCACCGAAGAGTGTTCGACCGCCGACACCACCAGATGGCGCCCGACACGCCGACGCCCCGCGAGGGCCCCGGCCATTCCGGAGTGCACCGCCCGCGTACCCGAAGAGGTGAAGGAGAGCTCGTCGGGGCGGCACCCCACGGCCTCCGCTGCGGCCTCCCGCGCGGCGTCGAGCAGCAGCCTGGCCCGCCGCCCCTCGCGATAGAGCCGTGCGGGATCGGCCCACCCCTCGTCGAGCGAGGCCTGCAGGGCCTGCCGGGCCACGGGGTGCAGGGGAGCGGAGGAGGCGACATCGAAGTAGGACACGGGGCAACGCTAAGCGCCCCGCAGGGCCGCGAGGAACGGCGCGGCCCGCCCCCACGGACCCGCAGTCGCGGACGGAGAGGTTCCGCCCAGCCGGTGGGCAGCCGACCCCCCGTCAGAAGGCAGCCGCAGGCAGGGCGCCCACCCTTCGGAGTGACCCGCGGCGCGTTAGGCACCCTCCCCGCGCGACCCCAAATAGCGTCCAGTAAGGTTTGGCCCGCATAAACATCCAAACCCCTGCCCGCCGCAGGGCGGCGACCGACGACCGAGAAGGCCGCACCCGACCGCGCGGGCCGAGACTCTCGGGAAGGCGCTACGTGAGTCCCAACGGCTCCGACCGCTCGTCGCGGCGCCCGATGCGGCGGAAGCTGCCGCAGGTGCTGACTGCGGGCCTGATCTTGGCAACCGCGACAGGTTGCACATACAAGGACTTTCCCCGCCTTGGTATGCCCACCCCCGTAACGGAGGAGGCTCCCCGGATCCTCTCCCTCTGGCAGGGCTCGTGGGCGGCAGCGCTCGCCACGGGCGTGCTGGTCTGGGGTCTGATCCTGTGGAGTGTCATCTTCCACCGGCGCAGCCGCACCAAGGTCGAGGTACCTCCGCAGACGCGTTACAACATGCCCATCGAGGCGCTCTACACGGTGGTGCCTCTCATCATCGTCTCGGTGCTCTTCTACTTCACGGCACGTGATGAGACGAAGCTCCTCGCTCTCGAGGACAAGCCCGCCCACACGGTCAACGTGGTCGGCTACCAGTGGAGCTGGGGCTTCAACTACATCGAGGACGTGCCGGGTTCCGACAAGGGAGACGCGAAGTCTGCCAAGGAGCTGGAGGCCATCCCGGACAAGTTCCGAGATGCGTTCCCGTCCAACGCCGGTGGCGTCTACGACGTCGGTACGCCCGGCCAGCGGAACCCGCAGAACGGCAACCCCGGTCCGACCCTCTGGCTCCCCAAGGGCGAGAAGGTCCGGTTCGTGCTGACTTCGCGTGACGTCATCCACTCCTTCTGGGTGGTGCCGTTCCTCATGAAGCAGGACGTCATCCCGGGCCACACGAACGCCTTCGAGGTGACTCCGAACAAGGAGGGCACCTTCATGGGCAAGTGCGCCGAGCTCTGCGGTGTCGACCACTCCCGGATGCTCTTCAACGTCAAGGTCGTTTCCCCCGAGCGCTACCAGAAGCACCTCGAGGACCTGGCGAAGAAGAACCAGACCGGTTACATCCCGGCCGGCATCGAGCAGACGAAGCACGAGAAGAACCGGGAGACGAACAACCTGTGAGCATCCTCAACGAACCTCAGGGTGCCGCGGCAGCAGAAGACTCGTACGAGGACGAGCTGCCGGTACGGCGCAAGCAGCCGGGCAACGTGGTGATCAAGTGGCTGACGACCACCGACCACAAGACCATCGGCACGCTCTACCTGGTCACGTCGTTCGCGTTCTTCTGCATCGGCGGCGTCATGGCGCTCTTCATGCGCGCCGAACTCGCTCGTCCCGGCTCGCAGATCATGTCGAACGAGCAGTTCAACCAGGCGTTCACGATGCACGGCACGATCATGCTGCTGATGTTCGCGACGCCGCTGTTCGCCGGATTCGCGAACTGGATCATGCCGCTGCAGATCGGCGCGCCCGACGTGGCGTTCCCGCGGCTGAACATGTTCGCGTACTGGCTGTACCTCTTCGGCTCGCTCATCGCGGTGGCCGGCTTCCTCACCCCGCAGGGTGCGGCCGACTTCGGCTGGTTCGCCTACTCCCCGCTGTCGGACGCCGTCCGCTCGCCGGGCATCGGCGCCGACATGTGGATCATGGGTCTGGCCTTCTCCGGCTTCGGCACGATCCTCGGCTCGGTCAACTTCATCACCACGATCATCTGCATGCGCGCACCCGGCATGACGATGTTCCGGATGCCGATCTTCGTGTGGAACGTCCTGCTGACCGCGGTTCTGGTCCTGCTGGCCTTCCCGGTTCTGGCCGCCGCGCTGTTCGCCCTGGAGGCGGACCGTAAATTCGGCGCCCATATCTTCGACGCGTCCAACGGCGGCGCGTTGCTGTGGCAACACCTCTTCTGGTTCTTCGGCCATCCAGAGGTGTACATCATCGCGTTGCCATTCTTCGGAATCATTTCCGAGGTCATCCCGGTCTTCTCCCGTAAGCCGATGTTCGGTTACATGGGTCTGATCGGCGCGACGATCGCCATCGCGGGTCTCTCCGTGACCGTGTGGGCGCACCACATGTACGTCACCGGTGGCGTGCTCCTACCGTTCTTCTCCTTCATGACGTTCCTGATCGCCGTGCCAACGGGCGTGAAGTTCTTCAACTGGATCGGAACGATGTGGAAGGGCTCACTGAGTTTCGAGACACCGATGCTCTGGGCCGTCGGCTTCCTGATCACCTTCACCTTCGGTGGTCTGACCGGCGTCATCCTGGCCTCGCCGCCGATGGACTTCCACGTCTCCGACTCGTACTTCGTGGTCGCGCACTTCCACTACGTCGTCTTCGGCACCGTGGTCTTCGCGATGTTCTCCGGCTTCCACTTCTGGTGGCCGAAGTTCACCGGCAAGATGCTGGACGAGCGGCTCGGCAAGATCACCTTCTGGACGCTGTTCATCGGCTTCCACGGCACGTTCCTGGTGCAGCACTGGCTGGGCGCCGAGGGCATGCCGCGTCGTTACGCGGACTACCTCGCGGCCGACGGTTTCACCGCCCTGAACACGATCTCGACGATCTCCTCGTTCCTGCTGGGCCTGTCGATCCTGCCGTTCTTCTACAACATCTGGAAGACGGCCAAGTACGGCAAGAAGATCGAGGTCGACGACCCGTGGGGCTACGGCCGTTCGCTCGAGTGGGCGACGTCCTGCCCGCCGCCGCGGCACAACTTCCTCACCCTGCCGAGGATCCGTTCCGAATCCCCGGCGTTCGACCTGCATCACCCTGAGATCGCGGCTCTCGACCAGCTCGAGAACAGCGGCCACGGTGACAAGGCGCTCGCGGGCGGCAAGGAGGCCGGCAAGTGAAGGTCCAAGGCAAGATGTTCATCTGGCTGAGCGTCTTCGTGCTCGTCATGGCGATCGTCTACGGCTGGTGGTCGAAGGAGCCCGCGGGTACGACCGCACTGTTCCTGGCCTTCGGTCTGTGCATCATGATCGGCTACTACCTGGCCTTCACGGCCCGGCGTGTCGACGCGGCCGCACAGGACAACAAGGAGGCCGACGTAGCGGACGAGGCCGGCGAGGTGGGCTTCTTCAGCCCGCACAGCTGGCAGCCGCTCTCGCTGGCCATCGGTGGCGCGCTCGCCTTCATGGGCGTCGTCTTCGGCTGGTGGCTGCTGTACTTCTCGGCCCCCATCCTGATGATCGGCCTCTTCGGCTGGGTCTTCGAGTACTACCGGGGCGAGAACCAGACCCAGTGAGTCTGTGACCTCCCGCTCCACCGAAGGGCCCGGACACTCCGTCAGGAGCGTCCGGGCCCTTTCGGCGTGTCGCGCTTGACACTCGTACGGGTCACTCGGCGCGCCGGAGCCGAGGAACGTCCATACCGTGAGTTCATGAGCCACTCACCGCGAATCCGCACGGTACTGAGCTGCACCTTGCTGGTGGCCGCCCTCGGGGTGGGAACCACGGCGTGCGGCAGCTCCGACGGCCATCCGCTCTCGGCGAAGCCGTACGACGCGGCCGGCCAGATCGCCTTCAACGGCCCGGTGGGCAGTCAGAAGGCGGATCCGGACAAGCCCCTGGAGGTGACCGCCCAGGGCGAGGACGGGCGCATCACCGACGTGACGGCCACCGACGCGCAGGGGCGGTACGTGGCGGGTGAACTCGCCGCCGACGGCGCCCGTTGGCACAGCACGGAGCCTCTCGCGGCGGGCGCGCACTACACGGTGCGCGTCAGCACGGAGGACGAGGAGGGCTCACCAGGCCGCAAGGTCCTGACGTTCGAGACGAACGAGGCGGCCAAGAAGAAGCGGCTCGACGTCACCTTCGGCCCCGAATCCGGCAAGTACGGGGTGGGGCAGCCGGTCACGGCCAAGCTCAGCGCCAAGGTGAAGGACAAGAAGGCCAGGGCCATCGTGGAGCGCTCGCTGAAGGTCGAGACGCAGCCCGCCACGAAGGGCGTGTGGCACTGGGTGGACAGCCAGACGCTGCACTACCGGCCCAAGGAGTACTGGCCCGTGGGCGCCACCGTCAACGTCCGGAGCAACCTCGCGGGCATCAAGGTCCGCGACAAGCTCTGGGGCGGCGAAGCGAAGCCGCTGCGGATGACCATCGGCGACCGCATCGAGGCCGTGACGGACGCCGGTTCGCACTGGATGACCGTCTACCGCAACGGCGAGGAGATCAACTCCATCCCGGTGACGACGGGCAAGCCCGGCTACTCCACGCGCAACGGCGTCAAGGTGGTGCTGGGCAAGGAGTACTCCGTACGTATGACCAGTGCCAGCATCGGCGCATCGGACTTCTACGACAAGATGGTCTACTACGCGACGCGGGTCACCGACTCAGGTGAGTACGTGCACGCCGCCCCCTGGTCGGTCGGCTCGCAGGGGAACGCGAACACCAGCCACGGCTGCACGGGCATGAGCACCGGCAACGCCGCCTGGTTCTACGAGACCGTCCGGCAGGGCGACATCGTGCGGGTCGTCAACAGCAACGGCGCGGACATGGACCCGTTCGGCAACGGCTTCGGCGACTGGAACGTCGGCTGGAAGAACTGGCGGGACGGCAGCGCGCTGCTCGGCGGGGCCAAGGAAGGCCCCACGGCGCTCGACGCGGCCCGGCTGCGGCCGCAGGTCTAGCAGCTCCGCAGAACAGCACAGAAGGCCCCGGGCCGAGGCGCGGGGCCTTCTGCCGTGGCGTCAGGCCTGGACGGCCAGCTTGTCGCGCAGGAGCGAGGCCAGGGAGTTCGCGAACTCGACCGGATCGACCGGAAGGGTCACCGCGGCCTCCGCGCGGCTCCAGGTGGCCAGCCAGGCGTCCTGCGGGCGCCCCATGAGCAGGAGGACGGGCGGGCACCGGAAGATCTCGTCCTTGAGCTGACGGCAGACCCCCATGCCGCCGACAGGGGTGGCCTCGCCGTCCAGGACGCAGACGTCGACGCCGCCCCGGTCGAGTTCCTTCAGCACTGCCGGCAGCGTCGCGCACTCGATGAACTCGACCGCGGGAACGTCCGCCGCCGGCCTGCGTCCGGTGGCCAACCGGACCTGCTCGCGGGTGCTCGCGTTGTCGCTGTAGACCAGCACCGTGGCGGTCGGCTGCATTGTTCCTCCGCTTCGTTGAGGGGCTCTCGGCCAGGGGCCGATGCGCGGATGCTACTCCTCCGGACACCCCGTCAACAGCGGTTCGGACAGCCCTTCGATGGGCCATACGGGCAGGACACACCCCGCAGACACTCCGAACGGCACCCCCCGGGGTGAGGGCGGGATAAGCGACCGACATAATGTCGGTCGTGGCGACAGCAACGACAGTAGATACCGGGCACGCGCACCCGCCGGTCAATCGGCCGAACCTCACCAGCGTCGGAACCATCATTTGGCTGAGTTCCGAGCTGATGTTCTTCGCGGCCCTCTTCGCGATGTACTTCACCCTGCGATCGGTGACAGGACCTGAGCACTGGAAGGAAATGGCGTCCGCGCTGAACTTCCCGTTCTCGGCGACGAACACCACGATCCTGGTGCTCTCCTCTCTCACGTGTCAGCTAGGCGTGTTCGCCGCTGAGCGTGGTGACGTGAAGAAGCTCCGGATGTGGTTCATCGTCACCTTCATCATGGGTGCGGTCTTCATCGGCGGTCAGGTCTTCGAGTACACCGAGCTGGTCAAGCACGAGGGCCTTTCGCTCTCGTCCGACCCGTACGGATCGGTGTTCTACCTGACCACCGGCTTCCATGGCATGCATGTGACAGGCGGTCTCATCGCCTTCCTGCTGGTCCTCGGCAGGACGTACGCGGCCAAGAGGTTCACCCATGAGCAGGCGACCGCAGCCATCGTCGTGTCCTACTACTGGCACTTCGTCGATGTTGTCTGGATCGGTCTCTTTGCCACGATCTACATGATCAAGTAAACGGGGCCGGGCCCAGCCGGGCCCGACGTTCCGACTCATTCCAGAAGCATCGACGCAGAAGATCCTGACACCGGGGTAATCCGTGAAAAAGCTCTCCGCACGACGACGCCACCCGCTGGCGGCGGTCGTCGTCCTACTCCTCGCGCTGGCGGCCACCGGGGGGCTGTACGCCGCGTTCGCACCCGCGGACAAGGCGCAGGCCGACGACACCGCCCAGTCCCTCGCCATCGACGAGGGCAAGAAGTTGTACTCCGTGGGCTGCTCCAGCTGCCACGGAACCGGCGGTCAGGGGTCCTCCGACGGTCCTAGCCTGGTGGGCGTCGGCGCAGCCGCCGTCGACTTCCAGGTCAGCACCGGCCGTATGCCGCTCCAGCAGCCGGGCGCCCAGGCGCCGAAGAAGAAGGCCATCTACAACCAGGCCCAGATCGACCAGCTCGCGGCGTACATCGCCTCGCTGGGCGCGGGCCCGACCATCCCCACCGAGAAGCAGTACAGCCCGGACGGGGCGGACATCGCCAAGGGTGGCGAGCTGTTCCGCACCAACTGCGCGCAGTGCCACAACTTCACCGGTGAGGGTGGCGCGTTGACGAAGGGCAAGTTCGCTCCTTCGTTGGAGGATGTCTCCCCGAAGCACATCTACGAGGCCATGCAGACCGGCCCGCAGAACATGCCGTCCTTCCCCGACACCGTGATGCCGGAGAAGAACAAGAAGGACATCATCGCGTACCTCGACGCGGTCAACGGCGAACAGACCGAGAGCCCTGGCGGTCTCAAGCTGGGCGGCCTGGGTCCGGTCAGTGAAGGCCTGTTCGGCTGGATCTTCGGTCTCGGCTCGCTGATCGCGGTCGCCGTGTGGGTCGCCGCTCGGACCGCAAAGGCCAAGAAGTCATGAGTAGCCAAGAGAAATCAGAAGAGAACCTGCCCAGCGTGCAGGAGACCGAGCACGGCTCGGTGGCGGTCGCGGACGAGAACCCGTTCGCCGACCCGGGCCTTCCGCCCCATGAGCACCGTGTCCAGGACATCGACGAGCGGGCCGCCAAGCGGTCCGAGCGTGCGGTCGCCTTCCTGTTCACGCTGTCGATGCTCGCCACGATCGGCTTCATCGCCTCGTACGTGGCGTTCCCGGTCGACAAGCGCGTCTACATCTGGCCGATCGGCCACATCAGCGCGCTGAACTTCTCCCTGGGCATGACCCTGGGCGTGGCGCTCTTCTGCATCGGCGCGGGCGCGGTCCACTGGGCCCGCACCCTGATGTCCGACGTGGAGGTCGCCGACGAGCGGCACCCCATCGAGGCCGAGCCCGAGGTCAAGGCCAAGGTCATGGCCGACTTCAAGGCCGGTGCCGCGGAGTCGCAGTTCGGCCGGCGCAAGCTGATCCGCAACACGATGTTCGGCGCGCTCGCCATGGTGCCGCTCTCCGGCGTCGTCCTGCTGCGCGACCTCGGTCCGCTGCCGGAGGACAAGCTGCGGCACACCCTGTGGGCCAAGGGCAAGCTGCTCGTGAACATGAACACGAACGAGCCGCTGCGCCCGTCGGACGTCCAGGTCGGCTCGCTGACCTTCGCCAAGCCCGAGGGCCTGGAGGAGCACGATCACGACTTCCAGAAGGAGATCGCCAAGGCGGCCCTGATGATCGTCCGGATCCAGCCGGACAACATCAAGGACAAGCAGGAGCTCGAGTGGTCGCACGACGGTGTCGTCGCGTACTCCAAGATCTGCACCCACGTCGGTTGCCCGATCTCCCTGTACGAGCAGCAGACGCACCACGTCCTCTGCCCGTGCCACCAGTCCACCTTCGACCTCTCCGACGGTGCCCGAGTGATCTTCGGCCCGGCCGGTCACGCGCTGCCGCAGCTGCGCATCGGCGTGAACGAAGAGGGCTACCTCGAGGCGCTCGGCGACTTCGCTGAGCCCGTCGGTCCTGCTTTCTGGGAGCGCGGATGAGCACTAAGACGACTGAGACGCGTAAGAAGGAGGCGCCCGCCGGTGAGCGGGTCGCCGACTGGGCCGACGGACGTCTGGGGATCTACTCCCTGGCCAAGGCCAACATGCGCAAGATCTTCCCGGACCACTGGTCCTTCATGCTCGGTGAGATCTGCCTCTACAGCTTCATCATCATCATCCTCACGGGTGTGTACCTGACCCTGTTCTTCCACCCGTCGATGAACGAGGTGGAGTACCACGGCAGCTACATCCCGCTGCAGGGTCAGCTGATGTCCGAGGCGTTCAACTCGACCATGCACATCAGCTTCGATGTGCGCGGTGGTCTGCTGATCCGGCAGATCCACCACTGGGCGGCGCTGATCTTCCTCGCGGCGATGTTCGTGCACATGATGCGCGTCTTCTTCACGGGTGCCTTCCGCAAGCCCCGCGAGGTCAACTGGGTCTTCGGCTTCCTGCTGTTCGTCCTGGGCATGTTCACCGGCTTCACCGGTTACTCGCTCCCTGACGACCTGCTCTCCGGAACCGGTGTGCGCTTCATGCAGGGCGCCGTCCTGTCCGTGCCGATCGTGGGCACGTACCTGGCGATGTTCCTGTTCGGCGGGGAGTTCCCCGGCGGCGACTTCGTGGCCCGGTTCTACTCGGTGCACATCCTGCTGCTGCCGGGCATCATGCTCGGGCTCGTGGTGGCGCACCTGATCCTGGTCTTCTACCACAAGCACACCCAGTTCGCGGGTCCCGGCAAGACGAACAAGAACGTCGTCGGCATGCCGCTGCTTCCCGTGTACATGGCGAAGGCCGGAGGCTTCTTCTTCCTGGTCTTCGGTGTGATCGCGGCCATCTCGGCGATCGCCACGATCAACCCGATCTGGGCGCTCGGTCCCTACCGTCCGGACCAGGTCTCCACCGGAGCTCAGCCCGACTGGTACATGGGCTTCTCCGAAGGCCTGATCCGTGTCATGCCGGGCTGGGAGATCAACGCCTGGGGTCACACGCTCGTCCTGGGCGTGTTCATCCCGCTGGTGATCTTCCCGCTGGTCCTGGTCGCGATCGCGGTCTACCCGTTCATCGAGTCCTGGGTCACCGGCGACAAGCGCGAGCACCACATCCTGGACCGCCCGCGCAACGTCCCGACCCGTACGGGCTTCGGCGTCGCGTGGATCACCTGGTACATGGTGCTGCTGATCGGTGGTGGAAACGACCTCTGGGCCACGCACTTCCACCTGTCGATCAACGCGATCACCTGGTTCGTGCGCATCGCCTTCTTCGTGGCACCGGTCCTCGCCTTCGTCATCACCAAGCGGATCTGCCTGGGTCTGCAGCGGCGTGACAAGGAGAAGGTCCTGCACGGCCGCGAGTCGGGCATCATCAAGCGCCTGCCGCACGGTGAGTTCATCGAGGTCCACGAGCCGCTCAACCAGGAGCAGCTGCACACGCTCACCGCGCATGAGCAGTACGCGCCGCTCGAGATCGGCCCCGCGGTCGACGAGAACGGCGTCGAGCGCAAGGTGTCCGGTTCGCAGAAGCTCCGGGCCAAGCTCAGCAAGGGCTACTACGGGGAGGACAACCAGATCCCCAAGCCCACCACCGAGGAGTACAAGGAGATCACCAGCGGCCACGGCCACCACTGATCCTCCGAACGCTCTGACGTTCTGACCACGGTCGCCACGGCGAGAGCCCCGTCCCATGCATCCAGTGCATGGACGGGGCTCTTTGCCGTCCCCCGGGCTGGATAAGGTGTTCCCGTCCCCGTGTACCGGGATGCTTTCTTCCTACGCTGACGAACCCAGGAGCGGCTATGAGCGCTGTGACCCCCGCAGGAGGCAACACCGCGGCGGCCCGTTCCTGGCCGGGTGTGCTGAACGGCCTGCTCGAAGGACGTGACCAGAGCACCGAGGACACGGCCTGGGCCATGGACCGCATCATGCGGGGCGAGGCGACCGACGCGCAGATCGCGGGCTTCGTCGTGGCCCTGCGGGCCAAGGGCGAGACCGTGGAGGAGATCTCCGGCCTCGTACGCACGATGTACGAGCACGCCAATGTGATCGAGGTGCCGGGGCGGACCGTCGACATCGTCGGCACCGGTGGCGACGGCGCCAAGACGGTCAACATCTCCACGATGTCCGCGATCGTGGCCGCCGGCGCGGGCGCGAAGGTCGTCAAGCACGGCAACCGCGCGGCCTCCAGCGCCTCGGGAGCCTCCGACGTCCTGGAGAAGCTCGGGGTGAACCTGGAGCTGCCGCTGGAGCGGGTCGTCGAGGTGGCCGAGGAAGCGGGGATCACCTTCTGCTTCGCCGTGAAGTTCCACCCGGCGCTGCGGCACGCGGGTGGGGCGCGCAGCCAGCTGGGCATCAGGACCGTCTTCAACGCCCTCGGTCCGCTCACCAACCCGGCCAAGGTGCGGGCCCAGGCGGTCGGGGTCGCCGACCCGAGGATGGCGCCGATCGTGGCCGGGGTCTTCGCCGAGCGCGGGAACTCCTCCCTGGTCTTCCGCGGCGACGACGGCCTCGACGAGCTGACGACCACGTCGACCTCCCGGGTCTGGGTGGTGCGGGACGGAGCCGTGCGCGAGGAGGCCTTCGACCCGCGGGACGTGGGCATCGACCTCGTCCCCGTCGAGGCGCTGCGGGGCGCCGACGCCTCGTACAACGCCGAGGTGGCGCTGCGCCTCCTGGACGGCGAGAAGGGCCCTGTGCGGGACGCCGTCCTGCTCAACACGGCGGCGGCCCTGGTGGCCCTCTCGCCGGGTGAGGGGACCCTGGTGGAGCAGATCGGCGCCGGCATCGCGAAGGCGGCCGAGGCGATCGACTCCGGGGCGGCGAAGAAGGCCCTCGAGCTGTGGGTGGCCGCCAGCAACAGGTGAGTGTGGTGCCTACCGCAGTCCGGATGCCGGACTGCGGTGGGCACCGGGAAGATCGTGTGGCAAGATGCTGCGCAGGTCATGAGTGACAGCGATTAGGCCCCGGCTCGCTGTCCGGCAACCCTCCGTCCGTGGCGGGGTGCCCCGGGTGAAGACCAGGCCGTACGCAGCAAGGCGTATGGCAAGCGCGGACCCCTGCGCACTCGATGAGTGTCGTACCCCTGGGGTCCTGGTCCTCAAGGGAGCAGTCTCGTGAGCAAGCGAATGCGATAGGGCTTTCCGGCCCCTTTTCCGCACCCCCTTTTTCTTCGTCACTGCGGCGCCGTACGCGCGCATCCGCAGTGAACTCGCCTGCCTTCCCACGGGAGTTCGCCATGTCCGCACGCATCGTCGCCACCACCGAAGCCGCCTCCGCCGAGTCCGCCGACCCCTGCTGTGCCGCGCCGCTGCCCGTCCTCGGCCGTGACGTCACCGTGCCGCTCGTCACCGGCGGCGAGGTGACCTACGCGGCGCTCGACTACGCGGCCAGCGCCCCGGCCCTGCAGCGGGTGTGGGACGACGTGGCCGCCTACGCGCCGTACTACGGCAGCGTGCACCGCGGTGCCGGTTACCTCTCGCAGCTCTCCACCGACCTGTTCGAGAACAGCCGCGTCACCGTCGCCGAGTTCCTCGGCTGCCGCGAGGACGACCAGGTCGTCTTCACCCGTTCGACCACCGACTCGCTCAACCTGCTCGCCGCGGCGCTGCCCGCCGACTGCCAGGTCTTCGTCTTCGAGACCGAGCACCACGCCTCGCTGCTGCCCTGGCGCGACGCCCGCGTGACGTACCTGAACGCCCCGCGCACCGCCGACCAGGCCGTCGCCACCCTGGAGCGCGCCCTCGCCGACCGTGACCCCTACGGGCCCGCCCTGGTCTGCGTGACCGGCGCCTCGAACGTCACCGGTGAGCTGTGGCCGGTCAAGGAGCTCGCCGCCGCCGCCCACGCGCACGGCGCCCGCATCGTCCTTGACGCCGCGCAGCTCGCGCCGCACCACCCGGTCTCCATCAGCGAGCTCGACGTCGACTGGGTCGCCTTCTCCGGCCACAAGCTGTACGCGCCCTTCGGCTCGGGCGTCCTCGCGGGCCGCTCCGACTGGCTGCGGGCCGCCGAGCCGTACCTCGCGGGCGGCGGCGCCTCGCGCAAGGTCGCGCGGCGCACGGACGGCGGCGTGGACGTCGAGTGGCACGACACCGCCGCACGTCACGAGGCCGGTTCGCCGAACGTCATCGGCGTGTACTCCATCGCCGCCGCCTGCAAGGCGCTCACCGAGGCCGGCTTCGACGAGCTCGTCGCCCGTGAGCGCCACCTCATCGCGAGGGTCCGCGAGGGCCTCGCCGACGTGCCCGCCGTGAAGGTGCTCTCGCTCTTCGGCGACGACGCGCCGCGCGTCGGCGTCATCTCCTTCGTCGTCGACGGCTGGAACAGCTCGCACTTCGCCGCCGCGCTCTCCGCCGAGTACGGCATCGGCGTACGCGACGGCCTGTTCTGCGCCCACCCGCTGGTGCGCACCCTCCTCGGCAGCGACCCGCAGACCCAGGGCGAGTGCGGTGCCCCCGAGGCCGCGCCCGGCGAGAAGTCGCTGAACGCGATCCGCGTCAGCTTCGGCGCGGGCACCCCGGACGAGCACGTGGAGCGTTTCGTGCGCGCCGTCAAGGAGCTCGTGGCGGATGGCGCACGCTGGAACTACCGCACCGAGGACGGGCGTTGCGTGCCGGACACCAACGCCGCCTGAGCCTTGGCCCGCCCCTTCAGGCGTGAGCCCAGGACGATCATCCGCAGGGCCCGCTCGGTCGCGTCGGTGAGGAATTCGCCGCCACGCCCGAGCGCCTCGGTGAGCGAGACCGGCGCGGGCAGGATCGCGCTGTAGGCGTCCACGCCCTCCGCCCGTACGTGGTGGGCGCCCTGGCCGATGGTGCCCGCGAGGACCAGGACCGGGCGGCCGAACCGCTTGGCCCGGCGCGCCACTTCGGCCGGGACCTTGCCGCGGGGCGTCTGGTGGTCGAGCGCGCCCTCGGCGGTGACGACGAGGTCGGCGCGGGCCAGGCGGGCGTTCAGGTCCAGGTGGTCCAGGAGGACGTCGAAGCGGGGGAGCAGCGCGGCGCCGAGTGCCGCGAGGCCGGCTCCCAGGCCGCCGGACGCGCCTGTTCCGGGGCCGAGGGCGAGGTCCCCCGTGGCGTGCAGGTCCCGGGTCAGGACGTGCGCCCAGTGCTCGAGGCCCGCCGCCAGCTGTTCGACCTGCGTGGGCGTGGCGCCCTTCTGGGGGCCGAAGACGCGGGCGACGCCGCGCTCACCGGTCAGGACGTTGAAGGGGTTGCAGGCGACGCGGATCTCGGTGTCCCGCAGGCGGGGGTCAAGGCCTGCGGGGTCGATGCGGCTCAGTCGGATCAACTCCCGTCCGCCGCACGGAAGTTCCCACCCGTCCGCGTCCAGGAGCCGGGCGCCGAGTGCCTGGAGCGCTCCCGCGCCCCCGTCCGACGTGCCGGAGTCGCCGCAGCCCACCAGGATGCGGCGGGCGCCCGCGTCGAGTGCGGCACCGATCAGTTCACCGACGCCGTACGTCGTCGTGGCGCCCGGGTCGCGCAGATCGCGGGGGACGAGCGAGAGCCCCGCCACGGCCGCCATCTCGACGACCGCCGTACCGTCCGGGAGCAGCGCGAAGTGCGTGCCGATCCGCTGGCCGACGGGACCGGTGGCGGGCAGCGCGACCAGGCGGCCGCCGCCCGAGGTGGCCAGGGCGCGCGCGGTGCCCTCGCCGCCGTCCACCAGGGGGATCAGATCGGTCTCGGCGTGCGGGACGACGCGGCGTACTCCTTCGGCGATGGCCTCGGCCGCGGACTGCGCGGACAGGGACTCCTTGAAACCGCTGGGGGCGATGGCGAAGTGGGTCAGCACGTGGGTCTCCAGAGTGGACGCAAGGGCGGGATCAGCGGACGGGTACGCCGAGCAGCGGCCAGAGCGCCACGGCGAAGAGCAGGACGAGGGCGGCGGTCAGTGGCGCCAGGACCGCGGAGAGGCGCAGCAGGTCGCGCGGGGTGTAGGTGGGGGTGCCCGGGATGTCGGCGAAGAGCGTGACGGGCTTCGCGGAGGCGGGCAGGGTGTGGCAGAAGCCGGCGGCGGCCGTGGAGGCGAGCGCGGCGGCGACCGGGTTGACGCCCGCGCCGACGGCCGCCGCGACGACCAGCGGGACCAGGACGGACGAGCGGGCCGAGCGCGACTGCAGGACCAGGTGCGCGGCCGTGCTGACCGCCACCACGAGGGCCAGGAAGAGCCAGGGCGGCACATCGAGCGGCACTCCGCCCACGAGCCACTTCGCCGCCCCCGACTCGGCGAGCGCGACGCCCATCGCCATCGTCGCCGCCATGAAGAGCAGCAGCGCCCAGGGCACGGTCTTCAGCGCGTCCTTGAGGCGTACGGTGCCCAGGGCGGGGGACGAGGCGACGACCGCGCCGATCAACGCGACGACGGCGGGCGGGACTTGGTGCAGCGGCTCGCTGCACCACAGGGCGACGACCGTGGCCAGGAGGAGCGCGCAGCGGGTCTCGGCGGGCTCCCAGGCTCCGGTGACCGGCTGCTCGCTGTGCTCCTGGAGCTGCTCGACGGTGATGTGCACCGGGCCCTCGCGGTCGGCGCGCCGTGTCGTCGTCAACAGGACTGCCTCCGCCGCCAGATGGGACGAGGCGATCGCGAGCGGAAGACCGAGCAGCATCCACTGCGTGAAGCCGATCCGCTCCCCGGTGGCCTCCCACAGCACGGACACCGTGATCAGATGCGCGCCCGCGCCGATCAGGGTCGCGACCGCGGAGAGCAGGATCACGGTCGGGAACAGCAGCGCGAGCATCACCACGAGGCGTTTGCGGTCGGCGAGAACCTTCGCGAGCGCCAGGAAGACCGGCAGCGCGAGCGCGGCGCGGCCCGAGGTGGCGGGCACCGCGAAGGCCGTGACCACCAGGGCGGCCGTCGTCAGATGCGTCAACTGCCGTACGCTGCGCGCCCCGCTGACGAGAAAGGCCGCCGCCCGGCCCGCCAGCCCGCTGCGGGCGACCGCGGCCGCCAGCACGAAGGCGCAGATAAGGAGCCAGACCGTCTCGTCACCGAGGGTGCCGAAGAGCGTGTCGCTGCTGATCACCCCGGTCGCGGTGAGCGCGAGCCCGGCGCCCAGCGCGATGTACGTGTCGTCGATCGGGGTGCTGATCCACGCGCAGGTCGCCAGGGCGAACACGGCCAGGGTGAGCCGGGCGTCGCCGCTCAGGCCGGGGAAGTTGCCCGGCACCAGGAGCAGCGCGCACAGGCTCAGCGCGACGCAGAGGGTGATGGCTTGGCGGGGATTCAGGGTCACGCACTGAGCCTCGGGCCCCGCCGTGAGCCCTCAATGAGCCGTGGATGAAAGGAAATTCACCCGGAGGGCGCCACTTCACCCCGGCAGGCGGTACCCCATCACCCCGGCAGGCGGTACCCCATCCCGCGTACCGTCTCCACGCGCTGCGCGCCCAGCTTCTTGCGCAGCGCCCTGACGTACACGTCCACGATGTTGGACCCGGGATCGAAGTCGTATCCCCACACGTGCGACAGGATCTGCTCCCGCGAGAGCACCTGCCCCGGATGGCGCAGGAAGAGTTCGAGCAGCACGAACTCGCGCGCCGTCAGGTCCACCGTCCGCTCGCCCGAACGCGCCCGGCGCGTGCGCAGGTCCAGCGTCAGATCCCCGCCCCGCAGCACCGTCACCTCCGGGGCGCCCGCCGCCGTACGCAGTCGCAGGCGCACCCGCGCCAGCAGTTCCTCGAAGCGGAACGGCTTGGTCATCCAGTCGTCCGCGCCGCCTTCCAGGCCCGCCACGGTGTCGCGGACGGAGTCGCGCGCGGTCAGCACGATGACCGGTGTGGACACGCGGGCCTCGCGCAACTGCCGCAGGACCGTGAAGCCGTCCTTGCCCGGCAGCCCGATGTCCAGGACGACCAGGTCGAAGCCGCCGGTCAGGGCGTAGTCGTAGGCCGCGTCGCCGTCGCCGACGACGCTGGTGGTGAAGCCGTTGGCGCGCAGGCCCTTCTCGACGAAGGAGGCGATGCGCTCCTCGTCCTCGACGATGAGGATGCGGTTGTTCATGGCTGTCCTGCTTCCTGTTCTCGCAGGTCGAGTACGAAGGTGGCGCCGCCGCCTTCCGTGGGCCGCAGCTCGACCTGGCCGCCGTGCCCTTCGGCGATCGCCCGCACGATGGCGAGGCCGAGTCCGGCGCCGGTGGCGCGGGCACCACGGCGCGCGGTGCCGCGCCGGAAGCGTTCGAAGATCACCGCGGCGTCCTGCGCCTGGACGCCGGGTCCGCTGTCGGCGACGTACAACTCGACGCGGCCCGCCGTGCTGCGCGAGCCGATGCCGATCCGCTGGCCGGGGACGGTGTGCTGGACGGCGTTCTGGGCGAGCTGCACCATCGCCTGGGTGATGCGCTGCGGGTCGAGGCCGGTTTCTCCGTCGGCCACTTCGGCCAGCTGCCAGTCCCGGTCGCCGAGCGCGCGTGCCTTGACGAAGACGTCCGCGGTCAGCTCGGCGAGCTGCACCGGCCGCGGGGTGACGAAGTCGGGCCGCTCGGCCTTGGCGAGGAGGAGAAGGTCCTCGACGATGCGGCTCATCCGGTCGAGTTCCTCCATGACGATCCGGACCGTCTCCTCCCGCTCTCCCGGGTCGTCGCCCATCAGCTCCAGGTGGCCGCGCACGATGGTGATGGGAGTGCGCAGCTCGTGCCCGGCGTCGTCGACGAACTCGCGCTGCGCCGCGAACGCGCGCTCCAGGCGGTCGAGCATGCCGTTGAAGGTCTCGGCGAGCGCCGCGATGTCGTCCCTGCCCTGCACCGGGATGCGCCGGGTCAGGTCCTGTTCGGTGAGCTGCGCGGCGGTCGTACGCACCAGGCGTACGGGCTTGAGGATGCGGCCCGCGACCGCCCAGCCGATGCCGGTCGTCATCAGGAGCGCGACCCCGGAGATGGCGAGCAGCATCGTGAACACGTCGCCCGCCTTGGCCTGTTCGCCCTCCGGGTGGAAGGCGACGACGAACGCCGCGGCCGGATGTCCGGCGCCGGCCGCGATCTCCACCTTGGCCCAGCGGACCTCGCCCCGGTCGCGGTGCAGCGTGCCGGTCGCGTCGGGGGAGTCGAAGACCGTGCGCAGTGCGGCGGGGTCCTCGGCGAGCGGATGGTCGATCCGCTGCTCGCGTGCCTGCTCCTTCTTCGCGGGCGGCTTGCCGGAGCGGCCGACCAGACCGAGCAGTTCCTCGTCGGGGTCGGCGTACTGCCGGGAGAGGAAGAGCCGCAGGAGGGGGTCGGGAGCGGTGAACTTCCGTCCGGTGTGCGGATCGACGCCTTCCCTGGCGAGGTTGGTGAACTCCCCGGTCTCCTGGGCGAGCAGCCGGTCGATGCGGTGGTCGACGTCGCGCAGCAGGACGGAGCGCGTGGTGGCCGCGACCGCGGTGAGCGCGACGGCCATCACCACGAGCAGCCAGAGCAGGATGCGGACACGGGCGGATATCCAGCGGTGCGGGCGCTCAGCCGTCGTCACCGGGACCGTCGTCGTCGTTGTCGCCCTGTCCGTTGCCTTCGTTGCCGTCGTCGTCGTCATCGCCCGTGGAATTCTCGCTCACCGGCGGCGGGGACACCGTCTCGTCGCTCGGCGTCGGCCGGGGCGAGGCGGGCTTCCCGGACGGCGACGACGAGGACGACGAAGGGGCCGACGAGGGCGAGGCGGGCGACCCGGACGGGGAGCCGCTCTCCAGCTCCACCTTGGGCGGGGCCTTGGGCGGCTCGGGGCTGTCGGTCAGGGCGTAGCTGGTCGCGGCGATGCCGAGGGGGATCGCCACGACGGCGGCCAGAGCGGCCATGCGGTGGGAGAAGACCATGACGGTGAGCGTGCGGGGCGTAGGGCGTCACAAGCATGAGCCGCAGATGAAGAAACCCTCATCCGGCACGCGTGCCGGACGCTGGGGGACCAGGGCCGGACGGCTACGAGTCGAGGCCGATCGCGAACGCCGCCTCGAGGTCGTGCTGCGAGTACGTGCGGAACGCGACGTGCGTGTCCGTCCCCTCGACGCCGGGGATCTTGCTGATCTTGCCGGGGATGACGTCGGCCAGGTCGTCGTGGCGCGACACGCGCACCATGGCGATCAGGTCGTAGGTGCCGGTCACGGAGAAGACCTCGCTGACGCAGTCGAGGGCGGCGATCGACTCGGCGATCTCCGGGATCCGGTCCACGCTGGTCTTGATGAGCACGATCGCGGTGATCACGGCTGACTGTCTCCCTCGGTAGCCGGTGCTGGCTTCTGCTTCTTCACTCTAGCTGTCCACCTGTAGCGCCCCCACGCGTACAGAAACCCCAGGGAGAACCCGACCAGGTGCGCCAGATACGCCACCCCCGGCCCCGCCGCGCCCTGCCAGGCCGCGAGCCACTGCAGCACCACCCAGAACGGCAGCACCACCCACGCCGGGAACCGCAGCGGCAGGAAGAAGAGGAACGGGAAGAGACTGGTGACCCGTGCCTTCGGGAAGAGGCTCAAGAAGGCGCCGAGCACCGCGGAGATCGCCCCCGACGCGCCCACCAGGGTCTGGTCGGAGTCCGCGTGCGCGACCGCGTAGGCGAACAGGGCGAGATAGCCGCAGCCGAGATAGAAGAGCGCGAACTGGATGTGCCCCATCCGTTCCTCGGCCATCGCCCCGAAGACGAAGAGGAAGAGCATGTTGCCAAGCAGATGAAGCCAGCTGCCGTGCACGAAGAGCGCGGTGGCGGGGCCGAGCAGGGGCCGCGCCGCGCCGCTGAACAGCTCGGAGGGAATGACGCCCCAGCGCTCGAAGTAGGCCTGCTGGGCGGCGAGCACCTCGTCGCCGGTGCCGTACGAGGGGTTGAGCCCGGACACCGGTGAGATCACGAAGACCAGACAGCAGGCGGTGATCAGGCCGTACGTCACCGGGGCGGACTGCCCCCTGAGCATTCGGCCCGCCGTCGTACCCCATGTCCTGATCATGAACAGAGCATGACGTAAGGGCAGCAAACCGTACAGAGTGCCCCGCCGCGTGGGAGGCCGCCGCATGGAGACCCTTACAGGCCTTAGGGTTACGGGCACCACGCACCATGGAATTCCGAAGGAAAGCGAACAGCCACGATGACGGTTCCTCTGCCGACCGACACCACCAGGTGGCGCTGCCAGCTCTGCGGCAACCTCACGCGCTTCGACGTGACCCGCAGTTCGAAGGTCGTCGAATATGTGCACCTCGACCTGGCCGGTGAGTCGAACATCGAGGAACGCGAGGTGGTCAGTGAGACCATCGAGTCGGTGCGCTGCCGCTGGTGCAACGCAGTGGACCAGGTGGAACTCGTGGACAGGCCGGGCGCCGGCTCCTGAGGGAGCGGGCCCCGCACAGCTAGTGGGGTGACGGATGGTGGAGAGCGCGAGCGGGGAGCCGGACGACGGCGCCGCTGAGGTGCTCGACCGCCCGCTGCCCGACGGAGTGCGCCGACGGGTCGTCCAGATCGTCTCGGACGGCTTCGGCGGCCTCACGGTCAGCGAACTGCCCGCACAGCTGCGGCAGTACGCCCGCTTCACGCCGACCCGGCGCACGAAGTTCGCGGGCAACGCGATGGCGACGGCCCTGGAGGGCGACGCGCTCTTCCGGCAGCGCATCGGCGAACGTCTCAGAGAGGCGCAGCCCGAGCTCACCGGCGCCCTGGACGCGGGCTCACCGCCCCCGGCCGCGGACCCCCTCGATGTGGCGGCCGCGGCCTATGTGCTGCGTCCCACCGGCTGGGTGAAGCTGGTGACCGCCGCGGGCGAGGAGGCCCTGCGGGCGGACGCCGAGCGCGTCGACGACGAGACCCGGGCCGAGCTCGAACGGCTGCGCGGAGAACTCGCGGCGGCCCGCGGCCAGACGAAGGCCGAGACCGAGCGGCTGCGCACGGAGCTGGAGTCGGCGAAGAAGGAAGCCGAATCGATGCATCGCAAGCTGCGCAGCGCTCTCAGCGACGTCAAGCGCGGCGAGGCGGCCCTGCGCAAGGCCGCCGCCGAGTACGACGCCGCACGCGCCGAAGGACAGGCACAGCTGTCCGCCGCCGAGAGCGAGGGCCGGCGGCTCAAGGCCCGGCTCAGCGAGACCGAGGCCGCCCTCGAGGCCAGCCGCAGGGCGGCGCGCGAAGGCCGCAGCGTCGAGGACATGCGGGTGCGGCTGCTGCTCGACACGGTGCTCGAGTCCGCCCAGGGGCTGCGCCGCGAACTGGCCCTGCCGCCCGTCTCCGTGCGACCCGCCGAGACCGTGGACGCCGTCGAGCCGGGGCGGATGACGCCGAAGGACATCGCCGCCCGGGCGCTCTCCGAGAACGACCCGGCGATCATCGACCAACTGCTCGCGCTGCCGCAGGCGCACATGGTCGTGGACGGCTACAACGTCACCAAGACCGGCTATCCGACGATGCCCCTGGAGAAGCAGCGGCTGCGGCTGCTCGGCTCGCTCTCGCAGCTCGCCGCGCAGACCGGCGCCGAGATGACCTGTGTCTTCGACGGGGCCGAACTCGCCGCGCCCGTGCTGCTCGCGCCGCCGCGCGGGGTGCGGGTGCTGTTCTCCAAACCGGGCGTCACCGCGGACGAACTCATCCGCCAGCTGGTGCGCGCCGAGCCTCCGGGGCGCCCCGTGGTCGTCGTGTCGACCGACCGCGAAGTGGCCGACGGGATCGCGAAGGCGGGTGCGCGGCCCGTCGCTTCGGCCGTACTTCTGAAGCGGCTCTCGCGCGGCTGACGCGCGCCGTTCCGCACGCCGGGCGTACGCCTGTTTCGCACTCCTAAAGGCGCGCAAGTAACTCCTGTGCCCTATGCCCGAATTGGGGCGCCGGTGGCGCGACGTAGCGTCAAGAGATCATCACCGGCTGTGCGTTATCGGTAAAATATGCCTCCCGCACCCCACTTTTTGCCGGTCAGGATTTGAACTGATCACAAGAAGGTCACTAGGGTCTCGCCTCGAACCTCCGCTCGGTTGATCACCCATCCGGGGTGACAGCGGTGGTACCCGCCGACCGGGTCTCGGTAGGCGGCTGGAGGAAGAAGGAGCCGCCTTCGTGGCGTCCCACCGTCGACCCAAGCAGCCGAGCCGCGCGCGCGTGACCGTGCTCACCGCGACTGCCGCCGCCGCCGTCGCACTCACCTCCCAGGCGGCCAACGCGACGCCGAGCGAGAAGCCGAGCAAGGACGAGGTCAAGTCCAAGGTCGACAAGCTCTACGAGGACGCCGGCCGGGCGACCGACCGGTACAACGGCGCCAAGGAGAAGCAGGAGAAGCTCGAGAAGGAGATCGGCGAGCTTCAGGACAAGGTGGCCCGCGGCCAGGAGGACCTCAACGACCTCCGCGGCGGCCTCGGTTCGATGGCCAGCGCGCAGTACCGCTCCGGCGGCATCGACCCCTCCGTCCAGCTCTTCCTCTCCGCCGACCCGGACGACTACCTCGACAAGGCGTCCGCCATGGACCAGTTGAGCGGTCATCAGGTCGAGGCGCTCAAGAAGGTCCAGGAGAAGCAGCGGACCCTCGCGCAGGAGCGCAAGGAGGCTTCCGACAAGCTCACGGACCTCGCCGACACGCGCAAGGAACTGGGCAAGAAGAAGAAGGAAGTCCAGAGCAAGCTCGGCGCCGCCCAGAAGCTGCTCAACACCTTGACCGCCAAGGAGAAGCAGGAGCTCGCCGCCAAGGAGCAGCGTGCGAGCCGCGACGCCGGCGACCGCGTGGACCTCGGCAAGGAGGCCCCTGCGTCGCAGCGCGGCCAGGCCGCCCTGAGCGCCGCGGCGACGCAGATCGGCAAGCCCTACGTCTCCGGCGGCAGCGGCCCCAACTCCTACGACTGCTCCGGCCTCACGCAGTGGGCGTACAACCAGGCCGGTGTCCAGATCACCCGGACCACCTACACCCAGCAGAACGACGGCCCGAAGATCGGTCGCGGCGAGCTGAAGCCGGGCGACCTGGTGTTCTTCAACAGCCTCGCGCACGTCGGGTTGTACGCGGGCAACGGCCAGGTGCTGCACGCCCCGAAGCCGGGTGCCGTGGTGCGCTACGAGTCGATGTCGACCATCGGCTCCTTCCAGTTCGGTGTCCGCATCTGAAACGACCGGCGTGCCGCCCAAACGGGCGAATTCCGGCAACTCACGCTGACCCCACGCCCCGTCGGTGACCTGCGTCTCCGGCGGGGCGTCACGTTGTGTGCACGGCAGGGTCTTTGGCCGTGACGTGATCCCACGGCTACTCTCGCGCCCATTCCCCCGACGCATCGGGGGATTTCCCCCCGGTTCGCCCGGGGGTCCGTCATGCGGAGGGAGAGCGGCTTCCCGTGGGGTCCCATCGTCGTCCCGCGCTGTCCGGTCTGGACCGGAGTACGCGCGTAACCGTCCTGTCAGCCGCCGCGGCGACCGCCGCGGCCGCGTTCGCCGCACCGGCGGGCGCCGCACCGCAGGACACCCCGGCGACCACCAAGGCCAAGGTGGACCGCCTCTTCGAGCAGGCCGAGAAGGCCACGGAGGCGTACAACAAGGCCGACGAGCGCGCGGACACCCTGCGCGAGCAGGTCGAGCGGGCCAAGGACAGCGTCGCCCGCGGCCAGGAGCGCATCAACACGATGCGCGGCGCGCTCGGTTCGCTCGCCGGGGCGCAGTACCGCTCGGGCGGCATCGACCCCTCCCTGGCCCTGATGCTCTCCTCCGACCCGGACGGCTACCTGGACAGGGCGGCCACGCTCGACCGCATCAGCGCCCGCCAGGCCGGTGAACTGACCGATCTGCAGAGGGCCCAGCGCAGCCTCGCCCAGGAACGCACGGAGGCGGGACACAAGCTCGCCGAGCTGGAGAAGAGCCGCACCGTCGTGGCCCGCCAGAAGCGGAGCGTCGAACACAAGCTCGCCAAGGCCCGCCGACTCCTGAACTCGCTGTCCTCGCGGGACCGTGAGGCGTACGACAGGTCATCGCGCTCGGGACGTGACGAGATGCCGGACCTCGGGGGCGCCGGGCCGTCCTCGTCGCGGGCCGCGGCCGCCATCGCGGCGGCGCGGTCGGCGATCGGCCGCCCCTACGTGTGGGGCGCCAACGGCCCCTCCGGCTTCGACTGCTCGGGCCTCACCCAGTGGTCGTACGCCCAGGCGGGCGTCGGCCTGCCGCGCACCTCGCAGGCCCAGCGGTACGCGGGACGTCAGGTGCCGCTGGCCCAGGCGCGGCCGGGTGACCTGGTCGCCTACCGCGACGACGCCAGCCACATCGGGATGTACATGGGCAACGGCCAGGTCGTGCACGCTCCCTACCCCGGCGCCCCCGTGCGCTACGACCCGGTCGGCATGATGCCGGTCTCGTCCGTGACGCGGATCTGACCGGCGGTCCGCGGCCCGCTGCCCTTACGATCTGAAACGTGGCTGGTCGCGGGCGTGGGTCGTGGGTCCTCGGGATGTGTGTCGCCCTGCTCGTCGGGTGCGGCGGTCCCTCGGCGCCCGATGCCGCGCCCGGCGACGTGCGCAGGCTGCTCGACCGGCGGGCGGAGGCGGTGCTCGACCGGGACGCGGAGGCGTACCGCGCGACGGGCCGCGACGCCGGGGCCGCCGGCGCCTACGACAACCTCCGCGAGGTCCCGCTCGAGTCCTGGCAGTACCGCCTGACCGCGTTCCGGCGCAGCGGCACGCGCGCCACGGCGACCGCCGACCTGCGGTACCGCATCAAGGGCTACGACAGCGAGCCGCTCACCACCTCGCGCGCGCTGACGCTCCAGGAGCGCGACGGACGGTGGTACGTCCTCGCTGAGCGGCCCGCGAAGAAGGCCACGCAGCAACTCTGGGACCAGGGGCCCGTGACGTCCGTACGGGGCACTCACAGCCTCGTGCTCGGCGTGGGGCGCGGCGGGCGGGAGAAGACGACGCTGCGCGAGTACGCGGCCCTCGCCGACCGGGCGGTCCCCCTGGTGCGGGACGCCTGGCAGGAGAAGTGGCCGCAGCGGGTCGTCGTCATGGTGCCCAAGTCCCTCGACGGCATGGCGGGGCTGCTCGGGGCGCCCGCTTCCGGCTACCAGGGGATCGCGGCGGTGACCACGGGGGAGACGGGCGGCTCCGGCGACGCGCCCGCGGACCGGATCATCGTCAACCCCGAGGCGTACGGCGTGCTCGGCGACTTCGGCAAGCAGGTCGTGCTGACCCATGAGACGACCCATGTCGCGACCCGCGCGCACACCTCGCCGGCGACCCCCTTGTGGCTCTCCGAGGGCTTCGCCGACTGGGTGGGCTACCGCGGCACGGGCCGCACCGCCGCCCAGGCCGCCCCCGAGCTGCGCCGTGCCGTCCAGGGGGAGCGACTGCCCGGCTCGCTCCCCGAGGACGACGACTTCGGCTTCAGCGGGGACGCGGGCCAGCTCGCGCAGGCGTACGAAGGGTCGTGGCTGGCCTGCCGGATGATCGCGGACCAGTGGGGCGAGGAGCCCCTGACGGACTTCTACGAAGCTGTCGGCGAGCGCGAGAAGAGGCCCGGGGCGGTGGAGGACGCGCTGCGGGACGTCCTGGACATCTCCCTGGAGGAGTTCACGGCGCAGTGGCGTACGTATCTGCGGGCCGAGCTCGGCTGACCTCCTCGGACGCCGACGCCCGCGCACGGGCCCGCGGTTCGGACACCGTTCGGCGCCACAGGCTCCGGCAGGCGAGCAGCGTCGCCGCGACGAGCAGGCCGTTGCGCACGAAGAGCAGGGCGATGCCCAGCGGGTCGCTCGCCACCACGTGCGAGAACCAGACGGGGAACTCCAGGAACGTGACGCACGTGGCCGCGAGCACCAGACGCGCGGGCAGCGCCATGCGGCTCGCGCGAAACGCCATGCACACGGCGGCGACCCCGACCAGCCACAGGAGGTACTGCGGGCTGATCACCCGGCTCGTCGTCGTGAACAGCAGTACGGCGACGAAGGCCGCGTCCGCGACCGTGCTCGCGGACCACTCACGGGCCCGCAGCCGCCATGCGAGGAGCCAGCAGAAGGCGGCCACGGAGAGCCCCTGCGCCACCGTGCTGACCAGTGTGACGTAGGGGCCGAGGAATTCCACCGAGCCGTAGTTGAGCTGCACCTCGCCCTGCCAGCCGAGGTGGCGCGCGACGTGGAAGACGAGCGCGCCGAGCGACTCGACCTCGGTGCCGCGGTCGCGCTGGAAGGTCAGGAAGGCGAGCGCGCCGGGCATCGTCACCAGGAAGGCGAGGGTGAGGCCGAGGGCGGTGGCGACCGCCGCGCCCCAGGAACTCCGGGTGGCACGCGCGCGTGGCATGCCGACGAGCAGCAGGGCGGGCCACACCTTGAGCAGCGCGCCGAACCCCGCAAGCGCCCCCGCGGCGCGTGGGCGCCGTGCGCCGCAGAGCAGCGCGGCGACCGCGACGGCCGTCACCATCACGTCGTAACGGGCGTAGACGGTCGGCCCGAGCAGCGCCACGCCGAGGACCCACACCCAGGCCCCGCGGAGGGTCTTGCCGGGCCGCCGGCCCGCGTACAGGAGCAGGGCGCAGACGAGCGCGTCGGCGAGGAAGGCGAGCACGAAGAACGCCGACGTGTAGTCCACGAAGGGCAGCAGGGCGGGGGAGAGGATCGCGAGGGCGGCGGCGGGCGGGTACTGCCAGGTGACGTCGTCGAGGGGGAAGGTGCCGGTGCGCAGGACCTCGTACCAGCCCTGGTAGATGACGGTGACATCGCTGGTCACGTCGGGGCCGGGCGCGGTGAGCACCTTGAAGACGCAGAGCAGCAGCACGGTCCTGGTCAGGACCCAGACGGTCAGGATCCGCGCCACGCGCACCACGCCCCTTTTCGGATACTTCATTGTGGTTCGTGGAGCCATGATGCCGGGCGCGGCCGTGGATGGGCCGAGAGGCACGCTCTGCCGGGCTTTCGGTACTGTCGGCGACGATGCACAAGACCCTGATCGTCACGAACGACTTCCCGCCCAGGCCCGGTGGCATCCAGGCGTTCCTGCACAACATGGCGCTGCGCCTGGACCCCGAACAGCTCGTCGTCTACGCCTCCACGTGGAAGCGGGGACGCGAGGGCGCCGAGGCGACGGCCGCCTTCGACGCGGAGCAGCCCTTCAAGGTCGTACGCGACCCCACGACGATGCTGCTCCCGACCCCGCGCGTCACGCGGCGCGCGGTCTCGCTGCTGCGTGAACACGGCTGCGAGTCGGTGTGGTTCGGGGCAGCGGCGCCGCTGGGGCTCATGTCGCCCGCGCTGCGCAAGGCGGGCGCGAGGCGTCTCGTCGCCACGACGCACGGGCACGAGGCGGGCTGGGCGCAGCTGCCCGCGTCACGCCAACTGCTCCGCCGCATCGGCGATTCGACGGACACGATCACCTATCTGGGCGAGTACACGCGCTCGCGCATCGCCGCCGCGCTGAGCCCCGCGGCGGCCGGGCGCATGGTCCAACTGCCGCCGGGCGTCGACGAGAAGACCTTCCACCCGGGCTCGGGCGGGGACGCGGTACGGGCCCGGCTCGGTCTGACGGACCGGCCGGTCGTGGTGTGCGTCTCGCGTCTCGTGCCGCGCAAGGGGCAGGACACCCTGATCCTCGCCATGCCGCGGATCCTGGCCCGGGAGCCCGATGCGGTGCTGCTGATCGTCGGGGGCGGCCCCTACGAGAAGGAGCTGCACAAGCTCGCCGCCGAGACCGGGGTCTCGGACTCCGTCCGGTTCACGGGGTCGGTGCCGTGGGAGGAACTTCCCGCGCACTACGGCGCGGGGGACGTCTTCGCGATGCCGTGCAGGACCCGGCGCGGCGGGCTCGACGTGGAGGGCCTCGGCATCGTCTACCTGGAGGCTTCGGCGACCGGCCTTCCCGTGGTCGCGGGTGACTCCGGCGGGGCGCCGGACGCGGTGCTCGACGGGGAGACGGGCTGGGTCGTCCGGGGCGGCTCCCCGGAGGCGGCCGCCGACCGGATCGTCACCCTGCTGGGAGACGGGGAGTTGCGGCAGCGCATGGGGGAGCGGGGCCGGGAGTGGGTGGAGGAGCGGTGGCGCTGGGATCTCCTGGCGGAGAAGCTGCGGGAGTTGCTTTGAGCGCCTGATGAGTTGCCGCCGGGGCTTGTTGCGCGGCTGACTGCCGGCGTGGGCTTGTCGCGCAGTTCCCCGCGCCCCTGACGGGGCCCAGCTGAGCGCCCCTCAAGGGGCGCGGGGAACTGCGCGAGCAACCAGCCACGACCGCACGTCGCAAGAGAAGAAGCCCCCCACGGCGAGTGGGCGCCCCGCCAACGCTACCCGCGGTAAAGCGCCTCGATCTCGTCCGCGTAGTCCTTCGCGACAACGTTCCGCTTCAGCTTCAGCGACGGAGTCAGGTGCCCCGACTCCTCCGTGAACTGCGAGGCGAGGACACGGAACTTGCGCACGGACTCCGCCTTGGAGACCGCCGCGTTGCCGTCGTCCACCGCGGTCTGGATCGCGGCGAGAAGATCCGGGTCCTCCCGGAGCGACGCGGCCGTGGAGTCCGCGGGCTTCCCGTGGTCCAGGGCCCAGCGGCCCACGAACTCGTCGTCCACCGTGACGAGCGCGCCCACGAAGGGCCGTCCGTCGCCCACGACCATGCACTCCGCGACGAGGGCGTGCGCGCGGATACGGTCCTCGATCACCGCGGGAGCGACGTTCTTGCCGCCCGCCGTCACGATGATCTCCTTCTTGCGGCCGGTGATCCGGAGGTAGCCGTCCTCGTCGAGCGTGCCGATGTCACCGGTGTGGAACCAGCCGTCGGCCAGCGCCTCTTCGGTCGCGCCCTCGTTGTTCCAGTACTCCGTGAACAGGTGCTCGCCGTGCAGCAGCACCTCGCCGTCGTCGGCGATCCGGACGACCGAGCCGGGCAGCGGCTGGCCGACCGTGCCGATCTTCTGGCGGTCCCAGGGGTTGAACGCGGTGGCCGCGCACGACTCCGTCAGGCCGTAGCCCTCCAGGACCGTGAAGCCGATGCCGCGGAAGAAGTGCCCCAGGCGCTCACCGAGCGGCGCGCCGCCCGAGATCGCGTACTCGCCGCGCCCGCCGAGGACGGCCCGCAGCTTGCTGTAGACCAGCTTGTCGAACGTCTTGTACTTGATCTTCAGGCCGAGCGAGGGGCCGCTCGGGGTGTCCAGCGCGCGGCTGTACGCGATCGCCGTGTCCGCGGCCTTGTCGAAGATCTTGCCCTTGCCATCGGCCTGCGCCTTGGCGCGCGCCGAGTTGTAGACCTTCTCGAAGACGCGCGGGACGCCCAGGATCATGGTCGGCCGGAACGAGGCCAGCTCGTCCGTGAGGTTCTTGACGTCGGGCGCGTGGCCCAGCTTGATCGGCGCCATCAGCGCGGCGACCTCGACCAGGCGGCCGAAGACGTGCGCGACGGGAAGGAAGAGCAGCACCGAGCACTCACCGGTGCGGAAGAGCGGTTTCAGGCGCTCCACCACGTTGCCGCACTCGGCGAAGAAGCTGCGGTGGGTAAGCACGCAGCCCTTCGGGCGGCCGGTGGTGCCCGAGGTGTAGACGATGGTGGCCGGGTCGTCGGCGCCCGCGACCGCGCTGCGCTCGTCGACGGTCTCCTCCGGGACGTCGGCGCCCGTGCGGTTCAGCTCGTCGACGCCGCCGCCGTCGATCTGCCAGACGTTGACCAGGTCAGGAAGACGGTCGCGCACGGATTCGACGGCGGCGCGGTGCGCGTCGAGCTCCACGATGATGCCCACGGCGCCGGAGTCGCCGAGGATCCACTGGATCTGCTCGGCCGAACTCGTCTCGTACACGGGCACGGTGACCGCGCCGGCGCTCCAGATGGCGAAGTCGAGGAGTGTCCACTCGTAACGGGTGCGGGACATCAGGGCGACGCGGTCGCCGGGGCGCACTCCGGAGGCGATGAGCCCCTTGGCGGCGGCGCGCACCTCGGCGAGGAAGGTCTTGGCGTTGACGTCCTGCCAGGTGCCGTCCACCTTGCGGCCGATGACGGCGACATCCGGGTGCTGCGCGGCATTTCTGCGGACGATGTCGGTCAGATTGCCGTCCGCAGGGACCTCGTACAGGGCCGGAAGGCTGAACTCGCGCAAGACTGCTGCTCCTACATAGGGCGCCGGCGCCACGACGTTGTGCGATGCGACGGTGCGGTCCAAGATCGGGCAGGTGCTCCGGGGGAAATGGGGGGAAAGACAGCTGGAGCACTACTGGACTGCCCGGACGTTACCCATGGGTATGGCTTGTTCGGTAGGGGGTCCGGGCCAGATGTTCGGTGCGTCACACGACGTTGTGGTCTGAACCGCACAGTACGCCACGCCATTCCCGACTCGGAAGTAACCGCAGGTCCGCCCCCTTCTCCGTGCTTCTCGGGGCCTCTACCCACGTTTGCCCGCTCGTTCTAGGGTGATCGGCATGCCAGGTTTCCGGGTCAATGTGGTCAGTGACGTGCACGGCAACACGAAGGATCTCGCCCGCGCGGGCGAGGGAGCCGACGCGCTCATCTGTCTCGGTGACCTGGTTCTCTTCCTCGACTACGCCGACCACTCGCGCGGCATCTTCCCCGACCTCTTCGGCAAGGAGAACGCCGACCGCCTGGTCGAGCTGCGCACCGCCCGCCGGTTCGAGGAGGCCAGGGAGTTCGGGGCCCGGCTCTGGGCGGGGATAGACCGCGGGCCCGCCATCGAGAAAGCCGTGCGCAAGCAGTACGCCGAGATGTTCGCCGCCTTCCCCTCCCCGACGTACGCCACCTACGGCAATGTCGACATACCGACCCTCTGGTCCGAGTACGCGGCCCCCGGCACCACCGTCGTCGACGGCGGCCGTGCCGAGATCGGCGGCCGGGTCTTCGGCTTCGTCGGCGGCGGCCTGCGCACGCCCATGCGGACGCCGTACGAGATCAGTGACGAGGAGTACGCGGCCAAGATCGAGGCCGTCGGCGAGGTCGACGTGCTCTGCACGCACATCCCGCCGGACGTCCCCGAGCTGGTGTACGACACCGTCGCGCGCCGCTTCGAGCGGGGCAGCCGCGCACTGCTCGCCGCCATTCACAGGACCCGCCCGCGATACGCACTTTTCGGCCACGTTCACCAGCCGTTGACCCGGCGGATGCGGATCGGGGCGACGGAGTGTGTGAACGTGGGGCACTTCGCGAGCTCGGGCAGGCCGTGGGCCCTGGAGTGGTGATGGTGGGCCACTTCGTGCGCGGTAGCCTTCACGCGTCACACACGTACACACCACCCCCCGTACCGGACCGCATCTGGAGGAGCCACAGAGATGGCGGAACACACCAGCTCGAGCATCACGATCGAGGCGGCACCGGCCGAGGTGATGGGGGTGATCGCCGACTTCGCGCGCTACCCGGACTGGACGGGTGAGGTGAAGGAGGCGGAGGTGCTCGACACCGACGACCAGGGCCGCGCCAAGCAGGTCCGCCTCGTCATGGACGCGGGCGCGATCAAGGACGACCAGACGCTCGGGTACACGTGGACCGGCGCGAACGAGGTCAGCTGGACCCTCGTCAAGTCGCAGATGCTGCGCTCGCTCGACGGCTCGTACCTCCTGAAGCCCGTGGGGACCGGCACGGAGGTCACCTACAAGCTGACCGTCGACGTCAAGATCCCCATGCTCGGGATGATCAAGCGCAAGGCGGAGAAGGTCATCATCGACCGGGCGCTCGCGGGCCTGAAGAAGCGCGTGGAGTCCGGCGGCAAGTAGCACCGGCGGGGGAGATCCGCCGCGCGGCGGCGGGACTCACCTCACGTACCGTTCACTCCTATGCGCACCCTCCTCGTCACCGGCCCCGGCGGTTCGGGCCGAACCACCGTCGCCGCGGCCACGGCGCTGTCCGCGGCCCGCGAGGGGAAGCGGACCCTGCTGATCTCCGCCGCCCCCCTCGACGCCCTGGGCGCGGACCACGCGAACCTCACCCTCCGCGGACTGGCCCCCGGCGACGAGTTCCGGGACGACCTCCTGGCCCTGCAGAACCGCGCGGGCTCCGCGCTCGACCTGCTCGGCGCCGGACGCCTCGACGGCGAGGAACTCACCCCCCTGCCCGGCAGCGACGAACTGGCCCTGCTGCGCGCCCTGCGCGACGCCGGACAGAGCGCGTACGACACCGTCGTGGTGGACCTGCCCCCGCTGCCCCGGGCACTCGCCGTCCTCGCGCTCCCCGAACAGCTGCGCCGCTATCTCCGCAGGCTGCTTCCGCCGGAGCGGCAGGCGGCCCGCGCCCTGCGGCCCATGCTCGGCCGCCTCGCGGGCGTCCCGATGCCCGCCTCCTGGCTGTACGAGACCGCGGCCCGCTGGGACACCGAACTCGCCGCCGCGCAGGCCGTGATCGAACACCCCGGCACGACGGTCGCTCTGGTCGCCGAGCCCGGGCCCGCGGGCGCCGACGCCGTGCGCGCCGCCGCCACCGGTCTCGCCCTCCAGGGCCTGCGCACCGACGCCCTGCACGCCAACCGGGTCCTCCCGGACGACACCGCCGACCTCTGGCTCTCCGGGCTCGTCGCCCAGCAGCGCAAGACGCTGACCGAGTGGGCACAGACGTACGGCGACATCCTCGGCACGCTCCCGCACCTGGGCCGCGACCCGCGGGGCGCCGACGACCTGGCCGCCCTGCGGGCGCCCGCCCCCGCCGCGGCCCCGGCACCCGTCCGGTGGCCCGTCGCCGACGCCCTCGCCGACGACGGCGTACTGGTCTGGCACATCCCGCTCCCCGGCGCCGTACGCGAGGAACTCGGCCTCATCCGGCGCGGGGACGAACTCGTCGTCACCACCGGCACCTTCCGGCGCATCCTGCCCCTGCCTTCCGCCCTGCGCCGCTGCACCGTCGCGGGGGCCGGCCTGCGCGACGGCGAGCTGCGCGTGCGGTTCGCGCCGGACCCCGATCTGTGGCCGCAGACACGGTGAACGCACAACCGCCGTTCGGGTAACGTCGAGAGTACGAATCCACCCGGACCGCCCTCCGCAGGAGTCTTCCGTCATGAGCGATGCCACCGAGCGCGAAGTGCCCGAACCCGAAGTGGCCGACACCGACGCCGACGCGTGGGCGAAGGCGTGCGCCGAGGACCTCGCGGCGGAGAAGGCCCGGCGCCGGGCCCAGTACGGGCCGCCGCCCGGTTCGGCCGGCGAGGAGCTGCGCAAGCTCGTCGACGCCGTCTCGGAGAAGCTGTCCGGCCTCCAGAGCCCGCTGCTCGGCGCGGTCGCCCAGGGCGCCGTCGAGCAGACCGTGCGGCAGGTCGTCCAGCAGGCGAAGGCCGCCGTCGAGCCCGTCATCGAGCGCAACCCGGACGTCTTCGACCACCTCGCATCCGCCGGCAGCGAACTGCTCGCCGCCTACCGCTCCGCGGTCGAGGGCCAGGAGGGCCGCTGGACCCGTGGCAGCGACGCCGCGAAGGGCCCCGACAGGCGCGACGAGGGCCCCGGCCCCGCCGAACACATCGACCTGGACTGAACACCCCTCGGGTACGGTTGGCCATAGCGGGGCTCGACCGAAACTGAGGGACACATGGGACTCACCATCGGCGTCGATATCGGCGGCACGAAGATCGCGGCCGGAGTGGTCGACGAAGAGGGCACCATTCTCGACACGCACACGGTGCCCACGCCGCCGACCGCCGAAGGCATCGTGGACGCGATCTGTGCCGCCGTCTCCGGGGCCGGCAAGGGGAACGACGTGGAGGCCGTCGGCATCGGCGCCGCCGGTTACGTGGACGACAAGCGCGCCACCGTTCTCTTCGCACCGAACATCGACTGGCGCCACGAGCCGCTCAAGGACAAGGTCGAGCAGCGGGTCGGCCTGCCGGTCGTCGTGGAGAACGACGCGAACGCCGCGGCCTGGGGCGAGTACCGCTTCGGCGCGGGCCAGGGCCACGAGGACGTCATCGTCATCACCCTGGGCACGGGCCTGGGCGGCGGCATCATCATCGGCAACAAGCTGCGGCGCGGGCGCTTCGGCGTGGCCGCCGAGTTCGGACACATCCGGGTGGTTCCCGACGGGCTGCTGTGCGGCTGCGGAAGCCAGGGCTGCTGGGAGCAGTACGCCTCGGGGCGCGCCCTCCTGCGCTACGGCCGGCAGCGCGCCAACGCGACGCCCGAGGCCGCCGACATCCTGCTCGGCCTGGGCGACGGCACGGTGGAGGGCATCGAGGGCAAGCACATCAGCGAGGCGGCCCGGCAGGGCGACCCCGTCGCCGTCGACTCCTACCGCGAGCTGGCCCGCTGGGTCGGCGCGGGCCTCGCCGACCTGGCCTCGCTCTTCGACCCCTCCGCGTTCATCGTGGGCGGCGGCCTCTCCGACGAGGGCGAGCTGGTGCTCGACCCGATCCGCAAGTCGTTCCGCCGGTGGCTCATCGGTGGGCAGTGGCGTCCGCACGCGCAGGTGCTCGCCGCGCAGCTGGGCAACAAGGCGGGGCTCGTGGGCGCCGCCGACCTGGCGCGCCAGGGCTAGCTCCCGCCGAATCCGCACGTCGTACGAGGCCCGCTGTCCCCCTTCCGGGGGCGGCGGGCCTCGTCGTGGCGGCACCGCGCGGCGCGTATCTTGATCCCCATGGTGACGCTGCCCAACTCCCGCACCGAAGACGACGGTTCAGCCGTGATCCGGGTGCTCAGCTACAACATCCGGTCCATGCGGGACGACACGGACGCGCTGGCCCGCGTCATCGCCGCCTGCGCGCCCGACCTCGTACTCGTCCAGGAGGCGCCCCGGTTCTTCCGGTGGCGCAAGAAGCTGGCGCGGCTGGCACGCGCCGCCGATCTGGTGATGCTCTCGGGCGGCGCCACCGCGTCGGGGCCCGCGCTGCTCTGCTCGCTGCGGGCCACCGTCGAGCGGACCGAGGACGTGCTGCTCCCGCTGACACCGGGGCTGCACCGGCGCGGCTTCGCCACCGCCGTCGTGCGCTTCGGCAGGGCCCGGCTCGGCGTGCTGAGCTGCCACTTGAGCCTGCAGACCGACGAGAGGTACGAGCAGGGCGGGATGCTGCTCGACCGGCTCGCCGGAATGGGCGTGGAACACGCCGTCGCGGGCGGTGACCTCAACGAGCGGCCCAAGGGGCGTACGTTCCGCAGGCTCGCCTCGGAGCTGCGGGACTGCTGGGCGACCGCGCCCTGGGGCGGCGAGAACACCTCGACGCCGGGGGACCCGCATCAGCGCATCGACGCGATCTTCGCCACCTCGGGCGTCGAAGTCCTCGGCTGCGGCGTGCCGTTGGAGCTGACAGGGGTGAGCGAGGCGGATCTGCGGGCGGCCACCGACCATCTGCCGGTGCTGGCCGCCCTCAGGATTCCCGCCGCCCGCGGCGCCTAGGCCACACCTGGCGCCTCAGACCACCGCGCCCCGGCCCGGGTCCTCGTTCTCCTCGTCGTCGTCGCCCTTCATCCGCGACACCAGTGTGGCGAAGCCGCCGAGGAAGCCGCCGATGCTGAGGGTCGCGAGCCACCACGTCATCTGCCAGCCGAGCAGCACGGTGAGCAGGAGCAGCAGCGGGCCGCCGAGCACCGCGAGCCAGGCGAACCTCGCCGTCACGTCCCCGGAGGGCAGCGGCGGCGGCTCCGGCGGGACGAAGTGGCCCTCGTCGTCCGCGCCCAAGTCGTCGTCCGACGCCTCGGGCGCGTCATAGTCACGCGGGCCGCCGCCCACGCCGGGGGCGAAGGAGACGGAGCCGCCCAGCGTCTTCTTGGACCCGGAGTCGTCCGGGTCCTCGGGAGCCGTGGGGTTCTTGGTGCTCTTGCCGCCCGTGTCACCGGTGTCGCTCTTGTCACCGGCCGGGGTGTCGTTCGTCTCCGGCTCCAGCAGGGCCAGGTCCTCGACGGACTTGAACGGCTTGGCGCCCGGCGGGTCCGCCGGTTCCTGGCCGTACCCCGCGACGATCGCCTGCCAGGCCGCGTCCTCGTCGAGTGGCAGACCCAGGCCTTCTGCGGGCTCCTGCCGCTTCTCGGGCTCGCGGCTCTCGCCGTCGGGTTCGATTCGGTCCTGCTCAGCCACCGGTGGCCGTCCCTTCCTTACCGACACTGGGGGCGAGCCGGCCGATGAACGCGTAGCTCTCGTCGAAGATCCGGTCCGCATCATGGTCCAACGTCGCGACGTGGTAGCTCTGTTCCAGGATGGTCTCGGTGACGTCCGTGGACGAGACCCGGCCGAGGATCCTGGCCGAGTCGGCCGGCGGCACCACGTGGTCCTGCGGGCTGTGCAGCAGCAGCAACGGCTGGGTCACCTGAGGCAGCTCACCGTCCACCCGCTGGAAGAACCGGCGCAGGGAGTGCGCCGCGTGGAGCGGGATCCGGTGGTAACCGACCTCCTCCGAGCCCTCCAGTGCGATGTCGCTCACGATGCCCTTGGTCGACGGCACCAGATACCGGGCGACCGGCAGCGCGTGCGCCGCGAGGCCGTGCACTTTGTTCCCCGGGTTCACCACGACGACGCCGCGCACCTCGTCGCCGTGCTTGGCCGCCAGCCGCAGGGCCAGCGCCCCGCCCATGGAGAGGCCGAAGACGAAGACCTCCGTGCACCGCTCGAGGAGGGCGCGCAGCTCGCGCTCCACCTCCGCGTACCAGTCCTGCCAGCCGGTGACCTGGAGGTCTTCCCAGCGTGTGCCGTGCCCCGGCAGCAGCGGGAGCGAGACGGTCAGGCCGCGGCCCGCGAGGTACTCCGCCCAGGGGCGCAGGGACTGCGGGGTTCCGGTGAAGCCGTGACAGAGGAGGACGCCGACCTCGCCGCCCTCGTGGCGGTACGGCTCGGCTCCGGGGAGGACCGGCACTTCGGTCTCCTTCGTGAGATGTGGCTGCGGGGTGTGGAGGAGTACTTCACCGTACGCGACCGGACTGACACCGACCAGGGTCGTCGGGCCCTTTGGCCTTACTGCGGGTTAAGGTCTGATCCACACTTAACAGGAGGCACTCGGTTTGATCTACGGCGCAATGAAGGTCGCCATCGGAGGGCCGCTGAAGCTCGGCTTCAGGCCCTGGGTGGAGGGCCTTGAGAACGTACCCGCCGAGGGACCGGCCATCCTGGCGAGCAACCATCTCTCCTTCTCGGACTCCTTCTTCCTGCCCGCGGTCCTCGACCGCAAGGTCACCTTCATCGCGAAGGCGGAGTACTTCACGTCCCCGGGCGTGAAGGGCAAGCTCACGGCGGCCTTCTTCAAGGGTGTGGGCCAGCTGCCCGTGGACCGCTCCGGCGGCCGGGGCGCGGGCGAGGCGGCCATCAAGAGCGGCATCGAGGTCCTGGAGCGCGGTGAGCTCTTCGGCATCTACCCGGAAGGCACCCGTTCGCCCGACGGGAGGCTCTACCGTGGCAAGCCCGGCGGCCTCGCGCGGGTGGCCCTCGCCACCGGGGCGCCCGTGCTCCCCGTGGCGATGATCGACACGGAGAAGATCCAGCCGCCGGGCAAGGTGATGCCGAAGCTGATGCGGCCCGGCATCAAGATCGGCGAGCCGCTCGACTTCAGCCGCTACCACGGCATGGAGCACGACCGGTTCGTCCTGCGGGCGGTGACCGACGAGGTCATGTACGAGATCATGAAGCTGTCCGGCCAGGAGTACGTCGACGAGTACGCGACGGCGGCCAAGCGCCGCCTCTCGGACGCGGCGAAGGCCGAGAAGGAAGCGGAGAAGAAGGCGGAGAAAGCGGCCGCGGCGGCCGAGAAGGAACGGTCCGGCGCGTAATCGCGTCGTGCAGGGGGAGCCGGCGGGCACCCCGCGGGCCGGCCGGGGGTGCCATGGGGTGGGGGACATGACCAAGCGCGTGCGCGTCATGAGGATGTCGGTCGAGCAGCCGCTGTGGCGCGCGCTGACCGGCTACCGCGTACTGACGATGCTGTACGCGATCGGCCTGTTCGTGGCCGCGCACCAGAACTTCGACCGGCCCTGGGTGGCCGTCGCGTTCTATGTGGTGCTCGCCGGCTGGACCATCGGCACGCTCCCGAAGGTCGCGAACGCGGCGAGCTGCACCAAGCGGTTCCTCATCACCGACCTGACCATCGCGCTGGTCGGCATCCTGCTCACGCCGGTCGCCGACTCGCACCAGCGGATCGTCCACGACGGCCCGACGCTGCCGTCGATATGGACGGCGGGCGCGGTGCTCGCGTTCGCGATCAAGGGCGGCTGGCGGTGGGCGGCGTTCGCGTCGGCGCTCGTCGGCGTGGCCAACATCGCGCAGCGCGGCAGGCCCACCCAGGACACGCTCCACAACGTGCTGCTCGTCTGCATCGCCTCCATCGCCATCGGTTACGTCGTCGAGGTGGCCCGCGCCTCCGAGCGCACCCTCGCCCGCGCCCTGGAGATCGAGGCCGCGACCCGCGAGCGGGAGCGTCTCGCCCGCGACATCCACGACAGCGTGCTGCAGGTCCTTGCGATGGTGCAGCGGCGCGGCAGCGCGCTCGGCGGTGAGGCGGCGGAGCTCGGCAGGATGGCGGGGGAGCAGGAGGTCGCGCTCCGTACGCTGGTGGCGGGCGGCCTGGTCCGCACGTCGCACGAGTCGGAGGACGCCTCGCTCGGAGCCGTGGTCCGGGCGGTGGACGAGCCCGACGATCCGGCCGACACCGACGGGGGAGAGCCCTGTGACCTGCGGTCGCTGCTCTTCCCGTACGCGGGCGCGAAGGTCACCGTCTCGGAGCCGGGCGCTCCGGTCGCCCTCGCCCCGAAGGCCGCCCGCGAACTGGCCGCCGCGGTGGGCGCCGCCCTGGACAACGTCCACCGGCACGCGGGCCCGGACGCCGGGGCCTGGATCCTGGTCGAGGACGAGCCGGACGCCGTGATCGTGACGGTGCGGGACGACGGCCCCGGCATCCCCGAGGGGCGGCTCGCGGAGGCCGAGGGAGAGGGGCGGCTCGGTGTCGCCCTGTCGATCAGGGGGCGGTTGCGGGACATCGGGGGCACGGCCGAGCTGATCTCGGTGCCGGGCCAGGGCACGGAAGTGGAACTGAGGGTCCCGAGGGCCGCGGAGCCCTCGGAGAACGTACGCGGCACACGGGGGAAGGCAGGCAAGGAACGATGAGCGAGCAGCAACAGCCACAGCAGCAGAACGGTGCGGGCGGCAAGGACGGCAAGGTCACGGTCAGGGTCATGGTGGTCGACGACCACCCGATGTGGCGGGACGCGGTCGCCCGCGACCTCGCGGAGGCCGGGTTCGACGTGGTCGCCACGGCGGGCGACGGCGAGCAGGCGGTGCGCCGCGCACAGGCCGCCGCACCCGACGTCCTCGTACTCGATCTGAATCTGCCCCTGAAGCCGGGCGTCCAGGTCTGCAAGGAACTCGTCGCCGCCAACCCGGCCCTGCGCGTGCTGGTCCTCTCGGCGAGCGGCGAGCACGCCGACGTCCTGGAGGCGGTCAAGTCCGGCGCCACCGGCTATCTCCTGAAGTCGGCCTCCACGGCCGAGCTGACCGACGCGGTGCGCCGCACGGCCGTCGGTGACACGGTCTTCACCCCGGGCCTCGCGGGCCTCGTCCTCGGCGAGTACCGCCGCCTGGCGTCCGATCCGGTGCCCGGCGCCCCGGACGAGCCGAAGGCCCCGCAACTGACCGACCGCGAGACCGAGGTGCTGCGGCTCGTCGCCAAGGGCCTGAGCTACAAGCAGATCGCCGAGCGCCTGGTCATCTCGCACCGCACCGTGCAGAACCACGTGCAGAACACGCTGGGCAAGCTCCAGCTGCACAACCGCGTGGAGCTCGTGCGGTACGCGATCGAGCGAGGTCTCGACGACGCGTGACCCCTCGGGCGACCCCTCATAAGGGTGAACTCGCGTGATCAACTCCCCTTGAACCGGAAGGAATTGACCATCCGGACCGTCCCCGGGTGACCTGGATCACCATTAGCGTGACTCGCATCAGGTCACTGAGGCGAAGGGACGTTTCCATGGCGGCCAAGAAAATCGGAGTACTGACCGGAGGCGGCGACTGCCCCGGGCTCAACGCCGTCATCCGAGGCGTCGTCCGCAAGGGCGTGCAGGAGTACGGCTACGACTTCGTCGGTTTCCGGGACGGCTGGCGCGGCCCGCTGGAGGGGGACACCGTCCAGCTCGACATCCCGGCCGTGCGGGGCATCCTGCCCCGGGGCGGCACCATTCTCGGCTCCTCGCGCACCAACCCGCTCAAGGCGGAGAACGGCATCCGTCGGATCAAGGAGAACCTCGCCAAGCACGAGGTCGACTCCCTCATCGCGATCGGAGGCGAGGACACCCTCGGCGTCGCCGCGCGGCTCACCGACGAGTACGGCATCAACGTCGTCGGCGTACCGAAGACCATCGACAACGACCTCTCCGCCACGGACTACACCTTCGGCTTCGACACCGCGGTGGGCATCGCCACCGAGGCGATCGACCGGCTGCACACGACCGCCGAGTCGCACATGCGGGTCCTCGTGGTCGAGGTCATGGGGCGGCACGCGGGCTGGATCGCGCTGCACTCCGGGCTCGCGGGCGGCGCGAACGTCATCCTCATCCCCGAGCAGCGCTTCGACGTCGACCAGGTGTGCGCCTGGGTGACCTCGCGGTTCAAGGCGTCGTACGCGCCGATCGTCGTCGTCGCGGAAGGGGCCATGCCCAAGGACGGCGAGATGGTCCTCAAGGACGGCACGCAGGACTCCTTCGGGCATGTGCGGCTCTCGGGCGTGGGGGAGTGGCTCGCCAAGGAGATCGAGGGACGGACCGGGAAGGAAGCGCGCACGACCGTCCTCGGGCACGTCCAGCGCGGCGGTACGCCCAGCGCCTTCGACCGGTGGCTGGCCACGCGCTTCGGCCTGCACGCGATCGAGGCCGTGCGGGACGGCGACTTCGGGAAGATGGTCGCGCTGCAGGGCACGGACATCGTGCGGGTACCGATCGCCGACGCGACGGCGAAGCTGAAGACCGTCGACCCGGAGCTGTACCGCGAGGTGGGCGTGTTCTTCGGCTGACCCTCGGTGGGCGGGTGCCCTGTGCCGCCGCTTCGCGGCGGAGCTTTCCCACCCGCCCACCTGTTTCCCCGCGGTGCCGTGTCGCCCCGTAAAACCTAGACTCGCCGCATGGAGATTCTCGCGTTCGGGGTGCAGGCGGACGAGAAGCCGCTCATCGAGAAGGCCTTCGCCGCGCACCACGACGTCCGCTGTCTCGACGTCTTCCTCACCGAGGACACCGCCCCCATCGCCGCCGGCTACGAGATCGTCTCGACCAGCGTCAACGCCGATCTCGGCAACCGTGTCCTGCAGACCCTCGCGGCGGGCGGCACGCAGATGATCGCCCAGCGTTCGACCGGCTTCAACAACATCGATCTCCTGGTCGCCGAGCGCCTCGGCCTCACCATCGCCCGCGTCTCGTACTACTCGCCGTACTCCGTCGCCGAGTTCGCCTGGACGCTGGCGATGGCCGTCAACCGCCGCATCGTGCGCGCGAGCAACCGCACCCGCGACTTCGACTTCAGGCTCGACGGCCTGATGGGCAGGGACCTGCGGGGCCGCACGGTCGGCGTGCTCGGCACCGGGAAGATCGGCGAGGCGTTCACCCGGATCGCGCACGGCTTCGGCATGAGGCTGCTCGGCTGGGACGTCGCCGAGAACCCCGCGTGCGTCGAACTCGGCATGGAGTACGTCGGGAAAGAGCGGCTCTTCGCCGAAGCCGACCTGATCAGCCTGCACGTCCCGTTGCTCCCCGCGACGCAGCACATCATCGGCGCAAAGGCGCTGCGGATGATGAAGGACGACGCGATCCTGGTGAACTCCAGCCGCGGTGGCCTGATCGACACGGACGCCCTGGTCTCGGAGCTGCGGATGGGGCGCTTCGCGGGTGTCGGGCTCGACGTGTACGAGGCGGAGGCGGGGCTCTTCTTCCTCGACAAGTCCCTCGAGGCCATCGAGGACGACACCCTGGCCCGCCTGGTGACGTTCCCGAACGTCGTGGTCACCTCGCACCAGGCGTACTACACCGTGGACGCGGTCGGCCAGATCATCGACACCACGGTGCAGAACGTCCTGGACTACAAGGAGGGCCGCCGCAGCGAGAACGTGCTGGTCCCGGCGGCCCCCAAGCCCTAGACGAGCACTCCGGAGAGCAGCTCCCGCACGATCGCCGTCCCGCGCAGCGAGAGCACCGACTCCGGGTGGAACTGGATGCCCGCGAAGCCGGGGCCCCGCAGCGCGTGCACCTCTCCGGTGGCCGCGTCCCTGCTCACCTCGATGCCGTGCGCGGCCAGTTCAAGGGACGTCTCCTCGTCGCAGTGGGCCGCGAAGCTGTTGTAGAAGCCGACCGTCTCCGGCCGCCCGAACAGGTCGATCCGCGTCTGGGCGCCCTGGTACGGGACCTCCTTGCGGACGATCTCCAGGCCGAGCTCGGCGGCCAGAAGTTCATGACCGAGGCAGACGCCGAGGACGCCGTGGCGGTGGTCGCGGATCACCTCGGCGGTCAAGGCGCGCAGGAAGGTCATCTTCGGGTCGTCGGGGTCCGAGGGGTTGCCCGGGCCGGGGCCGAGGATCAGCGGGCCCTCGTGTTCCCGGACCGTCTCCCGGAGCCCCGGCTCGTCGTAGCGGCGTACGGAGACCGTGAGGCCCGATGAGCGGAGCAGATGCGCCAGCATCGCCGTGAACGTGTCCTCGCCGTCGACGACCAGGGCGTGCCCGGTCAGCTCCGCCGTCTTTCCCCGAGCTCTCAACTCCGTTCGAGCAGGGGAGGCCCCAATCTGCATCTGCAGCCAGAACGGCGCGAGCCCGGCCCGCCGGCTGTCGAGGGCCGCCCGGACCCGCGGGTCGTCGGACAGGGCGGGGCGTACGCGCTCGTCGCGGGGCCGCCCGGGACGCACCCCGAGTGCGGTGAGCACGCCGGCCGCCTTGGCGTGCGTCTCGGCGACCTCGCCCGCGGGGTCCGAGCCCCGTACCAGTGTCGCGCCGACCGGGACCCGCAGCTTTCCGTCCGCGGAGATGTCGGCGGTGCGGATCAGGATGGGGGAGTCCAGGGTCTGTGCGCCGCCCGCGTCACGGCCGATGAGGGCGAGGGCCCCCGCGTAGTAGCCGCGCCCGCCCGTCTCGTGGCGCTCGATGACGCGGCAGGCGTTCTGCACGGGCGAGCCGGTGACGGTCGCGGCGAACATCGTCTCCTTGAGGACCTCGCGCGCGTCGAGCGACGACTTCCCCCGCAACTCGTACTCGGTGTGCGCGAGGTGGGCCATCTCCTTGAGCCGCGGCCCGACGACGACACCGCCCATGTCGCCGACGGTGCACATCATCTTGAGCTCCTCGTCGACGACCATCGACAGCTCCTCGGTCTCCTTGCCGTCGGCGAGGAAGCCGAGCAGATCGTCCGCCGTGGGCCCTTCGGCCGGGTAGCGGTACGTCCCGCTGATCGGGTTCATGACGACCGTCCCGCCGGACATCCGCACATGCACCTCGGGGCTGGCGCCGACCAGCGTCCGGTCCCCGGTGTGCACGACGTACGTCCAGTAGGCGCCCCGCTCGCCCACGAGCAGCCTGCGGAAGAGCGCCAGGGCGTCCGCCCTGGAGAAACCGGGGATCTCCCCCTCGTACGTGCGCCGGATGACGAAGTTCGCGCCCTCGCCCCGCCCGATCTCCTCGCGCAGCACCCGCCCGACGATCTCCCCGTAGGCGGCGTCGTCGACGTCGAAGGCCCCGCCCTCGACGCGCACGTCATGGCCGGGCAGCGTCGACAGGGCTTCGGAGAGCGGGAGTTCGTACGTCTCGTCGGGGGTCAGGACCGTGAGCGGCGTGCCGTCGTCGCGTACGTCGAAACCGCGCTCCCTGATCTGCCGGAAGGGGATCAGGGCGAGGCCCTCGTCGGGGATGTCGGCGAGCCGGTCGTACGTGCCGACCGCGCCGATCAGGACCTCGACCGTGTCGTGGTCGCGGCCGGGCGTGCGGCGGCGGAGCACGGCGAACGGACGGTCGTCGTCGACGAGATCGAGCAGGTGCTGGTGGGAACGGGCGGAATGCATCGGTTCGGTTCCTTCTCACTCGGAGAGGAACGGCCGCGCCCCGGACCCTGGTCCGGAAAACACTGAAGGCCGCCCCTCGGGCGGCCTTCGCGAGTCTCGAAACGCGCAGAGTCAGTGGGCCGCCGGATGAGCGGGCCACCACCAGTTTCGGTTCGTCTGCGCGTGCATGTCCCGCACCCTAGCGCATCATCAGGACGTCCAGGGCCTCGTCCAGATACGCGCCGAACTCGTCGAGGCCGGGCAGCGCCGACGGCACCGCGTGCCCGAGCTGCGCGTGCCCCAGATAGACCGTGTACGCGAGCAGCCCGCGGCGCCGCGCCTCCGGCTCGGGGAAGCCGAGCCCGACGAAGAGCTCGGCGACGTACGCCACCCGGCGCTCGGTCACGCGGCGCATGGCCTCGGCGACCTGGGGATGCGAGGCGGTCGCGAGGAGGGCGACCTCCAGGGGGCCGGAGGTGGCCGACGCGATGGCCTCGGCGAAGAGCAGGCGGATGCGCCGCCGGGGGTCGGGCTCGGCCTCGACCTCCTGGATCGCCCCCTCGGTGTGGATCTCGGCCCAGCGGTTCAGGGCGGCCTCGATGAGCGCGTCACGGTTGGCGAAGTGCCAGTAGAAACTGCCCTTGGTGGTGCCGAGGCGGACGGCGAGGGGCTCCACGGCGACGGCGGCGAGACCGCCCTCGCCGATCGCGGTGAGGGCGGCGTCCGCCCAGTCCTGAGCGGACAGCCGGGGCTTCGCCGTGGGCTTCTTCTGCTGCCGTTGCGCCATGGCCATACGGTACCGTATGGTCGACCATACGCCAGCGTATGGAGGTTCGTGATGGGCACGGTGCGCAATGAACACCAGCGTGTGATCAAGGCTCCGGCGGAGGTGGTGGGCGCCCTCCTCGATCGGCTCTCCGCCGACGACGACCCGGTCTTCCCGACACCGGCCTGGGCGGCGATGCTCTTCGACCGGCCCCTCGGCGTGGGCGCTGTCGGCGGCCACGGCCCGGTCCGCTACGCCGTCACGGAGTACGAGCCGGGAAGGCGCGTGCGCTTCGCCTTCACCCCGCCGGACAACGGCTTCCACGAGATGTCCGTCGAGCCCCTCGGGCAGGGGCGCTGCCGCGTCCGCCACGTCCTGGAGATCCAACCGCTCGGCAAGGACCGCCTGTTGTGGCCCGCCGTCGTCCGGCCCCTGCACGACACGATCATCGAAGAGGTCTTCGACAACTTCGAGCGGGCGGCGACGGGCGGCTGCGCCCGACCTGTCCGGTGGTCGCCCAGGGTGCGGCTCTGCAACCGGCTCATGTGGAGCCGCCCGGAGGCGGTCGGGACACCGGAGGCCGCCCGTCTGATCCGCACGGCCGTCGACCGCCCCGGCTACGAGGACGCGTACCGCATGGAGCTGCTCCCCGGGCAGCCCCGCGACCCGGCGGCCTGGACCGGCATCCTGCGCGGCTTCCCCGTGATCGCCCGCGAGGGCGACGAGCTGCTCCTGGAGGTGCAGGTCCGGGGCCTGACGGCGCGCGCCTCGATCCTGGTCGACGGGCGGCACGTCACGCTGAGCTCCACCGTGCGCGCCGACACCCTGCGCGGCCGGGCCTACTGGGGCGTCGTGAAGCGGGCTCACCCCTTCATGGCCCGCTCGATGCTGCGCCGCACGCACCGCGGGCTCGCCCTGGCGGCGCCGACCGCGGGGGAGCGGGAGCTGGAGCGCCGCCGCTCGGCTGTGTCGGGTCCGTCTCACTTGGTGAGCGGGTGAATGGACGGCGGACATCACCCCGTAATGTTGTACGGGTGACCGTGAACGCTAAGACCACCCCTAACAGTGGCAACACCTGGCGAGACCTTCCCGCGGCGCAGCAGCCTGAGTACCCCGATGCCGAGGCTCTGCGCGATGTGATCGCGGACCTCGAGTCGTATCCGCCGCTCGTCTTCGCGGGCGAGTGCGACCAGCTGCGCGCCCGACTGGCCTCCGTCGCCAAGGGAGAGGCGTTCCTGCTTCAGGGCGGCGACTGCGCCGAGGCCTTCGACGCCGTGTCGGCCGACCACATCCGCAACAAACTGAAGACGCTGCTCCAGATGGGCGCCGTCCTGACGTACGCGGCCTCCGTGCCCGTCGTGAAGATCGGCCGCATCGCCGGGCAGTACTCGAAGCCGCGCTCCAAGGGCACCGAGACCCGCGACGGCGTGACCCTGCCGACCTACCGCGGCGACTCGGTCAACGGCTTCGCCTTCGACGAGAAGTCCCGCGTCCCGGACCCCGAGCGCCTGAAGCGGATGTACAACGCGTCCGCCTCGACGCTCAACCTGGTGCGCGCCTTCACCACCGGCGGTTACGCCGACCTGCGCCAGGTGCACGCCTGGAACCAGGACTTCGTGAAGTCGTCCCCTTCGGGCCAGCGGTACGAGCAGCTGGCGCGCGAGATCGACAACGCGCTCAACTTCATGCGCGCCTGCGGGACGGACCCGGAGGAGTTCAAGACCGTCGAGTTCTACGCCTCGCACGAGGCGCTGCTCCTCGACTACGAGTCGGCCCTCACCCGCGTGGACTCGCGCACCGGCCGGCTCTACGACACCTCGGGCCACATGGTCTGGATCGGTGAGCGCACCCGTCAACTGGACGGCGCACACATCGAGTTCGCCTCCAAGGTGCGCAACCCGATCGGCATCAAGCTCGGCCCGACGACGACCCCGGAGGAGGCGCTGCAGTACATCGAGCGCCTCGACCCGGACCGCGAGCCCGGCCGCCTGACCTTCATCGTCCGCATGGGCGCCGACAAGGTGCGGGACAAGCTCCCGGACCTCGTCGAGAAGGTCACCGCCTCCGGCGCGACCGTCGCCTGGGTGACCGACCCGATGCACGGCAACACCTTCGAGGCGGCCTCCGGTCACAAGACCCGCCGGTTCGACGACGTGCTCGACGAGGTCAAGGGCTTCTTCGAGGTCCACAAGGGCCTCGGCACGCACCCGGGCGGCATCCACGTCGAGCTCACCGGTGACGACGTCACCGAGTGTGTGGGCGGCGGCGACGAGATCTTCGTCGATGATCTGCACCAGCGCTACGAGACGGCCTGCGACCCGCGCCTGAACCGCAGCCAGTCCCTGGACCTGGCGTTCCTGGTGGCGGAGATGTACCGCGACCAGTAGGTATTCCCGCAAGACGCGACGGTGGGGCACGGATCCATGTGATCCGTGCCCCACCGGCGTATCGGGGGCTTTTGTGGACCCGGGGTCGTGGGTAAGGTTAGGTTAGCCTCACCGATTAATCGGGACGGCGCCGCCGATGAATCCTGTCCGGGAGGTGAACCGCGTGTACGTATGCAACTGCTTCGGAGTCACCGAGGCGCAGGTGAGACAGCACGCGGCGGACGGCGCCTGTACGCCCCGCCAGATAGCGTCCGCCAGCAAGGCGGGCACCGACTGCGGTTCGTGCGTGCGGAGCATCCAGGCGCTCCTGGGCCGGGGCACGTGCCCCCGCAGGGAGCTGGCCGATCAGGGACAGCCCGTCCTCACCGGCCTGGACACGGGCCTGGACGAGGCCGCGTAGCCCACCGAGCCCACCCGTCAGCTCTCCGGCTGCTCGATCAGCTGCGAGATGTAGAGCGGCTCGCCGAGCTTCTCGACCAGTTCGAGCTGGGTGTCGAGATAGTCGATGTGGTGCTCCTCGTCCTCCAGGATCGACTCGAAGATATTCGCGGAAGTGATGTCTCCCTTGCCGCGCATCACCTCGATCCCGCGCTTGAGGCGGTCGATCGCCTCCGCCTCGATCTGCCGGTCGGCCTGGAACATCTCCGTGACGGTCTGGCCCACGCGTACGTGGAAGAGCCGCTGGTAGTTGGGCAGGCCGTCGAGGAAGAGGATCCGGTCGGTCAGGATCTCCGCGTGCTTCATCTCGTCGATCGACTCGGACCGGGTGTACTTCGCGAGCTTGGGCCAGCCGAAGTTCTCCTGCATCTTGGCGTGGAGAAAGTACTGGTTGATCGCCGTCAGCTCGGCGGTCAGCTGCTCGTTGAGAAATTCGATGACCTCGGGGTCGCCCTGCATCGCAGAGGCTCCTTCCACGTGGTAACTGGGCAGGTTCCGCGCATCCTTGCACCGGTACGGGAGACCGTCCAGTAAGTGCATGCTTAGTAGGAGTTGCCCCAATCAGCCTCCGACCGGCGCCTGTCGGCGGCCTCCTGGTCACGTCCACCTACCCGGGTCTGTCAGGATGGACTCATGGGTCAGTCGGCGGATCGCGCATCTCGGGGAGCAGTGGAGCCGGAGCTCCCACCGGGACAGCGACTTCAGCGGGGCTGGCCGGTCACCCACTACGGACCGGTGCCGAAGTTCCGCCCGGAGCGCTGGGAGTTCAGGGTCTTCGGGGCCACCGCCGACGGGGACAAACACTGCTGGACGCACGAGGAGTTCTCGGCTCTTCCGTACGCCACCGTGGTCGGCGATCTGCACTGCGTCACGAAGTTCAGCATGCTCGGCGCCGAATGGGGCGGAGTGCCCGCGCGGGCACTCCTTGAGATCGCACCGCCGGCGCCGGACGCCACCCACGTGATGGTCTGGGCCGAGTACGGCTTCAGCTCGAATCTGCGCATGGCCGACTTCATGGACGAGCGCACAATTTTCGCCACCCATAAAGGGGGCGAGCTGCTGACCGCGGAGCACGGGTTCCCGCTGCGGCTCGTGGTGCCCCATCTGTACGCCTGGAAGGGTCCCAAGTGGGTCCGCGGCGTGGAGTACATGACCGCCGACCGCCGCGGCTTCTGGGAGGAGCGCGGCTACCACAACGTCGGCGACCCCTGGACCGAGCAGCGCTACTCGTACCAGGAAGAGCCCGGGGACGGCCCCGAGCTCTGATCTCCTGGCGGCTGTGCTCAGTGGTGGTACTGGTGCACCACCGCGTGGCCCTTGCCGCGGCCGATCATCCACTTGTTGACCGGGACGGTGATCACGAAGGCGGCGGCCAGGGCGATGGCGAGGATCCACCAGAACATGGGGTCCGCCAGGTGGGCGTCCATCGCTCCGGGCCAGAGCGCGATCACGCCGTTGTCGATGAGTTCCATCACCGCGATGGACAGGGTGTCCGCGGCGAGCGCGACCCGGAACGCCGTCCTGAAATCGACGCCCGCCTTGAGGACGCCGCGCAGGGTCAGGGCGTAGCCGAAGAAGAAGGCCAGGGTGATCGCGAGGATCATCGTCTGCACGTTCCCCCAGCCCAGCGCGGTGCCGATGACCATGCCGAGGATCTCGCCGATGGCGCACCCGGTGAGGCAGTGGAGGGTGGCCTGCGCGGCCATGCGCCAGCTGACCTTGCCCATGCCGTGCTGCCCCGTGTGCTGGTGCTCGTGGTGCGCGTGCTCGGCGTGAGTGTCGTGATCGTGCTGCATGAGAATCCCCCAACGTCGGACAACGGTTCCTGCCGCCTGGCAAGAACCGTATACCCCTAGGGGGTATTCCTCAAGGGATCTCCGAGGTCTCTAGATGCTCCTGAGCTCCTTCAGACGCGCCACATCCGCCGCGTGCCCCTCCTTGCCGCCGGGCGTCTCGATGATCAGCGGCACGTTCTCGGTCGCGGCGTGAGTCATCAGCTCGCGGAAGGGTTCCTCGCCGATGTGGCCGGTGCCGATGTTCTCGTGGCGGTCCTTGTGGGCGCCGACCACGTCCTTGGAATCATTGGCGTGCACCAGCTTCAGGCGGCCCTCTCCGACGGTGTCGACCAGGAGGTCCAGCGTCTCCTTCATGCCACCGGGACCGGCCAGGTCGTGCCCCGCCGCGAAGATGTGGCAGGTGTCCAGGCAGACGCCCAGCTTCGGGTGGGCGTCCAGCGCCTCGAAGTACGGGCCGAAGTCCCAGGTGCGTGAGCAGAGCGAGAAGCCCTGGCCCGCGGTCGACTCCAGGAGGAGGAACGGGTCGTCGTCGTGCGTCAGCTCGTCGAGCAGCGGCAGCATCCGGTCGCGCACCTGTCGCAGGGCGACGGCGCGGTCCCGGCCACCGGTCGCGGAACCGGTGTGCACGACGACCCCGAGCGCGCCGATCGCGCGGGCCCTGCGCAGCGAGTGGCGCAGGGACTCCACGGACTTCTCCACGGTGGCCTCGGTGTGCGAGCCGAAGTTGATGAGGTAGGGCGCGTGGACGTACGCGGGGATCCCCTCGGCGGCACAGGCCGCGCGGAACTCCTCGTCCTGCTTCGGATTGCCGGGCGGCGTGGCCCAGCCCCGCGGGTTGGCCACGAACACCTGGACGGCCTCGGCGCCCAGGTCACGGGCGTACGAGAGGCCGACGGAGGCGAGGCCGCCCGCGACGGGGACATGGCCGCCGACGGGATTGCGGGACAGGGTGCCGGGAGGCGGGGTGCTGGGGGAGTCGTTGCTGCTCACGCGCTCAAGGGTGACATGAGCGCGTGAGCGTCCCGTCAACGGATCAAGGGATCAGCAGATCGGCAGGTCAACAACCCAACCGATCAACAACCCAACCGATCAAGGGATCAGCGGATCTGGATGGTGATCGTGGAACCCTTGGGGGCCGTGTCGCCGGCGTCCACGGACTGGTTCTCCACCTTGTCCCCGAAGAGGCCCAGCAGTCCGCGGTCCTCGTCGACGTCGAAGCCGACCGCCTTCAGCTCCTGGGTGGCCTCGTCGACGCTCATGCCCTCGACGTCCGGGACCTCGATCATCTCGGGACCCTTGGACAGCGTCAGCTTGACCGTGTCGCCCTCGGCGAGCCGCTTCTGGCCTTCCCTGGGGGACTGGTCGAGGACCGTGCCCTTGTCCTCGTCGGAGTGGACCCGCTTCGTCGCGATCTCGACCTTCAGGCCAAGGTCCTCCAGCTCGGAGGTCGCGTCGGCCTGGGAGTCGCCCGTCACGTCGGGGACATCGACCTCGGGTCCCTTGCTGACGGTGATCGCGATGGCCGAGCCCGCCTTGCGCTTGGTGCCCGCCTTCGGGTCCGTGCCGATCACGGAGCCCTTGCGGACCTCGTCGCTGAAGGCCTTGTTCGTCATCCCGGGAGCGAATCCGGCGTCCTTGAGTTCGTCCTTCGCCTTGGCCAGGGAGGCGCCCTCGAGGCTCGGGACCTTCACGATCTCGGGGCCCATCGAGATGGTCAGCGTCACCCGGTCGTTGTCCCGGATGCGCTCGCCCGCCTCGGGGTCGGTGGCCATGACCGTGCCGCGCTTGTCGGTGTCGCTGTACGCGCGCTTGACGTCCTTGACCTCGAGACCGGCTTCGCCGAGGCGCTTCTTGGCCGCCGCCTCGGTCTTCGCCAGAAGCGGTGGGACCTTCGTGAACTGGCCGGAGTTGATGTACCAGACACCCGCGCCGAGACCAAGGGCGAGAAGGACGGCGGCGACCACGGTCAGCGTGCGGCGGCGCGGATCGAGGCGCCTGCGTGCGGGCGCGGCCGGGGGAGCGGGCGGCGGCGACGCCAGGATGCTCGTGCGGTTGAGCTGGTCCTGCTGGTTCTGCCGGTCCCCGTCGCCGTCCGTGGGGAGCGGCAGCTGCACGGGGCGTCCCGTGCGCGGAATCACGCTCGTACGGTCGTCGGAGTTGTCGTGCTCCGCCGGGTGGGCCTGCGGCGGCACCGCGTCCAGCTGCTCGACGGAGAGCGCGGCGCGCGCCGCCCTGGCCTGCCCGAGGAGCGCCACCGCGTCGTACGGACGGACGTCGGGCGTGCGGGCGGTGGCGGAGGCCACGAGCTCGTCGAGCTCGACGGCGAGACCCGGGACGGCCGCCGAAGGGGGCGGTACGTCCTCGTGGAGGTGTTGGTAGAGCACCTGGGCGGGCGACTCACCGGAGTGCGGCTTGGCGCCGGTCAGCATCTCGTAGAGCACGACGCCGCACGCGTACACATCGACACGGGTGTCGGCGGTCCCGTGCTCTATCTGCTCGGGGGCGAGATAGGAGACGGTGCCGAGAACCGTGCCGGTCGTGTTCGTGACGGTGTCCACCGCGCGCACGAGCCCGAAGTCGGCGACCTTGACCCGGCCGTCATCCCCTATGAGGACGTTCTCCGGCTTCATGTCGCGGTGCACGAAGCCCGCGCGGTGCGCGGCGCCGAGCGCGGCCAGGACCGGCTCCAGGATGTCCAGGGCCGCGCGCGGCTGCAGGGCGCCGCGGTCGCGGAGCACGTCACGCAGGGTGCAGCCCGCGATGTACTCCATCGCGAGATAGACGTACGCGCCGTCGGCGCCCTGGTCGTACACCCCCACCACGTTCGGGTGGGAGAGCCGGGCGATCGACTTGGCCTCGCGGATGAAGCGCTCGACGAACGAGACGTCGGCGGCCAGTGTCGGGTGCATCACCTTGAGTGCGAGCACGCGGTCGAGGCGGGTGTCCACGGCCCGGTAGACCGTGGCCATCCCGCCGACCGCGATCCGCCCGTCCACGCGATAGCGGCCGTCGAGCACTTGCCCGACCAGCGGGTCCTGAAGGGTCGTGTCCACGCAGGGGAGTCTACGAGCCACCGCTGACACCGCTGCCCGCCCGGGCGAACTCGGGCCTCGACTGCAGCCGAGCTGTAACAGGCGCGGGACGCTCAGAACGCGGGCCGCTCCGGGTCGAGCCGTGCCATCCCCTCGGCGGGCGACGACGCCTCGGCGAAGTGGCGCCGGGGAATGCGCCCGGCCCGGTACGCGAGCCGCCCCGCCTCGACCCCGTGCCGCATGCCCTCGGCCATCAGGACCGGCTCCTGCGCCCGCGTCACGGCCGAGGCGAGCATCACACCCGCGCAGCCGAGTTCCATGGCCAGTGCCGCGTCGGACGCCGTCCCCGCGCCCGCGTCCAGGATCACCGGCACGCCGGCGCGTTCGACGATCAGCTGGAAGTTGTGCGGGTTGCGGATGCCGAGGCCGGAGCCGATGGGGGAGCCGAGCGGCATGATCGCCGCACAGCCCACGTCCTCCAGCTTCCGGGCGAGTACCGGATCGTCGTTCGTGTACGGGAGGACCGTGAAACCGTCGTCGACGAGGGTCTCGGCGGCGTCGATGAGCTCGATCGGGTCGGGCAGCAGGGTGCGCTCGTCCGCGATGACCTCCAGCTTGACCAGGTCGGTGCCGAGAGCCTCCCGCGCGAGCCGGGCGGTCAGGACGGCCTCGCCCGCGGTGAAGCAGCCCGCCGTGTTCGGCAGGACGCGGATACCGAGCCGGTCGAGGACGGAGAGCACCGAGCCCTGCACCCCGGGGTCCAGGCGGCGCATCGCGACCGTCGTCAGCTCCGTACCGGAGGCGACGAGGGAACGTTCGAGCACGTCCAGGCTCGGCGCACCGCCCGTACCCATGATCAGGCGGGAGGAAAGGGCGAGCCCGCCGATGACGAAGGGGTCGTCTGCCATGTCGGTTCAGCCTCCTTGGACGGCGGTGAGGACCTCGACGCGGTCCCCGTCGGCGAGCGGGGTGGTGGACCACCGCGTGCGCGGTACGACGGTTTCGTTGAGGGCGGCGGCGACCCCGGACGGGGCCGCGGTCAGGGTGGCGACGAGGGCTTCGAGCGTGGTGCCCGCTGCCACGTCGCGTGCTTCTCCGTTCACGGAGACGGCGGTGACGGCTGGGAGAGTCATACGGGCTGCTCCAGGAAACGCTGCGTGAGGGGATCGCGGACGAAACGCAGGGGGGTGAACCCCTGTGCCACGTCGGGCAGTTCACCGGTGGTCAGGGAGTGCGCCAGCACGTCGCCGGTGACGGGTGTCAGGAGGACGCCGTTGCGGTAGTGCCCGGTGGCCAGCTGGAGGCCGGGGAGCGCGGTCGGGCCGAGCAGCGGCGCGTTGTCGGGGGAGCCGGGGCGCAGGCCCGCGCGGGTCTCCGTCAGCGGCAGTTCCGTGATGCCGGGTACGAGCTCGTGGGCGTCCCGAAGCAGCTCGTACACGCCGCCCGCGGTGACCGTCGTGTCCCAGCCGAGCTCCTCGCTGGTCGCGCCGACGACGAGCTCGCCGTTCTCGCGCGGCACCAGGTAAATGCTGCTGCCGCGCACCACGGCGCGCACCGTGCGGCTCAGGAACGGCGCGAAACGCCGCGGCACCGTCAGCCGCAGCACCTGGCCCTTCACGGGGCGCACGGGCGGCAGGACGCCCTCCGGGACCCCGGCCAGGCGCCCGCTGAGGCTGCCCGCCGCGAGCACGGTCTGACCGGCCCCGAGCGCGGTGCCGTCGGCGAGGACGACGCCGGTGGCCCGGTCGCCCGCGACCGAGAGGCGCTCGGCCCACGCGCGGTGGAAGATCACCCCGGCCCGCTCGCAGGCCACCAGGAGCGCCGCCGCGAGCCTGCGCGGGTCGACCTGGTGATCGCCGTCGACGCGCAGGCCGCCCCGGACGCCGGGCGCGAGCATCGGCTCCAGGCGGCGGCACTCGCGCCCGCTCAGCCACTCCGACGCGAGCCCCGACTGCTGCTGAAGCGCGTGCAGCTCACGCAGGTGGGCCCGGTCGTCGGAGTCGAGTGCGACGGCGAGTGTGCCGCACGCGCGGTAGCCGAGATCGCGGCCGCTCGCCTCCGTCAGCTCGGCCGCGAACTCGGGATAGCGCCGCGCGGAGGCCAGATTCAGGCCGAGCAGCGTCTGCTCCCCGTAGTGCAGCTCGGTGACGGCGGCCAGCATGCCCGCGGCGACCTGCGCCGCGCCGCCGCCGGGCTCGGGGTCCACGACCGCGGCGGACAGGCCGCGCTGCGCCGCCCGCCAGGCCGTGACCAGGCCGATGATGCCGCCCCCGACGACAAGGACGTCGGTCGTGTTCGTCGTACGGGGTGGTGTCGGTGGATGCATGGGTGTCCAGCCCCTCCCTTCGCCGGCATGACCCGGATCAGGTTCGTACGGTCGGAGGCCGTCCAGCCTCCCTCTCAGCCCGGTGCGTCCGGGCTCCCGCGAGTGCTCTGCACCGGCCACCCTAGCCCCTGGCGTTCGGCGGCAGTAGGGGGAGCTGTCCGGGTATGAGCAGTGACGGTGTGTCAGAGATCTCGCCGTCGCGCCCTGAGGCGCGCCTCGTCCGCCGTCCTAGAGTGATCGGGTGAGTGAGCAGCGGAGGCAGGAAGAGCGCCGGGTCGTCGTCGTGGGCGCGGGGATGGCCGGGGTGCAGACCGCCGTGGCCCTGCGCGAGCAGGGGTTCGCCGGCGCGGTCACCCTGATCGGCGCGGAGCCCCACCAGCCGTACGACAGACCGCCGCTGTCCAAGGCCGTGCTGCTCGGCAAGGCGGAGGGCTCCGCCTTCGACATCGACTTCGAGGCGCTCGGCATCGAGCTGAGCCTGGGCCACGAGGTCACGGGGGTCCGTTCGGCGGACCACGAACTGGACACCGCCTCGGGGCCCGTGCCCTACGACGCACTGGTCATCGCCACCGGCGCCGAACCGATCATGCTCCCCGGTGTCTCCGGAGTCCCCGGCGTCCACCTGCTGCGCACGCTCGACGACGCCGAGCGGCTGCGGCCCGTGCTCGCCGAGCAGCACCGCATCGTGGTCGTCGGCGCGGGCTGGATCGGCGCCGAGTTCGCGACCGCCGCACGCGAGGCGGGCTGCTCCGTCACCGTCGTCGAGGCCGCGGAGCGACCGCTCGCCGGAGCGCTGCCCGCGGAGGTCGCCGCCCCGATGACGGCCTGGTACGCCGACTCCGGAACCGAACTGCGCACCCACGCGCGCGTGGAGCGCGTCGAGCCCGGCAGCGTCCACCTGGCCGACGGCACCCGGCTGCCCGCGGACGCGGTCGTCGTCGGCATCGGCGCACGCCCCGCCACGGGGTGGCTCGCGGACTCCGGCATCACCCTCGGCGCCCACCGGGAGATCCTCGCCGACGACCACCTGCGGACATCGGAACCCGACGTGTACGCGGTGGGCGACTGCTCCTCCTTCCCTTCGGGAAGGTATGGCGAGCGTCTTCTCGTCCACCACTGGGACAACGCACTTCAGGGCCCGCGCACGGTGGCGGCGAACATCATCGGCGAGACCCCTTCGGCGTACGACCCCGTCCCGTACTTCTGGTCGGAGCAGTTCGGCCGCTTCGTCCAGTACGCGGGCCACCACGCGTCCGCCGACGAGCTGGTGTGGCGCGGCGATCCGTCCGGCGCGGCCTGGAGTGTGTGCTGGCTGCGGCAGGGGGCTCTGGTGGCCCTCCTCGCGGTGGGCCGCCCCAGGGACCTGGCACAGGGCCGCAAGCTGATCGAGGCGGGCGCCCGCCTCTCCGCCGAGCTGGCGTCGGACCCCGCGGTTCCGCTGAAGAAAGCACTGCTGCCGTAGGGGTGCCGCCGTGACCGGGGGGCCTCTGACCGGCCGCTGTCGGTGCCCGGAGATACGCTTGACCCCGTGACCGAGATTGACGCAAAGACTGATGCTCTCGTCCCCGAGTGGCTCCACCTTCCCGACATCGCAGAAATGCTCGACGTCGAGGTGACGCGTGTGCGCCAGCTGGTCAAGGAGGGCCAGCTGATCGCCGTACGCCGTGGTGAGAACCGCGCGCTTCAGGTGCCGGCCGCCTTCATCGACGGCGACAAGGTCGTCAAGGGCCTGACCGGCACCCTGACGCTCCTGAAGGACGACGGCTTCTCCGACGAAGAGATGCTGGAGTGGCTCTTCACTCCCGACCCGACCCTGCCCGGCACCCCCGCACAGGCCCTGAGCGAGAATCGCGGCACGGAGGTGAAGCGTCGCGCCCAGGCGCTCGCCGTCTGACCGAAACGGAAACCGTTGCGTACGGGCCGCGGATCCCCCGGGGGACACGCGGCCCGTAGGCCACCGACGACCGGGGGACCTTTCCATGGCCACCAAGCCTGCCCGCGAGCAGCTCGCCGACGCCCGCCTCTACCTGTGTGTGGACGCCCGCAAGCGCCAGGGAGACCTCCCGGAGTTCCTCGACGCCGTCCTCGCCGGCGGTGTCGACATCTTGCAGCTGCGCGACAAGGGCATGGAGGCGGCCGAGGAGCTCGACCACCTCCAGGTCTTCGCCGACGCGGCCCGCCGGCACGGCAAGCTCCTCGCGGTGAACGACCGCGCGGACGTCGCGCACGCCATCGGCGCCGACGTGCTGCACCTGGGCCAGGGTGACCTGCCCGTCCCCGCGGCCCGCGCCGTCCTCGGCCAGGACGTCCTCATCGGCCGCTCCACGCACGCCGACACCGAGGCAGCCGCCGCGGCGACGCAGGACGGCGTGGACTACTTCTGCACAGGGCCCTGCTGGCCGACCCCCACCAAGCCCGGCCGGTACGCCCCCGGACTCGACCTCGTCAGGTACACGGCCTCGCTGGGCACCGACCGCCCGTGGTTCGCCATCGGCGGCATCGACGCGGGCAACCTCGACGAGGTGCTCGAAGCGGGCGCCCGCCGTGTCGTCGTCGTACGGGCGATCACGGAGGCGGACGATCCGGGCGCGGCGGCCGCCGACTTCGCGAAGCGGCTGCGTACGGCCTGATCGGCGATCTTCGGCCAACCTGCGGCGACGCTGTCCGCAGGGTGGACGGGGATTGGCCGGTAGCGGTGCCCCGTAGCTAACCTGCCCGTATGGCCCTAGGCACTGCTTCCACCAGAACTGATCGCGCACGCACCGTGCGCGACATGCTCGCGACCGGCAAGACGACGTACTCGTTCGAGTTCTCGGCGCCGAAGACCCCGAAGGGCGAGCGGAACCTGTGGAACGCCCTGCGCCGGGTCGAGGCGGTGGCCCCCAGCTTCGTCTCCGTGACGTACGGAGCGGGCGGGTCCACGCGCGCGGGCACGGTCAAGGAGACGCAGCAGATCGTCGCCGACTCGACGCTCACGCCGGTCGCCCACCTCACCGCGGTCGACCACTCCGTGGCCGAGCTGCGCAACATCATCGGGCAGTACGCGGACGCCGGCATCAGGAACATGCTCGCGGTCCGCGGTGACCCGCCCGGCGATCCCCTGGCGGACTGGGTCAAGCACCCCGAGGGCCTGACGTACGCCGCCGAACTGGTCCAGCTGATCAAGGAGTCCGGCGACTTCTGCGTGGGCGTCGCGGCCTTCCCCGCGATGCATCCGCGCTCGGAGGAATGGGACACCGACGTCCGGCACTTCGTCGACAAGTGCCGCGCCGGCGCCGACTACGCGATCACACAGATGTTCTTCTACCCGGAGGAGTATCTGCGCCTTCGCGACCGGGTCGAGGCCGCGGGCTGTTCGACGCCGATCATCCCGGAGATCATGCCGGTGACGAACGTGCGCATGCTGGAGCGGCTGCCCCAGCTCAGCAACGCTTCCTTCCCCCCGGCGCTCAAAGAGCGCATCCTCACAGCCAAAGACGATCCGGCGGCTGTACGCTCCATTGGCATCGAGTTCGCGACGGAGTTCTGCGCGCGACTCCTTGACGAGGGTGTGCCGGGGCTGCACTTCATCACGCTGAACAACTCCACGGCGACGCTGGAAATCTACGAGAATCTGGGTCTGCATCACCCGCAGACCTGACCGGTCGTACCCCTGCGGGCGGCGGCCGTGGGGAGAGGGGCGTACATGGGCTGGACGGTCCTCTACATCGCGTTCGGATGCGTCGCGCTGTGGCTGCTCGGCGAAGTGCTGCTGCAGTACAAGGCGCGGCTGCGCTGGCGGCTGCTCGCCTTCGGCGGCTTCCTCGGCGTGGTCATCGGCGTGCTGCTGCCGTCGGTGATCGTCATCGGTGCGGGCGCGATCGCCTTCGCCACGGGACAGACGTACGTGACGCTGTCCTTCCGGCGCGGTTTCTCCACCGGCTGGGCGCTCGGCGGCCAGCCCGGCCTGAGCAAGCGCCGCAAGACGACGCCACGGGGCGCAAAGGCCCATCAGGACCCCGTACTCCAGGTGTCCGATCTGGAGTACGAGGCGGCGGGCCCGGCAGGGCCGCCGCCCGAGGGCCCGCCCGACGTGGGGGTCTACGCGCCGGAGCCGCTGCCCGACGACACCGGGCAGTACGGCGTCTACAGCGACGCGGCGTACGCCCAGCAGCAGTCGGCCGCCGCGGACAGCGACTACGGCTACGACACGTACGCCACCGCGGGCTATGACCCCCAGCAGCCCTACGCGTACGGCGAGACGGGGCAGCAGCAGTACGCCGCGTACTCCGACCCATACATCGGGACGCAGTCGTACGGCGGCCAGCAGAGCTACGACACGTACGGCGACCAGCAGCAGTACGCGCCCTATCCCGCCGCAGATCCCTACGGCAGCGGGGCCGGGACGTACAACGAGACTCCGCCCGGCGGGGTCTGGGTGCCCCAGCAGCGCAGCGTCGAGGACCCCTACGGGCAGTACGGCGGCGAACTCCCGCCGGAGCAGCCGTACCCCTACCAGGGCGAGCAGGCCCCGGGGAACGGGTACGACGCGGGCTACGACGAGCAGTACCGGTACTGATCAAGGGCCCGCGGTGCCGGTCGGCGCCGCGGGCTTCCGCAGGTCACTGCGAGCCCCGGAACTCCGGTCCCTCCACGATCAGTCCGGCGACCAGCGTGCCGGACATCCCCGCGTGCGGAAGACCGCCGCCGGGATGGGCCCAGCCGCCGGCCGCGAAGAGCCCGGGCAGCCGTGTGCCGTTGGCCGGGTGGAGCAGCCGGCCCTCACCCGCCGCGAGGGACGGGGGCGGGACCGCGCCGCCGTCGGCGCCGGTGGCCTCCGCGATGTCGGCGGGGGTGCGCACCTCGTGCCACAGCAGGCGGTCCCGGAGTCCGGGCAGCACGGCCTCGGCGCGGTCGAGCAGCCCCTCCACGTCCGCCTCGGTGACCTCTGTGTGCGCGGGCACGGTGACCGTCAGGGTGACCGCCTCGTGTCCGGCGTCGGGCGTGAGCGCCGGGTCGGCCGGGCGCAGCACCGTGAGGGTGGGGGCGGCGGGCAGGCCGGGACGCTCCCCGAAGAGCCGGTCGAGCTCGTCCCGGCGGTCGGGGGTGTGCAGCACCGTGCGGTGGGGCGTCCCGTCCGGCCGTGCACCGGTCAGCGCCAGGAAGATCATCAGGCGGCTGGGGAGACCGGAGCGGGCCTGTACCTCACCCTCCGCCCGTATGTTCACACCGGAACCGCCGGGCATGGCGGATACACCGGACAACAAGCCGTCCAGTACGCCGGGGGCGACACCGGCGACCACGAAGTCCGCCTCGTGCGCCGTTCCGTCGGCGAGCTCGACGCCCGCCGCGCGGCCGTCCTTCTCGATGATCCGGGTCACGGGGGAGTCGAACGCGAACTCGACGCGCCGGGCGAGACACCGTTCGTACACGGCCCGCGCGAGCGCGCGCATGCCGCCGCGCACGGACCACGCGCCGAAGGTGTGCTCCATGTAGGGCAGGACGGCCGCGCTCGCCGGGGTCGCACGGGGGTCGAGGCCGCTCGCGAGGGCGTACTGCTCGAGGAGTGCCAGGAGGCGTGCATCGCCCCCCAGTTCGAACTCACCGGCCTCGGTGAGGGTCTTCGCGCGCCGCTCGCGCCGCAGGAGGCGCTTGTGCGGCACCGAGGGGTAGGGCTCGCGCTCGGCGAGAACCTGCCAGTTCGGCCAGAGGGGCTCTTCCAGGAGGGGGCGCCGGGTGCGGTCCCATGCCTCACGGGCGCGGTTCATGTACGCCGACCAGCGGGCGCCCGCGCCGCTGCCGAGGGCCGCGTCGAGGGCTTCGCCGACGCCCGCGCGCGACGCGTTCGGCAGATCGGCCGTCGTGCCGTCCGCGAAGACGTGCCGCACGGCGGGCTCCACCTGGGACAGCTCGACGCACTTCTCCAGCGGTTCCTTGCCCGTCTTGACGAACAGGTCGCGGTAGACGGCGGGGAGTTGCAGGAGGCCCGGGCCCGTGTCGAAGGCGAAGCCGTCCCGCTCGAAGCTGCCGAGCGCGCCGCCGTACGTCCCCGACCGCTCGTGGACCACCACCCGGTGGCCCGCCACGGCCAGCCGGGCGGCCGCCGTCATCGCGCCCATCCCTGCGCCGATCACCACAATCCGTGCCATGCCAGGGACTTTATCGGCCACCACTGACAGTCACGCCGGGAGCCCTCAGTCGGGCGGCCGGCCGCCGTGCGCCGCAAGCTGCCTCTCCTCGCGCCGCTGCGCCCTGCGCCGCAGGAACCGCCGGATACGCGAGATCAGGAAGTACAGCAGGATCAGGCCGAGCACCAGCAGAACGGCCGCGATGATCGCCGCCGCCTCCGGATGGAACATCGCGAAGGTGACGATCCCGGCCACCCCGAGATCCTCCGCCGTGCTCACGATGACGTTGCTGAACGGCTCCGGCGAGGTGTTGATCGCCATCCGCGTCCCGGCCTTCACGCAATGGCTCGCCAGCGCCGTGGAACCGCCCACCGCACCCGCGGCCAGGTCGGGCAGCGAACCGCTCTGCCCGGCGAGCAGCGCGCCGACCACGGCGCCGGACACCGGCCGGATCACGGTGTGCGCGGTGTCCCACACCGAGTCGACGTAAGGGATCTTGTCGGCGACGGCCTCACAGGCGAAGAGGATCCCGGCGACGATCAGCACATCAGGACGTTGCAGCGACTCCGGGACCTCGTCGGAGATCCCGGTCGCGCCGAAGACACCGAGCAGCAGGACCACGGCGTACGCGTTGATCCCGCTCGCCCAGCCGCTGGTGAAGACCAGGGGGAGTACGGACACGGACGCGATCGTAACCAGTCGGGAACGACCCGGCCTGGGGATGAGTGCCCAGGTCTGAGTATCCGTACCTAGTGATGGAGATGAGTATCAGCGCGGATGGGTCCCGACCTGCGCAGACGGAAGAGTGAGGGACACGGAGAAGGGCGCAGCGTCCGTACCGCCGACACGGGGCGGCGGAACGGCGCGGCGCCCTTGGCCGCTCCTCCCACCCCACCGAAGGTGGGAGTGAGACGCGGGGAGACGGACGGCGGCTCGGGAATGACCACCCGAGGGGCCGAACGGGGGACTGCGGGGGAACGCAAGAAGCGCCGGGCCGGTGCCACCTGGAGATCAGGCGGCACCGGCCCGGCGCCTTTGCGTGTGTGGCCCGGTCGCGGCTCAGCGGCTGCCGCTCACCCGGCCCTGCAGCAGGCGCGAGAGCGCCGAGTGCACGTCGTCGAGGGAGCGCTCCGGCTGGAAGGCCTGCCAGTCCAGGGCCGCCACCAGGACCATCCCGACGAGCGCGGCGGCCGTCAGGGGGATGTCGATCTCCTCGCTGAGCTCGCCGTTCTCCACGCCCGCGCGCAGCACGTCCTCCACGACGGCGACCGCCTGCTGCCTGACCACCATCAGGGTGGACTGCCAGGCGCGGTTGGTGCGCCACAGCTCGGCGACGTACAGCTGGGTGAAGGCGGGATAGCGGTCGATGAAGACCAGGCCCGCCCGGATCATCGCGTCCAGCGCGTCGACCTGGCTGCCGCCGCGCTCCACCGCCTTCTCGGACGCTTCCTTCAGGGAGGCGGTGAGCAGGCCGACGCCGTGCCGCAGCAGCTCTTCGAAGAGGACCGACTTGCTCGCGAAGTTGTAGTAGACCGTGCCCTTCGCGACCCCGGCCCGCTCGGCGATCTCGTCGACCGTCGTGGCCGAGAAACCCTGCTCGGCGATGAGGGTGACGGCCGCCTCGTAGAGCTTCTGCCGGGTGGCCTCACGCCGGGTGCTGGTTGCGCTGCTGTCCATGGGCCCGATTCTCACAGGTCTCGGCGCCCGGGCAGACGCACTTGCGGGTCTCACAGGCTCAGCTCCGGGTGCAGGCGGTCCAGGGTCCACACCTGCTTCTGGCGCGCGGAGAGCGCCGTCAGCGCGAGGGCGCCCGCGGTGAAGGCCGTGAGGACCACGCACGCCTGCCAGACGGGGCCGAGTCCGCCGCCCGTGATGAGCCTCCTCAGGGCGTCGACCACGTAACTCATCGGCAGGAAGGGGTGGATCGCGCCGAAGAAGGACGGACTCGTCTGGACGGGGTACGTGCCGCCTGCCGAGGTCAGCTGCAGCATCAGGACCGCGAGGACGAGGATGCGCCCGGCCGCCCCGAAGCGCGCGTTCAGCCACTGCACGATCGCGGCGAAACAGCACGTCACCAGGCAGAGGAAGCCCACCGTCCCGGCGGCCCGCGCCATCTGCAGGCCCAGGCCCCAGTGCAGGACCGACATCAGGGCCGCCGTCTGGAGCACGCCCAGCGCGGCGACCGGCAGCCAGCCCGCGAACGCGATCCGCCAGGCGGAGGCGCCCGCCGCGAGCGCGCGCCGGTTGAGCGGCTGGATCAGCATGTACGCCACCATCGCGCCGACCCACAGGGACAGCGGGATGAAGTACGGGGCGAAGCCCGTGCCGTAGTTGGGCGCCTTGTGCATCGACTGGGAGGCGAGCTGCACCGGGTCGGCCATGACGTCGGTGCGCTGGTCGCGGTCCTTCTTGCCGTAGTCGGGGATCTTCTTGACGCCGTCGTGCAGCCCGCCGGACAGCTTCCCGGAGCCGTCGGCCAGCTTGAACATGCCGCCCTTGAGGTCGGTCGCGCCCGTCTCCAGCTTGCCGATGCCGGTGTCGAGGTCGTCGGCGCCGGTCTTGGCGGTGCCGAGGCCCGTGTGCAGCTTCTTGGCGCCCTTGGCGACCTTCCCCGCGCCCGTGTTGAGTTCGTTGATCTGGGTGACGGCCTTGTTCAGGTCCTCGTCCAGGTGCGGGGCCCGGTCGGCGAGGGCCTGGGACTTCTTCTGCAGCGTGGCCAGGTGCTTGTCGAGCTTCTTGACGTCGCTGTTCTGGTCCTTGACCACGGTGTTCATGTCGTCCGCGATGGTCGACACGTTCTCGGCGGCCGTCTTGGCCTTCTTGAGCTGCGGGCAGGCAGGGTCGGGCACCGGCAGGTCCACGCAGCGCTCCGTGTAGAGGCCGCCGATGGTCTCGGAGCCCTTCTTGGCGCCCTCGGCCGCCCCGGGTGCGAGCTTGACCCAGGTGTCCAGGTTGCCCCGCAGGGCCTTGGAGGAGTCGGCGACGAGCTGGGCCGTGTCTCCGATGGTCTTGCCGTTGTCCTTGAGGAAGGGCCGCACCTGGTCCGCGGTGCCGTTGACCTTGTCGGCCAGCTTCTGGGTGCCGTCCGAGACCTTCTTCGCCCCGGTCTCCAGATCGCCCGCGCCCTTGTCGAGCTTCTTGATGCCCCCGGCCAGGTCCCCGCTGCCCTTCTTGGCGTCCTTGAGGCCGGTCACGAGCTTCTTGGAGCCCTTCTTGGCCTCGCCGATGCCGCTGTCGAGCTTGTCGGCGCCCTTGGCGGCCTTCTCGGTCGCCCCGTGGATGTCGGAGAAGGAGATGAAGATCTTGTCGAGGAAGGAGCGCGAGGCCTTCGTGGAGGCGGCCGTGCGCACCTCGGAGAAGACCGTCCGGGAGATCTGCCCGACGATGTAGTTGTTGGCGTCGTTCGTGCGGACCCGCAGGGCGCCCGTCTCCGGGGAGTCGCCGGAACTCGACGCGACGCGCTTGCTGAAGTCGGACGGCATCGTCAGCGACAGGTAGTACGTCCCGTCCTCGACACCCGCGCGTGCCTCGGCGGAACTCACCTCGTGCCAGTCGAAGGTCTTGCTGTCCTTGAGCCCGTCGACGATGCCGTCACCCACCGCGAGCTTCTTGCCCGAGGCCGTGGCGCCCTTGTCGTCGTTGACGAGCGCCACGGGAATGCGGTCGAGGCGGCCGTACGGGTCCCAGAACGAGCAGAGGTACAGCGCGCCGTACAGCAGGGGCAGCAGCAGGAGCGCGACGAGCGCGGCACGCGGCAGCTTTCCCCTGCCGAAGCGCCTGAGCTCAAGCGAGGCCAGCTTCGGCGAGCGCATCCGCCGTCTCCTTGTCGTCGGTTTCGTTGTCGTCGGTCTTGCTGTCGTCGGCGCGGACCGTGGATACGGCGATCGCGTCGTCGGGGGCTTCGTTGCACACGGCCACGACGGTGGTGCCGCTCTTGGTGAGGGACCTCAACAGGTCCCAGGCCTCGCGCCGTTCGGCGTCCGACAGCTTGAGGTCGACGTCGTCGACACCAAGGAGCCGGGGCCGCCCGATCAGCGCGAGGGCCACGGAGAGCCGCAGGATCTCCAGGCGCTCCAGATCGCGTACGGAGGTCCGCCGCCCCTTGGGCAGCGACTCCATGTCGAGCCCCGCGGCGGTCAGCGCCGTGTCGACCCGCAGCCGCGCCTCGGCCTTCCGCTCGGCGCGCGGCCTCAGCAGGCCCCGCAGGGAGCCGCCGAACCGCCGCTGCAGCAGCGCCCGTTCGTGCAGGTGCTCGGCGACGGTCAGCGCCGGATCGAGGTCGGTCACGCCGGGCACGGGCCCGAGCGCGCTGATCCGGCGGACCGCCGCGAGCTGCTTGGGCAGCCGGAAGCCCCCCACCGAGGCCTCACCCTCGGTGGGGCGCATCCGCCCGGTGAGCGCGAGCAGCAGACAGGTGCGGCCCGACCCCGAGGCTCCCTCGATCGCGATCAGCGACCCGGGTCCGGCCTCGACGCCGACCCCGCGGAACGCCCAGCCCCGCGGTCCCTTGAGCCCGAACTCCCGCGCTGTGACGGCGGCTCCCCGCTCGCCGTCGTTCGGCCCGTCCACAGTTCCCCCTCGCGCCCACTTTTTTGAACTGACTGGTCAGTGCAAAAACTAACGCGAACCGGCGATCGAGGCAAAAGCCCAGGTCAGAGCCGATTGTCAGTGGCGTACTACACGATGTGCACATACGGCCACATAGCCGTTACGCGACGACAGGAGGTTCGTCATGGCCAGCACTTCCGCAGCAGCCGCACGTCGGCACCGCCCCGTCGGCCCTGCCCCCGTAGCGACCGGCCCCGCGAGCGACGTGCACCCCGTCCTGCGCCGGGCCACGGCCCCGCCCGCCGCACTCGAACTGCTCGCCCAGGCCCGCGCCGGCATCGACGAGGCCGCGCACCTGGAGCCTCCGAACGAGCGCTATGCCACGGCCCACCTCGCGGCCCTGCGCACCGCGGCCGCCGTCCTCGCCGCCCGCGGCCGGCCCGAGGCGACCCCGCGCCGCAGGCAGCGCATCCGGAGCGCCTGGGAAGTGCTCCCCGAGATAGCACCCGAACTGGCCGAGTGGAGCGCCCTGTTCGCCTCCGGCGCGCCGCGCAGGGCCCGCGCGGAGGCCGGCATACAGGGCGCGGCCACCGTCCGGGACGCGGACGATCTGCTGCGTGACGTGGGGATGTTCTTACGCCTCGTCGAGCGGATGCTGGGGCTGCAGCCGGTGCTGCCCCAGCCCAGGCGGGAGCCGCCGGACGCGAGCCGAGACGGGTGACGGGGCAGTCGTCCGAAGGCAATAGGGTGGGAGCGCCCGCACCCTCCTGACTGCCGCAAGAGCAGGCGGAGGGAACCCCCTAGCTCCGCCGCGGACGTGCGGTGGACGCGCCGAGGAGTCAACTGCCGTGTCGGACCCGATGCGCCCCCGCGCTTCTCTCCGTACCGCCGTGGTCTGGGAGGTCCTCAAGGACGCCCTCGACCGCCGGGTCAAGGCCACGGGCCGGGAGTCACACTCCCTCGACGTGCTCGACACCGGAGGCGGCAGCGGAAACTTCGCCGTGCCCGTCGCCCGCCTCGGCCACCGCGTCACCGTCGTCGACCCCAGCCCGAACGCCCTCTTCGCGCTCGAGCGCCGGGCCGCCGAGGCGGGCGTCGCCGACCGCGTGCGCGGCGTCCAGGGCGACGTGCACGGCCTCTTCGACGTCGTGGAGCGGGCCGGGTTCGACGCCGTCCTGTGCCACGGCGTCCTGGAGTACGTGGACGATCCCGCCGAGGGCGTGCGCCACGCGGTCAGCGCGCTGCGCCCTTCCGGCACCCTGAGCCTGCTCGCCGCCGGTCTCGGCGGAGCGGTGCTCGCCAGGGCGCTCGCCGGGCACTTCACCGAGGCCAGGCAGGCGCTCGACGACCCGGCCGGCCGCTGGGGCGAGGGTGACCCCGTGCCGCGGCGCTTCACCGCCGAACAGCTCACCGGTCTCGTCGAGGACGCCGGCGTCAGGGTCGACGCCGTGCACGGCGTGCGGGTCTTCGCCGACCTGGTTCCCGGCGTTCTCGTGGACACCGAACCCGGCGCCCTGGAGGCCCTGCTCAAGCTGGAGGCGGCCGCCGCCGAGCTCGCCGCCTTCCACTCCGTGGCCACCCAGTTGCATGTGCTCGGTGAGACCCGGGATGCCGACGAGGCCTGATGTCCGGCATGGCTGCCCCGCTGATCAGCGGCGCAGCCGCACATGGAGTACGGCACACACCCCCCGAACGGGCTACGGGCGCCGTATGATCGAGGCAGACCGTCCGGCATGCCGGATCGGCCGCTGGGGAATGAACGCTTCAGTGAGCCGAAGCGGCAGGGTGGTCCGGTTTGGCGAAGTTGGCGCAGAGGGGCGGGTTTCACGGGGGCGATTCCCTGCCTATCCTGAAGGGGACCCCCGGTCGCCCCGGCGACTGCACGATGAGGAGGACTCCGTGCCGCTCTCGGAGCACGAGCAGCGCATGCTCGAGCAGATGGAGCGAGCGCTGTACGCCGAAGATCCCAAGTTCGCGACAGCGCTCGAGGGAAGCGGGCTGCGTACGTACACCCGGCGACGGGTCTACCAAGCGGTCGCGGGCTTCCTTGTGGGTATTGCCCTTCTCATGGCGGGAATGGTCGCCCAGCAGATCTGGGTGAGCGTGGTCGGTTTCCTCGTCATGCTCGGTTGTGCGGTGCTCGCCGTCACCGGATGGCGCAAAGCCCCCAAGCCAGGTGAACAGCCGGCCGCCGGCACGCCAGGCACACCAACGGCCCCGGGCAGCACCCCGGCCCGTCGGCAGGCCAGGCAGCGCCGGTCGATGATGGACCGGATCGAGCAGCGTTGGCAGCGCCGCCGCGACGAACAGGGCCAATAGCCTTCCAGCTTTTCAGCAACACATAGGGCGCCGGTCGTCCCCCTCATCGAGGCGGGAGACCGGCGCCCTACGTGTGTCAGCCCTGCTGTGTCAGTCCTCCTGCTGCCTGTGTGCGTCAGCTCTGCTGCTGCGACGGACCCGACGGTCGCGAAGGCCTCCGCAGTGCCGTCCACCGCTTGGCGACCCGCTCGGACCACCGTGCCTTGACCGCCGTCCAGCGGTCCGAGACCGCCCACACCACCCGTGCGGCCGAACGCGGGGCGAGTGTTGCCCGCAGCCGTGCCGAGCGGTTCGACGTGGCCCGCAGACCGTCCGACACGCGGTGCACGTCATCGGCCAGGCCCGCCGTCAGCTGCGGCCGTGGCGCGTAGAGGACCTGCTCGACCGCCGCGGCCAGCCGGTGGACGGAATCCGCGGGTGCCGCGGTGAGCTGCCCGATCCGCACGATCCGGGCCGCCGCCTTGCGCGGGGTCTGTGACTCGTCCGGCGTGATCCCGTGGTCCCAGGCCGTGTCGGTCACCTCGAGCCAGGCGGCGAGGGTTCGTGCGGCCGCGTCCGCCTCCGTACGGCCCGTCGAGCCCAGGCGCACCGCACGGATCCGCCGGCGCCACAGCATCGGCAGCAAGGGCAGGCCGAGGACCACCAGCGCCCCCAGGGTCACCGCCACGATCGTGTCGATCGGCGGGCCGTCGCCGCCCGAGCCCCCCGCGATCGCCGGGGCCGTGCTCGCGCAGCCGCCCTGCCTCTGCTGGTCGGGCGGGCAGCTCGCCGAGGCCGACGGCTCGTCGGACGGCGCCGACGACGCACTCGACTCGGGCGCCGCCGGGTCGCTCGCGCCGTCGGACGGGGTGTCCGGGCGCGTGTAGTCCGGCACCGTGCCTCGGTTCGGGGTGGGCTCGAAGCGGGTCCAGCCCACGCCCTCGAAGTACAGCTCGGGCCAGGCGTGCGCGTCCCGCAGTCCGACCGACATCGAGCCGTCCGCCTGAGCGGCGCCGGGCGTGAAGCCCACCGCGACGCGCGCGGGGATGTCCAGCGTCCGCGCCATCGAGGCCATCGCGAACGAGAAGTGGACGCAGAAGCCTTCCTTCTGCTCCAGGAAGCGGGCGATCGCCGCCGGGCCACTGCCCGCGCGCACCTGCGTGTTGTAGGTGAAGCCGCCCTCCGACGCGAAGTAGTCCTGGAGCTTGACCGCCTTCTCGTAGTCGTTCGACGAGCCCTTGGTGATCTTGCGGGCCTCGGATGCCACCACGGAGGGCAAGGTCTCGGGCACCTTGGTGAACTCCCGCGCGATCTGCCTCGGCGGCTCGGCGGCGTTGGCCAGCTGTTCGGCCGTGGGCTCCACGATGAGGCTCTTGACCCCGTACTGCGCGCCGCGGGTCGTCTGCCCGCGGTCACCCACCAGGGCGCGTCCCACCGGCTCGTACCGCCAGCGGCCGTTGATCTTCACCTCGCTCGCCGGGTAGGGCATCGGCAGCCAGTTCTGCGCGTAGCTGTCGGCGGCCGAGATGTTCGTCTGGATCTCGCTCCTGCGGACGTCGGGATAGAGCCCCGGCGGATCCTCCAGGCGCGGGGGCACGTCCTCGATGCTGCGGACGGTGGTCTTCCACGTCGTGCCGTCGAACTGGTCGAGGGAGACGATCCGCAGGTAGAGGTTCTCCGTCTCCTTGGCGTTCGTCTTGTACGAGATGACCTCGCGGTCGTCCGGTTCGTTCAGGCTGTCCTGGAGCGCGACCAGCGGATTCACCGCCGAGATCGTGCCGCCACCACCGGAACCCGAGCCTCCGGCGCCGCCGGAACCATCGAGGAGCCCGCCGTCCAGGGCGGGCAGCGCGAGCGGCACCACCAGGGCGATGCCCAGGGCCACCGCGCCGATGCGCCGGCCCGTGCGGACCGGCGCGATCGCACCGCTGTCGGTCTCCAGGCCCCCGGAGATCCGTCCCGGCGCGCGCGCCGCGCCCCCGAAGACCCGCCCCCACTGGGAGAGCCGGTCCCGGCCCTCCGCCAGGAGCAGCAGCAGATATCCGGCGGCCGCGAGCAGGAACCACAGCCACCCGGCCCCGTCCCCGGAGAGCCCCGCGGCGACCGAGTACAGCGCGAGCAGCGGAAGACCCGCGGGCGCCGCCGTACGGAACGTCACCGCGAGGGCGTCCACCGCCAGGCCGATCACCAGGACGCCGCCGACCAGCATCAGCCGGATGCCGTCACTGAGCGGCGCCGGGATCGCGTACTGCCCGACGTCGTTGCCGCCCGCCTCGAGGAGCAGCCCGAACTCCCGGAACACGTCGGGGCCCGGAATCACCCCGCCGATCGCCTGCTCGCGGGCGAACACCAGCGTCAGCATCAGCAGCGTCACCAGGGCCTGCACCGCGACCGTGACCGGCCGGGCCAGCGGGACCCGCCGGGTGAGCGCCCCCACGCCGCTCTGCAGCGCGAGCAGGATCGCCGCCTGGAGGAACCACGTCGCCGGATCGACGAGCGGAAGCAGCGCCCCCGATGCCATCAGCGTCGCCGCCGTGGCACAGAGCGCGAGTCGCGCGCGCCCACTCATGAACGTCCCCCCGTTGTCGTGCCCTTGGTCCCGCCTGCCGGGCAGCCGTTCGTCTCCGGCCCCCGGTTCATCCCCAGCCCCCGGTCGTCGTGCCCGCCGCGGGAGCCGGGCCCGCGCCCGCCCGCAGATGGTCCGCCTGGCGCCACAGGTCCACCAGGGGAACCCCGGGGGGTACCGCCACGGCCGTCCAGCCCGCCTCGCGCAGCATCCGGACCCGCTCGTCGCCGGGGCCCGCCGGAGGGCCGCCGGAGCCCTGCGCCCAGACCGTGGCGTCCAGGACGAAGGCGACCGCGGCGCCGCTGCGCTGGCGCATCTTGGCGGCCACCGTCGCCTGTTCCTCGTCGAGGTCGCCGAAGAAGGCGATCAGGAGGCCTTCGTTGCCCCCGCGCAGCACGTCGTACGCGGGTGAGAGCCCCGTGCCGTCCGAGTGGTCGATCACCGCGAGGGTGTCCATCATCAGCCCCGCCGCGTCGGCCGACTCCTGGCTCGCGCCCGCGAAACCGTCCGAGCCCTCGCCGGGCACCGAATTCCCGGTGTCCGTCAACAGCCGTACGGAAAAGCCCCGTTCGAGCATGTGGACCAGGGTGGACGCCGTGCCCGACACCGCCCACTCGAAGGCCGAGTCGGGCCCCGCGCCCCGGAAGGCGCGCGCCCGGGTGTCGAGCAGCACCGTGCAGCGGGCCCGCTGCGGCTGCTCCTCGCGGCGCACCATGAGCTCTCCATAGCGGGCCGTGGAGCGCCAGTGGACGCGGCGCAGGTCGTCGCCGTGGCGGTAGCCCCGCGGGATCACGTCGTCCTCGCCCGCGAGGGCCAGCGAGCGGTTGCGCCCGTCGCCGTACCCCTTGGCCTCGCCGGTGAGCCGCACCGGAGGCAGTGCCTCCACCCGCGGGATGACCGTCAAGGTGTCGTACGTCGAGAAGGAGCGCGTCAGTTCGCACATCCCGAACGGGTCCGTCAGGCGCAGCTGCAGCGGTCCCAGCGGATAGCGCCCCCGCAGATCCGAGCGGACGCGGTAGGACACCTCACGGCGGCCGCCCGCCTCCACCCGGTCGAGCACGAACCGGGGCCGCGGCCCCAGGACGTAGGGCACCCGGTCCTGGAGCATCAGCAGTCCCGTGGGCAGCCGCGAGACGTTGTCCATCCGCAGGTGGACCCGCGCCTCGGAACTGGCGGGCACGCGCGCGGGGGAGAGCCTGCGGCTGCCCGCGACGCGGTAGCGGGTGCGATAGAGCACCGTCGCGCACACCAGCGGAAGCACGGCGAGCAGCAGCCCGACCCGGAGCAGATCACTCTGCCCCAGGACATACGCGCAGATGGCGGCGGCCACTCCGGCCGCGAGGAACGAGCGCCCGCGCGTCGTCAGACCCGCGAGCGCGGTCCGCAGTCCGCCCTTGCCCTCCTCGTCCTGCGCCGGCTGCGGCCCCCCGGCCGCCATCACAGCCTCCGTGCGCCGGGCGGCTGCTGGTTGAAGTAACCGCTGTTCGGCTGGACGGCGGCCGGTACGGGCGTGCGCTGGAGGATCTCCAGGACGACCGACTCGGCCGTACGCCGGTTCAACTGGGCCTGGGCCGTGGGCAGCAGCCGGTGCGCGAGCACCGCCACGGCCAGGGCCTGGACGTCGTCCGGCAGCGCGAACTCCCGGCCGCTGAGCGCCGCGGAGGCCTTGGCCGCCCGCAGCAGGTGCAGCGTCGCGCGCGGCGACGCCCCGAGTCTCAGGTCGGGGTGGTTGCGGGTCGCCCCGACCAGGTCCACCGCGTACCGCCGCACGGAGTCGGCGACGTGGACCGTGCGCACGGCGTCGATGAGCTTGACGATGTCGTGCGCGTGCGCCACCGGCTGGAGGTCGTCGAGCGGCGAGACACCGCCGTGCACGTCCAGCATCTGCAGCTCGGCCTCCGCGTTCGGATAGCCGATCGAGACGCGCGCCATGAAGCGGTCGCGCTGCGCCTCGGGGAGGGGATAGGTCCCCTCCATCTCGACGGGGTTCTGCGTCGCCACCACCATGAAGGGGCTCGGCAGTTCGTAGGTCTGCCCGTCGATGGTGACCTGGCGCTCCTCCATGGACTCCAGGAGCGCCGACTGCGTCTTGGGGGACGCGCGGTTGATCTCGTCGCCGATCACGATCTGCGCGAAGATCGCGCCGGGCTTGAACTCGAAGTCCCGGCGCTGCTGGTCGAAGATGGACACACCAGTGATGTCCGACGGCAGCAGGTCGGGCGTGAACTGGATGCGCCGCACGGAGCAGTCGATGGACCGCGCCAGTGCCTTGGCGAGCATGGTCTTGCCCACGCCCGGCACATCCTCGATCAGCAGATGCCCCTCGGCGAGGAGCACGGTCAGCGAAAGCCGTACGACCTCCGGCTTGCCCTCGATCACACCCTCCACCGAACCGCGGACACGCTCCGCTGTGGCGGTCAGATCTGTGAGGCTCGCTCGATCGTCATAGGTCGTCACCCGGCCCTCCTCGGACACGTTCTCCGGGCCGACGCATCTGTGTGCGGCCCGGCCCACCCCGAATCACGGACACCACGCGTGAATGGTTCAGCGTGGTGCCACACCCCGCATTCTTGTTGGGCATACCGGGTTGTGTCACTCGCCCGCGGATAACTGGCGGCGATATGTCAGCTCTTACGGCCTTTTGCCTGCCGAGGTGATCCGGAAAGATCCGCTCCGGACCCGGTCACGCAGGGTCGATCTCCCGCAGCAGACCGGTGGTCACATCGAAGACGAATCCCCGCACATCGTCGGTGTGCAGAAGGAACGGCGAGGTCCGCACCCGCTGCATCGACTGGCGTACGTCCTGATCGACGTCACGGAAGGACTCCACCGCCCAGGCGGGCCGCTGGCCGACCTCGAGCTCGAGCTCGTGCCGGAACTCCTCGGTGAGGCTCTCCAGGCCGCAGCTGGTGTGGTGGATCAGCACGACGCTGCGCGTGCCGAGTGCGCGCTGGCTGATCGTCAGGGAGCGCATGACGTCGTCGGTGACCACGCCGCCCGCGTTGCGAATGGTGTGGCAGTCGCCCAGTTCGAGACCGAGCGCGTCGTGGAGATCGATGCGGGCGTCCATGCAGGAGACGACGGCCACGCCGAGCACGGGGCGGGCGTCCATGCCCGGGTCCGTGAAACCGGACGCGTACCGCTTGTTCGCCTCGACGAGACGGTCCGTGACGGTGTCGCCGGCGGCTATGCCGCCGGTCGGCTCTGTGGGGAAGCCCGTGGGCGATGCGGAAGTCGACATGACTAAGACGGTAGTCGGCACTGATCGCCGGGGCCCGCTGTGAGAAGGGACAAAGAACGTCAATGAGTCTTGTTGTGAGCTAACCCACAGGGGTGCGGCGCCTACGCCCGAACGGGTGAAGAGGCGTTCTTCGCGACCCGTCGGCGACCCGTGCGCGACGCGCAGGCCAGTTGATTGACCGGGCGACACGGTGGACTAAAGTGACGCGAAGTGGGAGCCGTGACCCTGCTCCCAGCTGGACTGTTCACCCGGAGATTCCCTGAATCCCCCCACGTGCGCGGCGCGTACGTACGGCTCGGCCTCCTCCCGCTCCCGGTCGGCTGACGCCACTTCCCCGGCGCCAGCAGGCCATTCCCCTTCTGGAGCGGGCGGGGACCCGGCCGTGCGCACCGCGCTGCGCGCCGGACCTGAGAGGGCCCTTTGAGCCACACCCGACACGTCCCGGTGATGCTCCAGCGATGCCTGGACCTGTTGGCCCCCGCGCTCGCCGAGCCGGGCGCGGTCGTCGTCGACTGCACCCTCGGACTCGGCGGCCACAGCGAGGCGCTGCTTTCCACCTTCCCCTCGGCCCGCCTCATCGGCCTCGACCGGGACAAGGAAGCGCTGCGGCTCTCCGGGGAGCGGCTCGCCCCCTTCGGTGACCGGGCCGAGCTTGTGCACGCGGTCTACGACGAACTGCCCGAGGTGCTCGACCGGCTCGGCATCGCGAAGGTCCAGGGCATCCTGTTCGACCTCGGCGTCTCCTCGATGCAACTCGACGAGGCCGACCGGGGCTTCGCCTACGCGCAGGACGCGCCCCTGGACATGCGCATGGACCAGACGACCGGCATGAGCGCCGCCGAGGTCCTCAACACGTACGCACCGGGCGAACTGGTGCGGATCCTGCGCCAGTACGGCGAGGAGAAGCAGGCCAAGCGGATCGTGAGCGCGGTCGTCCGCGAGCGCGAGAAGGAGCCGTTCAGCAACAGCGCGCGGCTCGTCGAGCTGATCCGTGACTCCCTGCCGCAGGCCGCCAAGCGCACCGGCGGCAACCCCGCCAAGCGCACCTTCCAGGCCCTGCGCATCGAGGTCAACGGCGAGCTGAGCGTCCTGGAGGCCGCCATCCCGGCGGCCGTGAAGGCGCTCGCCGTCGGCGGCCGCATCGCCGTCCTGTCGTACCACTCCCTTGAGGACCGGCTGGTCAAGCAGGTGTTCGCGGCCGGTGCCGCGACGACCGCGCCGCCCGGCCTGCCCGTCGTCCCCGAGCGCTACCAGCCCCGGCTCAAGCTGCTCACGCGCGGCGCCGAACTCCCCACCGAGGAAGAGGTCGCCGAGAACCGCCGGGCGGCCCCGGCACGGCTGCGGGGTGCGCAGCGCATCCGCGAGGAGGCCCCGTGAAGCGCGCCCGCCGGGAGGACCCGTGAACGGCGTCCCTGAGGAGGCCCCATGAGCAAGAAGCCCGAGCTGCGGGGGAGGGCCGCCCGCCTCGCGCGGCTGCTGCCGTCGGGGCCGAGCCAGGCCGCGCGCACACCGTTCGTGCTGCTCGTCGTGCTGCTGCTCGGCGGCGGTCTGATCACGCTGCTGATCCTGAACTCCTCGCTCAACGAGGGCTCGTTCCAGCTGAGCGAGCTCAAGAAGGAGACGACGGAGCTCACCGACCAGGAGCAGGAGCTCCAACGGGACGTGGACGCCTACGCCGCCCCTGAGGCCCTCCAGCGCCGCGCCGGTGAGCTCGGCATGGTGCCGGGCGGTGACCCGGCCTTCCTGAACCCGGACGGCACCGTGCGCGGCGTCCCCGGAGCCGCCGAGCAGTCCTCCGCGCTGGGGCCGGATCCACGCCCGCAGGAAGTAGCCTCCCCGGCGCCCTCGGTCTCGATCCCGGTGGCGCCGTCGCCCGCGGTGCCCTCGGCGCCCCAGGCGTCCCCGGCGCCCTCCGCCCCGGCCCCGGGCGCCTCGCCCACGCCCCACCCCTCCGCGACGCCCGGCCCCACGACCTCCGGCAGGTGACGTAAGTGACGGACCGCCAACCCCCGCGACGCAGGGTCCCGGGACCCGCGCGGCCCTCGCGCCCCGCCCGCCCCGGCGAACAGCGCCGCGCAGGAGGGGGAGCTGGGCCCGCCCGCCGCCCGCGCCCCGCCACCAAGGCCCGCACCATCCGCCTCGGCAGCCCGCGGCCCCGCCTGCGCATGGTGAGCCTCGGCCTGACCCTGGTGATGCTGGCTTTCGTCGTACGCCTCCTGCAGGTGCAGGCGGTCGACGCGAGCGTCTACACCGCCAAGGCCGAGAAGAACCGCTACTTCAGCCACGTCCTGACCGCCGAGCGCGGCGGCATCACCGACCGCCGCGGCGTCGAACTGGCCGCCAGCGTGGACGCGTACGACATCACGGCCGACCCCACGATGTTCACCGCCAAGGAGATGGGCATCAAGGACGCGCCCGAGCAGGCCGCCGCGCTCCTCGCCCCGATCCTCGACAAGGACGCCGACCGGCTCACCGAACAGCTGAAGACCCCCAAGACGCGCTACGTCCTGCTCGCCCGCAGGCAGACCCCGCAGGTCTGGAAGCAGATCAAGGACCTGCGCGGCGGGCGCGCCGCCAACGCGCGCGCCCCCACCAATACACCCCACAAAACAGGGGGGGGGTTGCACGACCCCACCCCCAAACGCCGGGTAACCAAACAACAACAGGGCGCCGGGATACTGGGCTGGGTCAACGCCGAGGGCAAGGGCGCGGGCGGCCTCGAGCAGCAGCTCAACAAGGAGCTCGCGGGCAAGGACGGCAAGATCAGGTACGCCCAGTCCGGCGGCCACCAGGTGCCCACGGCGGGCAGCACCGAGACGCCGGCCGTGCCCGGTTCCGACGTCGAGCTCACCATCGACCGCGACATCCAGTGGGCCGCGCAGAGCGCCATCACCAGGCAGGTGGAGAAGTCCCAGGCGGACCGCGGCTACGTGATAGTGCAGGACAACAAGACCGGCGAGATCCTCGCGATGGCCAACTCCCCGGGCTTCGACCCGAACGACCTCTCGCAGGCCGACGGGACGGCCATGGGCAACGCCTCGCTCCAGGACGCCTTCGAGCCGGGTTCCACCGCCAAGGTCATGTCGATGGCCGCCGTCCTGGAGGAGAACGCGGCCACGCCCGCCACCCATGTGACGGTCCCCAACCGGCTGCACCGCGGCGACCGGCTCTTCCAGGACGACATCGACCACCCGACCTGGCACCTCACGCTCAACGGCGTGCTCGCCAAGTCCAGCAACATCGGCACGATCCTGGCCACCGGCGAGCTGGGCAAGACCCAGAAGGAAGCCAACCGGTCGCTCTACTCGTACCTGCGCAAGTTCGGCATCGGCAGGGAGACCGGACTCGGCTTCCCCGGCGAGACGTCCGGCATCTTCGCGCCCGCCGACAAGTGGTCCACCTCGCAGCAGTACACGATCCCGTTCGGCCAAGGCTTCTCCATCAACGCGATGCAGGCGACCTCCGTCTACTCGACCATCGCCAACGACGGCGTACGCGTCGAGCCCACGCTGGTGCGCGGCACGAAGGGGCCCGACGGCCGCTTCACGCCCGCGCCCAAGCCCAAGAAGACCCGGGTGGTGAGCACGAAGACCGCCAAGACGTTGTCGCGGATGCTCGAATCCGTCGTCGACGACGAAGAGGGCACGGGCACCAAGGCCCGCATCCCCGGCTACCGGGTCGCGGGCAAGACGGGTACGGCCAACCGGGTCGACCCCGAGACCGGCAGGTACAAGGGCTACACCTCGTCGTTCGCCGGATTCGCGCCCGCCGACAAGCCGCGCGTCACCGTCTACTGCGCGATCCAGAACGCCACCAAGGGCAGCTACTTCGGCGGCCAGATCTGCGGTCCCATCTACAAGGAAGTCATGCAGTTCGCCCTCAAGACGCTCCAGGTCCCGCCCACCGGCAAGGGCGCGGCCCGGCTCCCCGTCACCTTCGAACCCTGAGCCCCACCAGGACAAACCCGTGACAACGATCACCCCGCGGCCGGGGAACCAGCCCCCGCCACACCGCCCGCTTCGCCCTGAGCCCGGTGCGCCCGGTACGCTCACCGCCGTGCCACACGCTGATCAGTCCCAAACCACCCAGAAGGGCGTTCCCGTGACATATCCGGGACCGCCGCGGCCGGTCCAGGTCTCCGCGACGCCGCTCGCCAGGATCGCCGATCAGCTGGGCGTCGCCGCCCCGGGCACCGGGGAGGTCAGCGGCATCACGCACGACTCCCGCGCGGTCCGCCCCGGCGACATCTACGCCGCGCTGCCCGGCGCCCGGCTGCACGGCGCCGACTTCGTCGCCCAGGCGGCCGACCTCGGCGCCGCCGCGATCCTCACCGACCCGACGGGCGCCGAACGCGCCGCCGTCACGGGCCTGCCGGTCCTGGTCGTGGAGAACCCGCGCGGCGCCATGGGGGAGCTGGCGGCCACGGTCTACGGCCATCCGGGCCGCGATCTGCTGCAGATCGGCATCACCGGCACGTCCGGCAAGACCACCACGGCGTACCTCGTCGAGGGCGGCCTCAAGGGCGTCAAATCGACCGGCCTCATCGGCACGGTCGAGATGCGCATCGGCGACGAGCGGATCAAGTCCGAACGCACGACCCCCGAGGCGACCGACCTCCAGGCGCTGTTCGCGGTGATGCGCGAGCGCGGCGTCGAGGCCGTCGCCATGGAGGTCTCCAGCCATGCCCTCGTGCTCGGCCGGGTGGACGGCTGCGTCTTCGACGTCGCCGTCTTCAACAACCTGAGCCCGGAGCACATGGAGTTCCACTCCGACATGGAGGACTACTTCCAGGCCAAGGCGCAGCTGTTCACCAAGCTGCGTTCGAAGGTCGGCGTGGTCAACTTCGACGACGAGTACGGGCGTCGGCTCATCGACGAGTCCGAGGTCCCCGTCACCACCTTCTCCGCCGAGGGCCACCCCGACGCCGACTGGCGCGCGGAAGGCGTCGAGGTCACGCCGTTCGACTCCACGTTCGTCGTGGTCGGCCCGCAGGGCGAGCGGATCACCGCCAAGTCCCCGCTGGCCGGTCCTTTCAACGTCGCCAACACCCTCTCCGCGATCGTCTCGCTGGCCGTCGCCGGGATCGACCCGCAGCAGGCCGCCGACGGCATCGGCGCCGTGGCGGGCGTCCCGGGCCGCCTGGAGCGCATCGACGCGGGCCAGCCCTACCTCGCGGTCGTCGACTACGCCCACAAGACGGACGCCGTCGAATCGGTCCTGCGCGCCCTGCGCAAGGTCACCGAGAACAAGCTGCACATCGTCCTCGGCTGCGGCGGCGACCGGGACAAGACCAAGCGGATGCCGATGGGCGCCGCGGCGGCCCGGCTCGCCGACACCGCCGTACTGACCTCTGACAACCCCCGTGGCGAGGACCCCCTCGCGATCCTGGCCACGATGCTCGCCGGCGCCGCCGACGTGCCGTCCCACGAACGCGGTGACGTCGCCGTCTTCGAGGACCGCGCCGCCGCCATCCGCGCGGCCGTCGCCCGGGCCGAGCCGGGCGACACGGTGCTCGTCGCGGGCAAGGGCCACGAGCAGGGACAGGACATCGCCGGGGTGGTGCGTCCCTTCGACGACCGCCAGGTACTTCGCGAAGCAATCCAGCAAACCCAGGGATGAATCTGTGATCGCCCTCTCCCTCGCCGAGATCGCCAGTGTCGTCGGCGGGCAGACGTACGACATACCGGATCCGTCCGTCCAGGTCACCGGACCGGTCGTCAGGGACTCCCGTGAAGTGGAGCCCGGCAGCCTCTTCGTCGCCTTCGCGGGCGAGCGCGTCGACGGCCACGACTACGCGTCCGCGGTGATCGACGCGGGCGCCGCCGCGGTCCTGGCGTCGCGCCCCGTCGGCGTACCCGCCATCGTCGTGGACGACGTGCAGGCGGCGCTCGGCGCCCTCGCGCGGCACGTCGTGGAGCGGCTCGGCGCCACGCTCGTGGCGCTCACCGGCTCCGTCGGCAAGACGAGCTCCAAGGACCTGCTCGCCCAGGTGCTGCGGAGCAAGGCGCCCACGGTCTTCACGCCGGGCTCGCTCAACAACGAGATCGGCCTGCCGCTCACCGCCCTCAGCGCCACCGACGAGACGCGGTTCCTCGTCCTGGAGATGGGCGCCCGCGGCATCGGCCACATCCGCTACCTCACCGGCCTCACCCCGCCGAAGATCGGCCTCGTGCTCAACGTCGGCACCGCCCACATCGGCGAGTTCGGCGGACGCGAGCAGATCGCAGTGGCGAAGGGTGAACTCGTCGAGAGCCTGCCCGCCGACGGCACCGCCGTCCTCAATGCCGACGACCCCCTCGTCCGCGCCATGGCTTCGCGCACGAAGGCACGCGTCCTCTTCTTCGGAGAGCGCGCCGACGCCGACGTACGTGCCGAGAATGTCCGGCTCACGGAGAACGGACAGCCTGCTTTTACGCTGCACACACCCTCCGGGTGCAGCGACGTGACCTTGCGGCTGTACGGTGAGCATCACGTGTCGAACGCGCTTGCCGCGGCCGCCGTCGCCCATGAGCTGGGCATGTCCGCAGACGAGATCGCCCGCGCGCTCTCCGAGGCGGGCACGCTGTCCCGCTGGCGGATGGAGGTCACCGAGCGCCCGGACGGCGTGACGGTCGTCAACGACGCCTACAACGCGAACCCCGAGTCCATGCGAGCCGCCCTGCGCGCGCTCGCGGCCATGGCCAAGGGACGTCGTACGTGGGCGGTGCTCGGTCATATGGCCGAGCTCGGTGACGAGGGGCTCGCCGAACACGACGCGGTCGGACGGCTCGCTGTCCGGCTGAACGTGAGCAAGCTCGTGGCAGTCGGGGGCAGGGAAGCGTCCTGGCTCCAACTGGGCGCATACAACGAGGGTTCGTGGGGTGAGGAGTCGGTGCACGTGTCCGACGCACAGGCGGCGATCGACCTGCTGCGCAGCGAGCTGCGCCCGGGAGACGTCGTGCTGGTGAAGGCTTCCAGATCGGTCGGTCTCGAGCGGGTCGCCACGGCGCTGCTCGATGACTCCGCGTCGTCCGAGGGGCAGGTCGCCGGCCGATGAGGCAGATCCTCTTCGCGGGTGTGATCGGGCTCTTCCTGACCCTGGTCGGAACCCCGCTCCTTATCAAGTTCCTTGCCCGCAAGGGCTATGGGCAGTTCATCCGGGACGACGGCCCGCGCGAGCACCACAGCAAGCGCGGTACGCCGACCATGGGTGGCATCGCCTTCATCCTCGCCACGCTCATCGCGTACTTCCTCACGAAGATCATCACGGGTACGGAGACCACGCTCTCCGGTCTCCTCGTGCTCTTCCTGATGGCGGGCATGGGCCTCGTCGGCTTCCTCGACGACTACATCAAGATCGTGAAGCAGCGCTCGCTCGGCCTGCGCGCCAAGGCGAAGATGGCCGGCCAGCTGATCGTCGGCATCGGCTTCGCCGTGCTCGCGCTGAACTGGCCGGACAACCGCAACCAGACCCCGGCCTCCACCAAGCTGTCGTTCGTCACGGACTTCGGCTGGTCGATCGGCCCGGTGCTCTTCGTGGTCTGGGCGCTGTTCATGATCCTCGCGATGTCGAACGGCGTGAACCTCACCGACGGCCTCGACGGCCTCGCCACCGGCGCCTCCGTGATGGTCTTCGGCGCGTACACCTTCATCGGTGTCTGGCAGTACCAGGAGTCCTGCGCCAACGCGGTCACGCTGACCAACCCACAGGCGTGCTTCGAGGTCAGAGACCCACTCGACCTCGCGGTGGTGGCCTCCGCGCTGATGGGTGCCTGCTTCGGCTTCCTGTGGTGGAACACCTCGCCCGCCAAGATCTTCATGGGTGACACCGGCTCGCTCGCCCTCGGCGGCGCGCTCGCCGGCCTCGCGATCTGCTCGCGCACCGAGATGCTCCTCGCCCTGCTCGGCGGCCTCTTCGTCCTCATCACGATGTCGGTCGTCATCCAGGTCGGCTCCTTCCGCATGACCGGGAAGCGCGTCTTCCGTATGGCGCCACTGCAGCACCACTTCGAACTCAAGGGGTGGTCCGAAGTCCTTGTGGTGGTCCGCTTCTGGATCATCCAGGGCATGTGCGTGATCGTCGGACTCGGCCTCTTCTACGCAGGATGGGCAGCCAAGAAGTGACCAGCTGGCAGGGGAAGAACGTCACCGTCGCCGGACTCGGCGTCTCCGGGATCCCGGCGGCCCGCGTGCTGCACGGCCTGGGTGCGGCCGTCACGGTCGTCAACGACGGCGACGACGAGCGCTCCCGTACGCAGGCCGATGAGCTGAGGGCGGAGGGCATCTCCGTCCGCCTCGGCGACGGGGCCACCCTGCCCGAAGGCACCGAACTCGTCGTCACCACGCCCGGCTGGCAGCCGGACAAGCCGCTCTTCGCGGCAGCCGCCGCAGCGGGCGTCGAGGTGTGGGGCGACGTCGAGCTGGCCTGGCGCCTGCGCGGCCCCGACGCCGCGCCCTGGCTCGCGGTCACCGGCACGAACGGCAAGACCACGACCGTGCGCATGCTGGCCTCGATCCTGGAGGCGGCCGGTCTGCGCACCGCCGCCGTCGGCAACATCGGGGTCTCGCTGCTCGACGTCGTCACCGGCGACGAGACGTATGACGTCCTGGCCGTCGAGCTCTCCAGCTACCAGCTGCACTGGGCGCCCTCGCTGCGCGCCCACTCCGCGACCGTCCTGAACCTCGCGCCCGACCACCTGGACTGGCACGGCTCCATGGAGGCGTACGCCGCCGACAAGGGCCGGATCTACGAGGGCAATCAGGTCGCCTGCGTCTACAACGTCGCCGACAAGGCGACGGAGGACCTCGTCCGCGAGGCCGACGTCGAAGAAGGCTGCCGCGCCATCGGTTTCACGCTGAACGCGCCCGCGCCCTCGCAACTGGGCGTCGTGGACGGCATTCTGGTCGACCGTGCGTTCGTGCCGGACCGTCAGAAGCAGGCGCAGGAGCTCGCTGAGATCTCCGACGTGCAGCCGCCCGCGCCGCACAACATCGCCAACGCCCTGGCCGCGGCGGCGCTCGCGCGCGCCTACGGCGTGCCCGCGACGGCCGTCCGCGACGGCCTGCGCGCCTTCCGCCCGGACGCCCACCGCATCGAACACGTCGCCGACGTGGCCGAGGTGGCGTACGTCGACGACTCCAAGGCCACCAACACCCACGCCGCGGAAGCCTCGTTGGCGGCGTACGAATCGATCGTCTGGATCGCGGGCGGGCTCGCCAAGGGCGCCACCTTCGACGAGCTCGTCACCAAGTCGGCCAAGCGGCTTCGGGGTGTCGTCCTGATCGGCGCGGACCGCGCGCTGATCCGCGAAGCCCTGGCGCGACACGCGCCCGAGGTCCCGGTCGTCGACCTCGACCGGACCGACACTGGGGCGATGTCCGAGGCGGTACGACAGGCGGCACGGCTCGCCGAGCCGGGGGACACCGTACTGATGGCTCCGGCCTGTGCGTCGATGGACATGTTCACCAACTACAACAAGCGTGGTGACGCGTTCGCGGACGCGGTCCGCGAACTCGGCGCGAGCGCCTGACGCGGGCCCGGAGGTCCGGGGCGCCCGGCACCCTGAGGAGGGCACGTGGCAGCGTCTTGGTGGCTGGGCGGGGGTCCTGATGGCCGGCAGTAGCGGGCGCGCGCCCACACGCCTTGCCAGGCGGCCCGCACCGGTCCGTTCCCCGCGGGCTCCACGCCCGCCGAGCGAGAACGCGGTGCGGCGGTTCGTCACCCGGGTCAAGCGCGCCTGGGACCGGCCGCTGACGGCGTACTACCTCATCTTCGGCAGCAGCCTGCTGATCACCGTGCTCGGCCTGGTGATGGTCTACTCGGCGTCGATGATCCAGGCGCTGCAGCTCGACCTGCCCGCCGCGTACTTCTTCCAGAAGCAGTTCGTCGCCGCCGTGCTCGGCTCAATCCTGCTGCTCGTGGCCATGCGCATGCCCATCAAGCTGCACCGGGCGCTCGCCTATCCCATCCTCGCCGTGACCGTCTTCCTGATGGTGCTCGTGCAGATCCCCGGGATAGGGCGCAGCGTCAACGGAAACCAGAACTGGATCTATCTGGGCGGCCCCTTCCAGCTCCAGCCCAGCGAGTTCGCCAAGCTCGCCCTCGTCCTGTGGGGCGCCGATCTGCTCGCCCGCAAACAGGACAAGCGCCTCCTCACCCAGTGGAAGCACATGCTGGTGCCGCTCGTCCCCGTCGCCTTCATGCTGCTCGGTCTGATCATGCTGGGCGGCGACATGGGCACGGCGATCATCCTCACGGCGATCCTTTTCGGCCTGCTCTGGCTCGCGGGGGCGCCCACGCGGCTCTTCGCGGGAGTGCTCTCGATCGCGGCCCTGCTCGGCGTGATCCTCATCAAGACCAGCCCCAACCGCATGGCGAGGCTCGCCTGCATCGGCGCGACGGATCCGGGCCCCGGCGACCAGTGCTGGCAGGCCGTGCACGGGATCTATGCCCTGGCCTCCGGCGGATTCTTCGGTTCCGGCCTCGGCGCGAGTGTGGAAAAATGGGGTCAACTGCCGGAACCGCACACCGACTTCATCTTCGCCATCACAGGGGAGGAACTCGGCCTGGCGGGGACGCTGTCGGTGCTCGCCCTGTTCGCGGCTCTAGGCTATGCGGGTATCCGCGTGGCCGGACGCACGGAGGACCCCTTCGTACGGTATGCCGCGGGAGGCGTGACCACCTGGATCACGGCGCAGGCCGTGATCAACGTCGGTGCGGTGCTCGGTCTGCTGCCGATCGCCGGTGTCCCGCTCCCGCTGTTCTCGTACGGGGGCTCAGCCCTGCTGCCGACCATGTTCGCCATCGGACTCCTCATCGCCTTCGCGCGGGAGGAACCGGCGGCAAAGGCGGCCCTGGCCATGCGGCAACCTCGGGTGAGATGGAACACGATGAGACGGCGCGTCAAGGCGCGTTCGTCCGGAGAGCGGTGAATTTCGGTGCATGTCGTACTCGCCGGTGGGGGGACCGCCGGCCACATCGAGCCCGCGCTCGCCCTCGCGGACGCCCTGCGGAGGCAGGACCCGACCGTGGGCATCACGGCCCTGGGCACGGAGCGTGGACTCGAGACCCGACTCGTACCCGAGCGGGGCTACGAACTCGCGCTGATCCCGGCCGTTCCGCTGCCGCGCAAGCCCACTCCTGAGCTGATCACCGTCCCGGGACGGCTGCGCGGCACGATCAAGGCGGCCGAGCAGATCCTGGAGCGCACGAAGGCGGACTGCGTGGTCGGCTTCGGCGGCTACGTCGCGCTGCCGGGCTACCTCGCGGCCAAGCGGACCGGCACGCCGATCGTCGTGCACGAGGCCAACGCCCGCCCCGGCCTCGCCAACAAGATCGGTTCGCGGTACGCCCACGGGGTGGCCGTCGCCACGCCGGACAGCAAGCTGCGCAACTCCCGCTACATCGGCATCCCGCTGCGCCACACCATCGCCACGCTCGACAGGGCCCGGGTCCGCCCGGAGGCGCGCGCCGCCTTCGGCCTCGACCCGAACCTGCCGACGCTGCTGGTCTCCGGCGGTTCGCAGGGCGCCAGGCGGCTCAACGAGGTCGTCCAGCAGGTCGCTCCGGTCCTGCAGCGCGCCGGGATCCAGATCCTGCACGCGGTCGGCCCGAAGAACGAAATGCCGTACGTCGAGAACATGCCCGGTATGCCGCCCTACATCCCGGTACCGTACGTGGACCGGATGGACCTCGCGTACGCGGCGGCGGACATGATGCTCTGCCGTGCGGGCGCGATGACCGTCGCCGAACTCTCCGCCGTCGGGCTTCCGGCCGCTTACGTCCCGCTGCCCATCGGCAACGGCGAACAGCGGCTGAACGCCCAGCCGGTGGTCAAGGCCGGCGGTGGACTCCTCGTGGACGACGCCGAACTGACGCCCGAGTGGGTGCAGGGCAACGTACTCCCGGTGCTCGCCGACCCGCACCGGCTGTACGAGATGTCCCGTGCGGCCTCGGAGTTCGGCCGCAGGGATGCCGACGACCTCCTCGTCGGCATGGTGTACGAGGCGATCGCGTCGCGCCGCAACGGGTGAGACGGCACTAGAAGCACAAGAAGGCAGGGGACCGTGGCCGGACCGACCACCGCCGAACGGCAGAAGCCCGCTTCTGGTGGGTCCCGCCCGCCCCGCCCTCGGCGCTCCCGCGTGCGCGTGCCGCGGCCGCGCACCCTGATCCTCTCGCTCATCGCACTCGTGCTGGTGGGGGCGGGAGGAGTCTGGTTGTTCTACGGCTCGCAGTGGCTGCGCGTGGAGCGCGTGACGACTTCGGGGACCCGGATCCTGACGCCCGAAGAGGTGCGCGAGGCGGCCGCGGCCCCGGTCGGGGCACCACTGATCTCGGTCGACACCGACGCCCTTGAGGACCGGCTGCGGAAGAGGCTTCCGCGTATCGACTCGGTCGAGGTCGACCGATCCTGGCCGCACGCGATCGGTCTGAAAGTGACCGAACGCAAGCCGGTACTGCTTATCGAAAAGGGCGGAAAGTTCGTCGAAGTGGACGCCAAGGGAGTGCGATTCGCCACGAGCGGACAAGCCCCCAAGGGTGTCCCCCTCCTGGAATTGAGGCCGGATCAGGAGAACGCGGAGGCGAGTCTGCGCCGTTTCGACTCGCACCGTCTGCGGCGTGAGGCGGTACAGGTCGCGGGTGCGCTGCCCGCCGCCGTGGCCCGCGATACACGGGCCGTCAAGGTCCGTTCGTACGACTCCATCTCGCTGGAGTTGACGGGCGGACGCACCGTGGAGTGGGGCAGCAGCGAGAAGGGTCGGACGAAGGCAAGCACACTCATCGCCCTGATGAAAGCCGCCCCCAAGGCACGGCACTTCGATGTGAGTGTCCCCACCGCCCCCGCCTCGTCGGCGAGTTGACGCATATCGTCGCAGGCCAGCACCCTGGTTCGGCAGCGCTACGGCTGATCACATAGGGTGAAAAGAAAAACGGGAGGTTCGGCGTGTTCGTTGAACGTGCGCCACTTGTCGACTTAGTGTCCTGTTCGGAAGAGTCCAAGGAACAGACACACTGGTAACCCTAAACTTCAACGTTAGGGTTCGGGTCGGCGTTCGGACCGTCCCATTCGGCATCAGTCGTCGCGGCGCTTGACCGCGAGGCGGCGACACGTAACTCGAGGCGAGAGGCCTTCGACGTGGCAGCACCGCAGAACTACCTCGCAGTCATCAAAGTCATCGGTGTCGGCGGCGGTGGTGTCAATGCCATCAACCGGATGATCGAGGTCGGTCTCAAGGGCGTCGAGTTCATCGCCATCAACACCGACGCGCAAGCCCTGTTGATGAGCGACGCCGACGTCAAGCTCGACGTAGGCCGGGAACTCACCCGCGGCCTCGGCGCCGGAGCCAACCCGGCAGTCGGCCGCAAGGCGGCCGAGGACCACCGCGAGGAGATCGAGGAGGTCCTCAAGGGGGCCGACATGGTCTTCGTCACCGCCGGCGAAGGCGGTGGCACCGGCACCGGCGGCGCACCTGTCGTCGCCAACATCGCTCGCTCCCTGGGCGCCCTGACCATCGGCGTCGTCACCCGGCCGTTCACCTTCGAGGGCCGTCGTCGCGCCAACCAGGCCGAGGACGGGATCGCGGAGCTGCGCGAAGAGGTCGACACCCTCATCGTCATCCCCAACGACCGGCTCCTGTCCATCTCGGACCGCCAGGTCAGCGTTCTGGACGCCTTCAAGTCGGCGGACCAGGTCCTGCTCTCCGGTGTCCAGGGCATCACCGACCTCATCACGACCCCGGGTCTGATCAACCTCGACTTCGCCGACGTCAAGTCGGTCATGTCCGAGGCCGGTTCGGCACTCATGGGCATCGGCTCGGCCCGCGGCGACGACCGCGCGGTGGCCGCCGCCGAGATGGCGATCTCCTCGCCACTCCTGGAGGCGTCCATCGACGGAGCGCGGGGAGTCCTGCTCTCCATCTCCGGCGGCTCCGACCTCGGCCTCTTCGAGATCAACGAAGCGGCCCAACTGGTCAGCGAGGCGGCCCACCCCGAGGCCAACATCATCTTCGGCGCCGTCATCGACGACGCCCTGGGCGACGAGGTCCGGGTCACCGTCATCGCGGCGGGCTTCGACGGCGGGCAGCCGCCGTCCAAGCGCGACACCGTCCTCGGTTCGGCGTCGTCGGGCAAGCAGCGTGACGAGCAGCCGGCGGCCACGAGCCGTCCGGCCGAGTCCCGTTCGCCGTACGGCGGCCTCGGCAGCGTCACGTCGCACGAGGAGCCGTCGGCCCCGGAGCCGGTCGAGGTGACCCCGGTCAACGAAACCCCGTCCGCGCCCGTGGCCCCGCCGCAGGTGCCGCCGGCCCGTCCCTACTCGGACAGCCAGGCCGAGGAGCTGGACGTGCCGGACTTCCTGAAGTGATAGGCGAGCACAGCACCGTGAGCGGCGCGCACTTCGCCTTCACCGACAGGTGGGGCGGGGTGAGCGCCGTTCCGTACGAAGAGCTCAACCTCGGCGGCGCGGTCGGCGACGACCCCGAGGCCATGCGCACGAACCGTGCGCTGGCCGCCACGGCGCTGGGCATCGAGCCGACGCGCGTGGTCTGGATGAACCAGGTCCACGGCCCCGACGTCGTCGTGGTCGACGGGCCCTGGGGCTCCGACGCCGAGATCCCGGCGGTCGACGCCGTGGTGACCGCCCGCCGCGGCCTCGCCCTCGCGGTCCTCACCGCGGACTGCACGCCCGTCCTGCTCGCCGACCCGGTGGCCAAGGTGGCCGCCGCGGCGCACGCGGGCAGGCCCGGCATGATCGCCGGGGTCGTGCCCGCGGCCGTCGAGGCGATGATGAAGCTCGGCGCGGACCCGGACCGCATGGTCGCCCGCACCGGCCCCGCCGTCTGCGGCCGCTGCTACGAGGTGCCGGAGGAGATGCGCGCCGATGTCGCCGCGATCGAACCCGCGGCGTACGCCGAGACGAGCTGGGGCACTCCGGCGGTCGACGTGACCGCGGGCGTGCACGCCCAGCTGGAGCGGCTCGGGGTGCGCGACCGGGAGCAGTCGCCGGTGTGCACCCTGGAATCCGGTGACCACTTCTCGTACCGCCGCGACCGGACCACCGGTCGTCTCGCGGGCTATGTCTGGCTGGACTGATAGGGCATGACGGACCGTAAGTCTCAACTCGCCGCAAATCTGGCGCAGGTCGAAGAGCGCATCGCCGCGGCGTGCGTGGCGGCGGGGCGCAAGCGGGAGGAGGTGACCCTGATCGTGGTCACCAAGACCTATCCCGCGAGCGATGTGCGGATCCTCTCGGAACTCGGTGTGCGTCACGTCGCCGAGAACCGTGACCAGGACGCGGCCCCCAAGGCCGCCGAGTGCTCGGATCTGCCCCTCGACTGGCACTTTGTCGGTCAATTGCAGACCAACAAGGTCCGTTCTGTGGTCAGTTATGCCGATGTGGTCCAGTCCGTGGACCGCCCCAAGCTCGTCACTGCCCTGTCGGCCGGTGCCGTGCGGGCCGAGCGGGAACTCGGCTGTCTGATCCAGGTCGCCCTCGACGCCGAGGAGAACGGCCGGGGCGAGCGCGGGGGAGTGGGCCCCGGCGGAATCGAAGAGTTGGCCGGACTGGTGGCCGAGGCCCCGGGGCTGCGGCTCGACGGTCTGATGACCGTGGCGCCGCTCACCGGTCCGTACGCGGGGCGGCAACAGGCGGCGTTCGAGCGGCTGATGGAATTCTCAACCCTCATGCGCGCGACTCATCCGGCTGCGAACATGGTGTCGGCAGGGATGAGTGCGGACCTCGAACAGGCCGTGGCGGCCGGAGCGACACATGTGCGCGTCGGTACGGCGGTACTCGGAGTCCGACCCGGGCTCGGGTAACGTCGCCAAGAAGTCGGACCACAGCAGAAAATATGGTCATTCTCGCTGTTGGGCGGGGAGGCCTCGTGGATCGCGGGCAGTTGGTGACGACAGCCGATCCACCACAGAGCGGAGGACTCAGAGCATGGCCGGCGCGATGCGCAAGATGGCGGTCTACCTCGGCCTCGTGGAGGACGATGGGTACGACGGTCCGGGGTTCGACCCCGATGACGAGTTCGAACCCGAGCCGGAGCCCGAGCGGGACCGCAGGCGGCACGAACCGCCGCACCAGTCCCACTCATCCCGTCAGGCACACGTGCCTGAAAGGGACGAATCGGTACGAGTGGTGCAGCCCCCCGCACAGCGTGAGCCGGTCGCCCATTCCGCTTCGCTAGGCGCGGAATCAGGACGTCCGGCACGTATCGCCCCCGTGGCATCCATCACACCTGAACGTCAGAGTCTGGAGAAGAACGCACCGGTGATCATGCCCAAGGTCGTGTCCGAGCGGGAGCCCTACCGCATCACCACGCTGCACCCGCGGACGTACAACGAGGCCCGTACCATCGGGGAACACTTCCGCGAGGGCACTCCGGTGATCATGAATCTGACCGAGATGGACGACACGGATGCGAAGCGACTTGTCGACTTTGCCGCCGGTCTGGTGTTCGGTCTCCATGGCAGCATTGAACGAGTGACGCAGAAGGTGTTCCTGTTGTCGCCTGCTAACGTCGATGTAACGGCGGAGGACAAGGCTCGCATCGCAGAGGGCGGGTTCTTCAACCAGAGCTGAGACGTAAGTGACGCAGTAACGCAGAACCAGCAGACGCAGCACGAGTAACAGGGGAGAGGGAACCGCGAACATGGGCGTGGTCTTGCAGGTGCTTTACATCGCGCTGATGTGCTTCCTCATCGTGCTGATCTTCCGGTTGGTCATGGACTACGTCTTCCAGTTCGCCCGCTCATGGCAACCCGGCAAGGCGATGGTGGTCGTTCTGGAGGCCACCTACACTGTCACTGATCCACCGCTCAAGCTTCTGCGGCGGTTCATTCCGCCGCTGCGTCTCGGGGGCGTGGCGCTCGACCTGTCCTTCTTCGTACTGATGATCATCGTCTACATCCTGATCTCCGTCGTGAGCCGGCTGTGAACGATACGGTCTTGCCGAATGCCGACGACTACGTTGAGGTGAAGAGATGCCGTTGACCCCCGAGGACGTGCGGAACAAGCAGTTCACGACCGTCCGCCTCCGAGAAGGCTATGACGAGGACGAGGTCGATGCCTTCCTCGATGAGGTCGAAGCCGAACTGACTCGCTTGCTCCGCGAGAACGAGGACTTGCGCGCCAAACTGGCCGCTGCCACCCGCGCCGCTGCGCAGAACCAGCAGCAGGGCGGCATGCGCAAGCCTCCGGAACCGCAGGACCAGCGCGGTCCCGGCGCCCCGGTGCCCGCCGCAATATCGGGCCCGCAGCCGGTGCCGCCGCAGCAGCAGCACCCGCAGCACCAGCAGATGGGCGGTCCGCCGCAGCTGCCCGGTGGTGCGCCGCAGCTGCCCGCAGGCCCCAGTGGGCACGGCCCGCAGGGTGGTCCGCAGGGTCCCGGCCCGATGGGCCAGGGCGGTCCGATGGGCGGCCCCATGGGTGGTCCCATGGGCGGTCACGGTCCGCAGATGCCCCAGCCCGGCCAGGGCCCCGGCGGCGACAGTGCCGCGCGCGTGCTCTCCCTCGCCCAGCAGACCGCTGACCAGGCGATCGCGGAGGCCCGTTCCGAGGCCAACAAGATCGTCGGCGAGGCTCGTTCGCGCGCCGAGGGCCTCGAGCGTGACGCCCGTGCCAAGGCCGACGCCCTGGAGCGGGACGCGCAGGAGAAGCACCGTGTCGCGATGGGCTCCCTGGAGTCCGCCCGCGCCACGCTGGAGCGCAAGGTCGAGGACCTGCGCGGCTTCGAGCGCGAGTACCGCACGCGTCTGAAGTCCTACCTGGAGTCGCAGCTCCGTCAGCTGGAGACTCAGGCCGACGACTCGCTGGCCCCGCCGCGGACCCCGGCGACGGCTTCCCTTCCGCCGTCCCCGGCGCCTTCCATGGCACCGGCCGGCGCGGGCGCCCCGTCGTACGGCGGGCAGCAGTCCATGGGCGGCAACCAGCAGAACGCCGGTCCGTCCTACGGCGGCCAGCAGCAGATGTCCCCGGCGATGACCCAGCCGATGGCGCCGGTGCGGCCGCAGGCCCCGCAGCCCATGCAGCAGGCTCCGTCGCCGATGCGTGGCTTCCTCATCGACGAGGACGACAACTGACGGCCGTTTCCACGCCTTAGGCGTCGGCAGCGTTCAGGGCGAGGCCCCCAGTTCTTCTGGGGGCCTCGCCCTTTTGTGCGTCAGCACACAACTT